>JABDFL010000014.1 GCA_013286575.1 Candidatus Omnitrophota bacterium
TGCCATGGGGCAATGGACCAGGGCCTTGGGGAAGTACAAGCAGGCAGCCATCATTGATGGCAAAGATGCGTCTTTATACAATAATATGGCCTTTGTTTATATCCACATGGGGGATAAAAAGGATGCCTATCTAAGCCTCGAAGAAGCCCTGCGCATTGATCCATCTTTTGCTCAAGCCAGGAGCAATTTGACCCGGTTAAGCAAGCCATAAAGCCCTTTGCCTTTCATCGTATTCTGTGCTATTTTGATATCCCCTAAGATTACGTTATAATTTTATCTTTCATGCAAAGGATATTATATGTTTTGGATTATTATCGTGGCTTTTGTTGTTTTGGTGGCCCTGGCTGTCATGATTTACATGTTGCCGGCAGACCCGGCAGTTAAGGCTAAGAGGAAGAAGGAAAAAGAAAAAAGGCCTTCCTTGTCGCCCGACCCCGCAACCATGGACACCAGTAAAGACTGGAAATCCATTGCCGAGCGTTGGGAGAAGCATAATCAGTCGTTGCTGGGTGAAATTGAGAAGATGAAGATGGACCAGAAAAGGGCTTTAGCGTCGGCTGATGATAAGAAGCGCGAAGCCAAGGACCTGGTTGAAAAATTGGCCCTTGAAAAAAGCTGGCGCGAGAAAGAGCAGGAGACCCTTGAGAAATTAAAGCTCCATGAAAAAGACCTTAAAGACCAGATTTTCCGCACAGAAGGTGATTTGGAAAAAGAGCATTCCGGCCGCCTGCGCCTGGAGCGTGAGCTGCAGGACATAAGGATCAAGTTTGAACAAATCACCGAGGAAAAACGGCAGTTGTCCATCAAGGCCAGCAGCCAGCAAAGCACCCTCGAATCCAATGCCAAGGAGCTTCGGGAATTGAAATTTGAGAATCGCCAGCTCCGGGAAAAGCGTGAAGACATCCAGTGGGTGTCCAAGAGTGAATTTGATGAGTTGAAAAAAGCTTTTGCCGCCAAAGAGCAGGAGCTTGCCCGTCTTAAGCAAACCAATGGATAATTTCCCCTTTGCCCGTCGAACTAATTGGCGCCAAGAGACCAATGACTTAAACAAAGTCCTGGAAGACTTTGGGAGCCGGCATATTCCGGTGCTGGATTTAACTGCGTCAAATCCGACGGGTTGTGGTTTCAGCTATCCCGAAGGGATGCTTTCCGCTTTAAATTCTTTAGAAAATCTTCAATACCTTCCTGACGCCTGCGGCATGAAGAAAGCCCGCCGGGACGTGGCCCGCTATTATGCCCGTCAAAAGGTGACGGTTTCACCTGATAATATTATTTTGACTGCCAGCACCTCAGAAGCCTATTCCTTTTTAATGCGGCTTTTGGTCAATCCGGGCGAGAAAATCCTGATCCCCAGGCCCAGTTATCCTTTATTTCAATTTTTGTTGGAAATCAATGATGTCCATTTTGAACAATACCCGCTTCATTACGACGGGCAGAAATGGCGCCTGGACACCCTTGCGTTGGAGCGTTTGGTCGATTCAAAAACCAAGGCCATCATTTTAGTCAACCCCAATAATCCAACAGGCTCTTATATCAGCCCTGCAGAATTAAATTTTTTAAATGAGCTTTGCGGCAAACATCAGATAGCCATCATTTCTGATGAGGTTTTCTTTGATTATGCTTTAGGGGCAGGTGATTTTGTGAGCTTGTCCGGTAATCAGAAGGCCCTGACCTTTGCATTAGGCGGTTTGTCCAAAACGCTGGCCCTTCCGCAGATGAAATGCGCCTGGATTTTGGCATCCGGCCCTCAAGTGATTTTGAAGGAAGCACTGTCCCGTCTGGAAATCATTGCAGACACCTATTTGTCTGTCAATACGCCGGTGCAAAATGCCCTGGGACTTTGGCTGGAACAGGCGCCGGAAATGCAGGCGCAGATCATCGCCAGGGTCAAAGAAAACGGGCAATGGCTCTCAACGCATTTGAGCGGGCATACTGAAATTTTGGCCCTTCAGGGCGGATGGTACGCGACCTTGCGCATCCCTGCGGTCAAATCAGAAGAAGAATGGGTCCTGGAATTTTTAAAAGAGGACCATGTATCGGTTTATCCCGGTTATTTTTTTGATTTCGACCGTGAAGCCTATATTGTCATAAGTTTACTGCCGCCGGCCTCCGTTTTTCAGGAAGCTGCCGGCCGGATCATGAAAAGACTGGCTAAAATTTAAGCCAAAAAACTTTCACAATATAGGGGGAATTTGTTAAGATAAAGAAAAGGAATACCATGGCTAAAAGACCCAATTGGGATGAATATTTTCTGAAACTGGCGATGCTGGCCTCCGAACGCGCCACCTGCCCGCGCATGCATTGCGGGGCAGTACTCGTCAAAAATAAAAATGTCATTGCTACGGGATACAATGGCTCTATCCCCGGCGATGAGCATTGCGAGGATGTGGGTTGTTTGCTGGTGGACAATCATTGTGTGCGCACGGTGCATGCCGAGATGAATGCCGTTGTCCAGGCCGCCCGCCGCGGCCATGCCGTTGATGGCGCGACGGCCTATGTGACCAATATGCCCTGTACCACTTGCGCCAAGGCCCTGATCACGGCCGGCGTTAAAAGGGTGGTGGTGTTTTCTGATTATCACGATACCATGGCCACTGATTTTTTTGCCAAGGCCAAGGTGGCCATTGATCGCATTGACATGCCCGAAAAAATGATCCATTACGATCTTAAAAGTTATGTTTCTGCCAGGCAGCCATAAGGCAACCATCCGACGCCGAAGGAAGAGGGAATATTGAGCGCGCATCCGATCAAAATATTGATAGCTGAGGACGAGGACGTGGTCCTTGAGATCATGGCCCGCAAAATCGCTTCTCAAAATTATGAAGTCATAACGGCCAGGGACGGGCAGGAGGCCTGGGAAAAAATCATCAGCACTGTCCCTGATATCATCATCTCAGATTTGAAAATGCCTAAAATGAATGGATGGGCGGTATTAAGCCAGTTGCGCCAAAACCCTCCGACCAGAAGATGGCAGCCGGTCATTATTGTCTCCGCCCAGAGTGATTTAGCGGATTTTCAAAAAGGAATGGACCTGCAAGCTGATCATTATTTGACCAAACCTTGCCGAATTGAGGACATTCTTAAAGCCATACGCCTGATGCTGTCCCTGGTCCCCCAGCGCAATACGTAAAAATCATGCCCGGAATACTGATCGATATCTTAACGGCCCTTACAGTGATGCTGGCGGGATTTTTTGCCTTGGTGCGTTATCTGGAATCTGTCGGCGTCTTCTTTCCAAGCCGTGACATGGACCTAAGTCCGTCGGTGATGGGCTTGCCCTGGGAAGATGTTTATTTTAAAACCACTGATCAAGTTACGCTCAACGGCTGGTTTTTTAAGGACCAGGGTGCCAAGTCAACGCTCATCTTTGCCCACGGCAATGCCGGCAATATGAGTGACAGGCTGTTTAAAGTCAAATTTTTTTATAATTTGGGATTAAATGTATTTATTTTTGATTATCGCGGTTACGGCAAAAGTGAAGGCAAGCCATCGGAGGCAGGTGTTTATTTGGACGGGCAGGGGGCTTATGATTATCTTCAGTCCCGCGGCGATACGGACATGAAAAATATTATCCTTTATGGCGCATCGATCGGGGGGACGGTGGCCATAGATTTGGCGACCCGCCGGAATGCGGCTTTGCTGGTGGTGGAATCGTCCATTACCAATGCCCGGGACATGGCCGCGATTTATTATCCTTTTGTCCCTTTATTCTTTCTTAGCCTCAAATTTGATTCCATTAATAAGGTCAGGGCCTTGAAGGTCCCTAAATTGTTCATCCATAGCCCGGATGACGAAGTGGTGCCGTTTTGGGTGGGCCAAAAACTCTTTGAAGCCGCAGCCGGGCCTAAAGAATTCTTAAAGATACATGGAGGCCATAATGACGGCTCCATTACCGTTGATCCGCCGGCAGCCAAAGAGTTTATAAGGATCTTAAAAGAGAAGGACTTAATATGAACAAGGCGTTCTTAAAGCGGGATAAAACTTTGATTGTCGATGGCCGGGGCAAGCCGGTGCTTCTTAAAGGGGTCAATTTCGGCGGATGGCTGATGATGGAAGCCTATTTTGTGTTTGCGCCCAGCCTGCCCCAGCAGCTTTTTGAAAAGGAATTTACCGGACAATGCGGTACCAAGGCTTTGAATGAACTTATGACAAAGTTCAGGGATAATTTTATTACTGAAGATGATTTTAAACAGGTGGCTTCCTGGGGGATGAATTGCATCCGTTTACCGTTTCATTACAGGCTGGCGGCTGACACCAAAGCGGTGTCTTATTTGGACCGGGCCATTACCTGGGCACGGAAACATAAGGTCTATTTGATAATGGATTTGCATGCGGCGCCCGGCGCACAAAACCCTGATTGGCATTCCGACAGTTTAGACGGTAAGACAGAGCTATGGACGAAAAAATCCAATCGTCAAAAAACATATGCTTTGTGGGAGAAGCTTGCTGACCGCTATAAAGATGAGACCATTATCGCGGGTTATGATGTGCTCAATGAATCGGTCTTGGATGATGCCGGTTTATTGAACGAATTTTACCGCGAATCCATTAAAGCGATACGCCGTTCGGATAAAAACCATATCTTGTTTATTGAAGGCAAGCATTGGGCCCAGCAAATTGATGTGTTGGATGATTTTCCGGATGATAACTGGGTATACAGCATCCATTTTTATGAGCCTATGGAGTTTGCCTTTAATTTAATACAGTTTATACATTACCCGTGGAGTACCTGTAACAAGGACGCCCTGCGCCGCCGTATGGAAGGCTATTACCGTTTTGCCCAAAAGAAACAACGGCCTGTGCATGTGGGTGAATTCGGCGTCAATTACCGTCATGGTTTTTGTAATGAGCATTTGTATCTGCGCGATGAGCTTAAAGCTTTTAATGATTTTGGCTTTCACTGGACGTACTGGACATATAAGGCCGTCAAAAATCATATGTTTCCCGATGGTATTTATGGCTATTATCCCAATAGTCCTTGGGTGCACCGCCAGGGCCCCAAAACCGGATGGGATACTTGGGGACAATTATGGGCCAAGCACAAACATGAAATGGCCGCTTCCTGGCGTACCAGGAATTTCAGTCTTAACACCCATGTGATCGAACAGCTCAAAAAAGCCATATGAGGTTCTTTAGCAAATTTATATTTCTTGTATTCTTTTTAGTGTTGTCCCCAAGGGCATGGGGTGGCCAAGAGCGTGAAGGATTGGCGTTTCTGACGGCTAATATGCCTCAACAAGACAAGGCATTAAAAAGCAGCTTTCTTGTTGAGAATGTCCGGTTGGCCTACCAGGCCATGGATGAAGTTCCCTGGGGAAAAGATATCCCTCAAGATATTTTTCTTAATGATGTCCTGCCGTACGCTTCTCTTAATGAACGCCGGGATAATTGGCGCGCTGATTTTCACCGGCGTTTTATTAAGATGGCTCAACGAAGTAAAACCATTGACCAGGCAGTTTTGGTTTTAAATAAATATGTCTTTGATGCCTTAAAGGTGAGCTATAGTGCCGATAAGAGGTCCAAGCCTGATCAAAGCCCATATGAATCAATGCGGGCCCATTATGCTTCCTGCACCGGATTATCGATTCTTTTGACAGATGCCCTGCGTTCCGTTGGTATCCCTGCCCGAATAGCAGCTATCGGGATGTGGCCTGATGAGAGCGGCAATCATACGTGGGTGGAGATTTGGGACGGACGATGGCATTATGTTGGTGCGGCAGAGTCAACATCGCTTGATAACGCCTGGTTTACCAAAAAAGCTTCACAAACAGATGCCCGGCATCCTATATATGCGACCAGTTTTAAGAAGACGGGCTTAAGCTTTCCCATGCGCTGGGCACCAGAGCTCAAGTTTGTTTCCGCCGTCGACGTTACTGCAGACTATACCCATCCGCAAAAGCCATAATCCGCACCGTATAAAAAACAGGGATTTTTAATTTTATTTTTTGTCAATCTTAAATTTGACAAATAATCAATACTATGTTATGATTCAACAAAATTAAAACAGTGCATCCATGAAGGAGAGAAGGTATGAGAAAAATAAAAGTCCTTTCAGTTTTATTAGTGTTAATGGTTTTGTTGGTGGGTGACGCATCCGCAACGACAAGCTCGCAGATCCTCGTCATGTCCAATCAACTTTATCAAATCGCCAAGGACTTGACATCCGGGATATTGCCAACATCTATTCTCCTGATTGCGATAGGCTTTTGGGGAATCGTTAATGCGTTCGGGAAAGGTATCGGAGATGGTCTTCATCAACTGACCAACATCATAGCCGTCGGGGGAATTGTATTTTTTGCTTCATCATTATTAGTCAACGCAGCCATGTTTTCAGCGCAAATGTAAAAAATGAACCGTAAAATCAGCACGCCATTCTTACAGAGTTTGACCCGGCCGATCCTGTTACTCGGAGGAGAACGGGAGAACATTATTCTTTTGGCTTGCCTGTCATTGAGCCTATGTACGGCCGGAAGGGATGCAGTATCGCTCATTTTGGCCTTATTAATATGGAGCATTGGGCTAATCGTCAGTAAATTAACGGCCAAGGTCGATCCGTGGGCCACTAAAATATTCTTACGGTCATTGTTGTACAGGGATTTTTATAGTGCCCGGGAAAAGATAAATACGCCCAAGTGTGTTTTAAAACGCAGCAGGAAAATCTAATATGTTCCCAGTCAAAGAATTTACCGACGGCCCTGCGGGGTTTCCGTCATTGATCAATTACTTTGAATTTGTCGATGAGGGTGTCTTGTTTAATCGTGATGGGAGTCTTTTGGGGTGTTTTTATTATAACGGTCCGGACATGGATTCGTCCTTGGGCGTAGAAGAGGATCAATTATCTGCCCAGGTTCAGTCGATATTCCAGAATTTCGGCAACGGCTGGGCTGTTCATGTGGATTTGATCAGGGTGCCTGCCATTGATTATCCTCAAATGCACCATTTTAAAAATACGACTTCCCTATTAATAGAAAAGCACAGGCGCGAACGTTATGAAAAAGAAGGAGAACACTTTGAAAATATATACGCCATCAGTTTTTCCTATCTGCCTTCCGTGGTTGAGAATAATGTCATGAATAATTTTTTGGTCCAAAATTCTGAGAAGAGCGAGGGCCCCAGCCTTGAATTTATTATTCAGGTTTTTAATCAAAAGTTGGGTGAATTTCAGGGGAATATCGCCAATAAGATACATATCAAACGCATGAGCTCTGCTGAAATGATGACCTTCCTTCATCGCTGTATCTGCGGCGGCAAGTCAGAAATGCCCGTCCCTCAACCGCCCTGCTATTTGAACCATTATTTAGGCGCACATGAATTTACCGGCGGGCATGAGCCCATGATCGATGAGAATCACATCGGGGTCATCACGCTGACCCAATTTCCTTATGAAAGTTATTCCGGTATTTTAAATATCCTTTCAACCCTGCCTTTTGAATACAGATTTTCTTCAAGGTTTCTCTTTTATGATCCTATTGATGCTTTGGGCATTGTGGATGAATACCAGGGAAAATACTTGGGGATGAAATATTCCATTGGTCAGATGATCATGGGTGCTTTCGGGAAAGATCCGCGCTTAAACCCTGATGCTGCCAATCGTTCAGTGCTAACAAAAATAGAAGAAACCAAAACAGCCCAGGAAGCCATTGAATTGGGCCGGGTGAATTACGGTTACGCCACCTTCGTGGTGGCCATCCTTGACAGTAATAAGACGGAATGTAAAAGAAAGATCGAATACATCAGGGACTTGTTAAACAACAATTGGTTCCCGTCTATTATAGAGAAGATGAATGCGATAGAGGCCTTTTTGGGCTCTTTGCCGGGTGAAACTTTAAAGAATATCCGTAAACCTTTTATCAATACCCAAAACCTGGCGAATATGCTGCCCCTGACCGACGTTTGGACAGGGGCTTTGTATAACCCCTGTCCTTTTTATCCTAAAAATTCACCGCCGCTTTTTTACGCGGCTACTGACGGGACAACTCCTTTCAGGTTTAATGTCCATGTGGGTGATGTCGGGCATACCTTGATCCTCGGGCCTACCGGTGCGGGTAAATCGGTTTTATTGTCTCACATTGCCAACTCGGCTTTACGTTATGAAGGCGCCCAGGTTTATATTTTTGACAAGGGCCATAGCCAATTTGTTTTGACCCATGCCGTGGGCGGAGAGTTTTACGATATGATGGGTGATGGCGATAATTTGGCATTCTGTCCTTTAAGTAATTTAGAAGACTTGGGCGAACAAAAATGGGCTTGCAGTTGGATTGAGCGGATCGTTTCCCTGCAGGGAGTTGCCATGAATCCTGCCGTCCGGGCTGCCATTGAGGGAGCTGTACGCGATACCAGTAAATCTCCATCCAAGACCTTGTCGGATTTTTATTTGAATCTCCAGAATGACGAAATCAAAGAAGCCCTGAAGCCCTTTGTGCAGATCAAGGAGGGGTATATGTCTTCCTTGTTGGATGCTAAAGAAGACGGGTTTAAAAAAAGTAAATTTCAGACTTTTGAAATCTCTAATTTGATGGGACTGGATAACAGGTTAAGCACGCCGGTTTTACTTTATTTATTCCATAAGATCCAATGTTCTTTAGACGGGAGACCGACTTTTATCATTATTGATGAAGGCTGGCTGATCATGCTGCATGAGACATTTATGACTTATTGGATAGAATTCTTGAGGACCATCAGGAAGAACAATGCCTGTGTGCTTTTAGCCACCCAAAGCCTTTCAGATATCGTTAATTCACCCTATGTCAATTTTATCAATGAATCCTGCATGACCAAGGTTTTTTTGCCAAATCCGGCGGCGCGGGAAGCTGATAATCAGGCCTTTTATCAGTCCTTCGGGCTTAATGAACGCCAGATTGAAATCATCAGCGAGGCTGTCCGTAAAAAGCATTATTACGTGACTGCCCGTGATGTGGGGCATCGGTTGATTGATTTGGGATTAAAAAACTTGGAATTAGCTTTTTATGGTGCAGGGACAACGCCGCAGGAGAGGGAAAAAGTCAAAGAATTCAAAAAGAATTTTGAAGACAATTGGCCCCATTTATGGCTTCAATACAAAGGGCTGACAAAAGAAGCGCAGGAGTGGTTGGAGATCAGGAGGCAAAGATGAAACTAATTTTAAGCCTGACATTGATTTTTACCTTTCTTTTTTCCAGCGCCATGGCCCAGGACATCGCCACCGAACATACCCAGATTTTAAATAATGTCGAGCTTATCACCGAGAATTTACGCCAGCTCCAAAGCCTGGAAAACCAGATAGAGATGATTAAAAACCAGGTCGAAGAGCTTAAATCCGTGGCGAATTATCAAAATAATTTTACGGATGTGGATGCCATGAGGAACCAATTAACAAGCATCACAAGCCAGGGCACGGCATTGTCCAGCCAGACACAGGGAATATTGTCCCAAATGCAGCAGGAAATAAATAATTTGCCGGCCAACGGAACAATGACTGACAGGGAAAGCGCCATTGATCAGAGTACGGTAAATATTCTCCAAAATTCTTTGAATAGGGTCGCCCAGGAACGGCAAAATTATGACCAGGAAACAGACGCAGTTAACGCCTTGATGGCCAAGAATGACCAGGCCGTGGGGCAGACCCAGGCCCTGCAAACTTCCAATGAAATAGCAGCACAAAGCATCGCGCAAATGCAATCCACCCGCGAATTATTAAGCGAAAATATTATCGTCCAAGCCACGGCCACCATGAGAGAAATCCAGGAGAGGCAGGACATGATCAATACCATCAACCAAATGACCGGGGCCAGCGACAATAGCGACGGCAATACCAACACCGAGGATTGACCATGAATTCCACCGTCATGTCCATATTTAATCAACTCATCGGGCAATACAGCGGCAGTATCGCGGGCATACAATCGGGAAGCATTACGCTCGGCAAAGAATTGTTTAATGCCATAGCCCTTCTTTCCGTCGGATTATTGGGCATCAATCGCTTATTGAGCAAGAATGTTGATATGGTCGAATCGAACATCGCATTGATCAAATGGCTGATTTATCTTAATGTTTTTTATCTTTTTCTGACCCAGTATGACCAATTCCTGCCTACCATCATTAATAGCTTTCAGCAAGCCGGTGCTTATTTGGGCGGGCAGGCCGGCGGTTCTTATGCGGTACCTACTCCGGCGAGCATTATCAATAATGGTTTTGCCATAGCCTGGAAAATATTTGTCGCAGGTTTAAAACAGACTTTGTTTGTTAATCTTGGCATAACCATGGTATCCGTGGTGGTCATCGTGGTGATTTTATATTGTTTTGGGATGATAGCCATCGAGCTTTTATTGCTTCAGATAGGCAGCCAAATCATCCTGGCAGGGGGCATTTTTTTATTGGCTTTTTCCGGTTTGGAGTGGACCAGGGATTATGCCGAACGCTACGTGCACACTTTTTTTCAGGTGGGGATAAAAATGCTTTTCATGTATGTTTTAATCAGCATAGGATCGGGATTGACCAATGGCTGGGCCAATACCTTTGATAACATTCCTCTGAGTGAAACGTTCCAATATCAGTTCGCGGTAGTCATGGCCACTTTTATTTATTATATCCTTTGCCAAAAATTACCCGAACAAGCCACGGTTTATTTTACCGGCAGGTTCCCCATGGGATTTAACACAGTCCCTTCATTACCGGACATCGTGAAAGGCGCGTTCGCTTTGCCTAAAAAAGCCGATGAAATCAAGGCCGGAATCCAGGGTAATGCGAAAGCCGGTATCGCGGCAAGGCAAGCGGCAATCGCAAGTTTTCAGGCCCAAGGCAAAACCCCAAGCCCACAGGACGTTAAAAATGAAGCTGTCAAAACACTTGGGGAAGCCAAAAAGGTGGAGTGGGACAAAATGGTGGATGACACCAAAGGCGGTAAATTGGCGAAAACAATTTTAGATGGCATTCCCAAAGCCCAGGAAGGTGCTGATGCAACCTGATCCCTATATCAAAGCCAGAAAAGAATACGACGAGATCACCCATAATATCAATGCCTCAAAACAAAATTGGCAGCGGATCGCCTTTATTTTAGGTTTCGCCCTGATCATCAGTATTGCGAGTAACATTTTTACGATCAAAAAAGCGCACATAGTCCCCTATATTGTCCAAGTCGATAATTTGGGAAGAGCTTTGGCCACGAGTGAAGCCCGCGAGTTACCATTAAATGATGAACGGATAATCAAGGCTTTCGTATACCAGTACATTGATATGGCCCGCTCCGTTATTTCCGATCCTGAGGCTTTAAGAAAGAATTTAAGCCAGGTGTATCAAGATTCTATCAAATCCGTACAAGGCAACTTTTTAGATGTTTATTACAAGGATAATAATCCTTTCGATTATGCGCAAAATAAGGGGACGCGTCATATCGAATTATTGGTATTTCTGAAAGAAGCTGAAAATACCTATTCGGTAGAGTGGCGGGAAATCGAACGGAATTATGATAATCAGGTCCTCGGTGAAGCCCATTACAAAGCCCTGGTTTCGGTCATTCAAATTCCGCATACTGATGAAGATCAATACAGAGAAAATCCGTTAAATCCATTTGGCTTGTATGTGACGTCGTTGTCGTGGGCAAAATTAATGTAATAGGAGCCTAATATGAAAAATCCAATATATCCTTTAATGCTCGTGAGCTTGGTCCTAAGCGGTTGTGCCGGCGATCCGGGTAGATATGATCAGCCTTTGATCCAAATACCTGCGAATGATCAGCAGGGCCAGATGAGACAAGTTAATGGCGATGATACAGGTTTTGAAGATACCAGCCTGGCGGCCTCAAAAAGGTTGCAGGTCCTGACAAATAAAATGGAAATCGATAAAGAGACAGATAACTACATCAATAACGGCCAGGCTGATGTGATCACAAGGCCGGATGGAACGGTGTTATTTCCTTATGGGTTGGCCCAGGTGAATTTAACAGCTAAAAAAATGATGTACAGTAAAATAGTCTTGCAGGAAGGGGAGAAAATAATGAGTGCCGCGGCCGGAGACACGACCCGGTGGAACATTTTACCAAATTATATTGGAGATACCGCCTCATATACGCCGGTCGTTTTGGTCAAGCCCTTTATGGGGGGATTGCAAACCAGTTTATCCATTATTACGGACCGGCGGGATTACGATATCACTATTCAATCGGTGGATACGGGCGATTATATGCCCCGTATCGGTTTTTATTATCCGCAGGACAAGGCTGATGCTATCAACGTGGGGCTGCCACCTGACAAAATTGAAAATAATGGCAGCAAACAGCCGGAGATAAACATTGAAAACATTAAATACGATTACCGGATAAGGGGCGATCATAGCCTTAGCTGGTATCCGACGCGGGTATTTGAGGACGGGAATAAGGTGTTTATCAGGATGCCGGCCCAGGTGGACCGTTCCCAATTGCCGGTTTTTATGGCGATCGACCGTAGCGGTGAGACAGAGGTGGTCAACTACCGTTATTTTAAACCCTATTATGTCGTTGATACCATTTTTGACCAGGGCGTGCTTATTTTAGGGACGGATAAATACAGGCAGATGATAAAACTGATAAAAGTGGCTACGATTTAAGTTTCACTTGAAAACATATGGCACAATGATATACTTTTATCAGGAGGTGGGTCTATGGCTGTCACTATGTCAAAAGAATTATTAATAAGGGTCCCTGAACCGCTTTATCGCCGCATTAAAGAAGTGTGTGCTCATGAGTATAAATCTATGTCGGCCTTTATCAGGGATATTATTAAAGAACGGGTAGATGAGATTTTGTCTTCGGAAGACTTAGGGGATATTCGTGCCGCCCGTAAAGATTTTAAGAGTGGAAAGAGTGTCGCATGGAGATCTGTAAAACGTGGCTAAATTTAAGGTTGAATTATCTTCTAAGGCAAAAAAGTTTTATCTGTCCTGCCAGAAAGACATGGCCAGGCGGCTTGATTGCTGTTTTGAAGATCTTGAAAAAGATCCATTTCATGGCCCCAATATCAAACGCATGAAAACACGGCCGCAAGAATTGTTGTACCGTTACCGTATTGGAGATTATAGGGTGTTATACGAAGTATTTGAAAAAGAAGTTATTGTGCTTATTGTGAAAATAGCGACTAGGGGGAGTGTTTATAAAGGTTAATAATAGAAAGATATTTTTTTATTTTTAATTTTGATTTAATATCAATTGACTATTGACGCCAGATAAATTTATTAGGGGCAATATGTTTAATCAATTACCTCAGAAAATCGTTCAAACAAATCGTCTGCCGTTTTTAATCGGGATTATTGTGCTCGTGGCGGTGATGGGTGTTTTTATGTATAAAACCCAAATGAACCAAAAAGTCGGGATGACGCAGCATAAACCCCACCAGTCCTTCGACATCTCCCCAAGAGCTGCGGAAACAAGCTGGTTTAATGATGAAAAGTTCAGGGACATAAAGATCAATAATGGAATTGCCCAGAGCAGGCCAACAGCCCAGGAAATTGAAACCCGGATGATCTCCGGCCAGGAAGCTGATTTGCAGAAACAGGAAATAGAAGATGAATATTCAACTGAGTTGGAAATTAAAAAGATCGATGATAAAAACAGGATTGAAGAAAAAAAGCTTGAATTAGAGGCCATGCAATCTCCCTTGAGCATAGAAATTCCAGGGCCGCCGGGGACCCAAAAGGCCTCTTTAGCCAAACAGTCCGGTAAGGACGACTTGACCGGCGGTTTAGACGAGATCATCAGCATGGTCAAATCTGCCACGGGTGCCAAGGTCCCGGCACTCTCAGCGCTGGTCGGCCAATTAGGCGCCGGCGTTAACAATCAGGATGAAAAGCAGGCGTTCTTAAAAAAGACCGACACAGATGACGATTATTTAGAAAATTCTGAGAAGAAACCCCGTTCTCCCTATGAAGTTAAGGCAGGAAGCTATATTCCGGCGGCTTTAATAACCGGGATCAATTCAGATTTGCCGGGGAACGTTAATGCTCAGGTGACTGAAAATGTTTACGACTCAGTGACAGGGAATTATCTTCTTATCCCGCAAGGCACCAAGCTGGTCGGAGAATATAACAGTAATTTAACCTTTGGCCAGCAGCGCGTGCAGGTGGTCTGGAACAGGATCATATTCCCTGACGGGAAAAGTCTTGACCTTGACAAAATGCAGGGAGTTGATATTGGCGGTTATACCGGATTTTATGACAAAGTGAATAATCATTACTTAAGGATTTACGGCAATGCTGTTTTATTGAGTCTCATGGGGGCCGGAGAGGACATTTTAAACCAAAATGCCGATCAGGGGCAGCAATATGAAAATCCCAGGGACATTGTTGCCGCCAATGTCGGCCAAAAGTTGTCAGATGTCAGCGGGCAGGCTTTGCAGAAAAACATGGATGTCCAGCCGACGGTGATCATTGATCCGGGTTATAAATTTAAAATATTCGTCATGAAAGATATGGTGTTGGAAAATATCCAAGATGCTCAGGGAACACTTTCGTACACAGAATAAATTGAAACAGGATTTGGGGGAGCTTGTTTTATCAGCGCTTTCAGATGACAGTATTTATGAGGTTTTGCTTAATCCTGACGGGGTTTTGTGGGTTGATGGGTATCAGGGAAAACGTGAATATGGAATGATGACAGCTACAGCAGCTAAGAATTTAATAAATACGGTAGCCAGCGTATCAGATGAAGTTATCACGCACAACAACCCGAGTTTTGCCGGTGAATTGTGGGTTGAGATCAATGAGGAGTTTAAACTGTTCCGGTTCCAGGCTTTTATTCCGCCGGTAGTCACTTATCCTGCCTTCGCGATCAGAAAACGGGCAGGGCAGGTCATCCCTTTAGAAGATTATGTCAAAGATGAGATCATCACCCCGCAGCAAGAGAAAATAATCAAAGAGTCTGTTGAGCAAAGAAAATCAATTTTGGTCGTAGGGGGAACGCAATCAGGCAAAACCACATTTTGTAATGCGATTTTAGATTGCATCGCCAAAACACATCCACAAGACCGTGTGATCATCATCGAAGACACGCAAGAACTCAAATGTTCTGTCAAAGATTCTTTGACAATGAGATCTTCACCTTCAAAAAGCATGAATGATTTGATCTTTGACTCAATGCGTATGCGGCCGGATAGGATTATCATCGGTGAAGTGCGGGGCAAGGAGGCGCATTCCCTGATTAAGGCCTGGAATACCGGACATCCCGGCGGGGTAAGCACGATCCATGCCAATTCGGCCGAAAGCGGGCTTTTGAGGTTGGAGCAGTTGATCATGGAAGCAGGCGTTGCCCCTGTGCCTGAAGCTATCGCAGAAGCAGTAAATTTATTAGTCTTTATCCAAAAGACCAATAAAGGTAAAAAAGGCAGGCAAGTGACCTCAGTTTTGGAATTAAAAGGACATGATAAAACCCAAGGCTACTTAACCAGAAAATTTGACATCGTCGAAAGTATGTGTTAGACTTTAAACATCATGAGGACAATAACGATTCAAAAACATTACGTACCCAGTTTTATGCTTTCTTGCAATTGGAGAAAGCTAGCCGGGGAAGGTGTGTTTTGAATCGTTAATTAAATAATTTCAGCAGTACATTCAAACCACCGACCCAAAAGATCGGTGGTTTTTTTATTTGCGAAAGGAGGTGAGGAGGATGAGGGAACAAGCGTTCGACAACCAAGAAACAGGGAATCTCGTTGAACAGGCTTTAGGTTCGGATCAATTACTGAAATTGACTGCCTTGTTGTATTTAAAAGAGGCCTTGGTCGATCAAAGGTTTGAATCTTGCCGAGAGCTCATTGATACCGCCAAGAATGTGGGTGTGTCCCAAGGCGATATCAGTGCCGTGATTGCGGATTACCTGAACGCAGGAAATCCGGGTAGGCAAAAAACAAACCGTTTGCGTTCAAATTAAGGAGAACTAAAAGGTATGGTTTATGTCTGCCATTAAAAAGGACAGTCTGTTGCTCTGGGCTGTCCTTTTTATTTTTTTGTGGTATATTATTTCTTATGCCGTTTCATTTTCAAAGTATAAATATCGTTAATCCCGCGACTTTTGAGGGCGGGGTTGTTTATGCGATTGTTTTTTTAGCCGGCGCCCTTGTGTTAAATCGCATGCTGCGCTTAGGCGTTGAACGGGCACTCGCCCGCGGTTCACGCGTCCACATTGACCGGACCCGTGTCAAATTCATATCCCAATTAGCCCAAATCATCATTTATATCGTTGCATTTTTCATGTACGCCCGTTATATTCCGGTCCTGTCTAATTTGGGCAATGCCGGCCTGGCGAGCGTCGGGGTGCTCTCGGTTGTCGCGGGTTTGGCCGCGCAAAATACGCTGGGGAACCTTATTGCGGGCATTTCTTTATTGCTTTATCGCCCCTTTAATGTCGGCGATCGCCTGCAGGTGGCGGCCCCCACGGGTTTGGAAACCGGAGAGATTGAGAGTTTGAGCCTTGGCTATACCATCATCAAGACGGATGATAACCGGCGTGTGGTGGTGCCCAATAGCCTCATGGCCAGCCAGACCACGATCAACATGACCCGTGATGATTCGCGGGCCATCTGTTCGGTTTCTGTTGTCATCAGCCTTGATTCAGACCTTGATCGGGCGCGCGCCATTCTTCTTGAAATTGCCGGCGGAAATCCCAAGGCAAAGAAGATTGACGGCTGTCCGGTGACGCATTTGGATGGCTCCGGTATTGAACTGACTTTAAGCGTTTGGTGTGATAATAGTGTTATCGCCGGTGGCTTGAAATGTGATTTGCTGGAAGCCATCAAGAGGCGGTTTTCTGCCGCAGGAATTAAAATTCCTCCGGTGGAGCGGGTGATCACTATTAAAGGTTAAATAAATTTAGTTTTTTCGATGGCTTTTAAAAACGCATCTTCTTTAGTTACCTTCCCGGCTTTAACCAGTTCCATCAAAGAATCATCCATCAGTATCATGCCCTGCCCGCGATTGGTCTGGATCTCGCTGGTCAAGCGCACGGTTTCACCGGTTTGGATGATATTGGCCAGGGCCTGATTGCGGATGAGGATTTCATAGGCTGCGTACCTGCGCGTCTTGTCCACGCTTGGCAGAAGCTGTTGGGCGATGATCGCTTTCAGGCTATTGGAGAGGATGGTGCGGATTTGGTTTTTGCGATTGGGGGGGAAGGTATCAATGATGCGGTCAATGGTCTTGGCCGCGGAATTGGTGTGCAAGGTCGCGAAGACCAGGATCCCCATTTCGCTGGCAGTCAAGGCCAATTCCATTGTTTCCCGGTCGCGCATTTCTCCCACCAGGATGATATTCGTGTCGCTTTTGATGGCTGTGCGAAGCCCGCTGGCGAAAGTCGCAGTGTCTTTGCCCACTTCCCTATGGGAGATAATGGATTTTTTATTAGGATGGGCAAATTCCACAGGCTCTTCAATAGTGATGATTTTTTGGGAGTAGTTGGTGTTGATATAATCAATGATGGCGGCCAGGGTCGTGGATTTTCCGCTTCCCGTCGGGCCCGTGACTAAGACGATCCCTGTGCGCCATTTGGCAAAATCTTTGATGCGGGGCGGCAAATCCAGTTCTTCGATGGAGCGTATTTTAGACGGGATCAAACGGAAAACAGCACCCAATCCATAAAAATGCCGGAAATAATTCGCCCTGAATCGCGCCTCATGTTCAAAAGCATAGGTAAAATCCAAATCACCGCGCGTTACAAATGCTCTCCAGTCTTCCTTGGGAGGTATGGGGGAGAGCAGAGAAATCATTTTTTCACGGGTGAGCGCTTCGTTGCCTATTTCTACCAACTTGCCATGAACGCGCATTTTGGGCTTCTGGCCTTCTTCCAGATGAAGGTCAGAGCCTTTTTCTTTGATTAAAGTATTAAAAAACCGGTCGATCTCCAGCATAGTTTGTTATTGCAAGATATTCATGATTTTGTCGAAATCACCTTTTGCAATCTTCCTGATAAAATCTTCATCCAGCGTAACATTCGGTTTTAAACGTACGGCGGTCATTGAGGCTTCCTCTAAAACACCATATTGGATCAAATCGTTTAAAATCACAGCGCTGTTGGGGCTGATTTCATGAAATCTTGATTTCAGGATAGTCGTATTAGAGAGCAACTGCACCATCGCCACCGGATTGCTCGCGCGTTCGCATGCTTCCCTATGTGTTATGAGATTGCTTTTGGCCAGATTTTCCAGGGAATTGTCCATCAGTATCATGCCCATGGACCTGCTGGTAGAAATAGTATTATTGATTTGAGGAATTTTATTTGAACGTATCAGATTGGCCACAGGAGGGGTGATGATCAATATTTCATAAGCAGGGACCATGCCGGTCCCGTCTTTTTTGGGGATCAACTGCTGGCAAATCACCCCGCGCAGGGATTCTGAGATCATGTTACGGACGATCGATTGTTCCTCCGCCGGGAAGGAATCAATGACGCTTGAAATGGTCTGGACAGCGTTGACGGTGTTCATGGTGCCGAAAACCAGATGGCCGGTTTCGGCCGCACTGACGGCCAATTGGATGGTGGCTAAATCCCGCAGCTCACTGACCACCAAAATGTCAGGGTCTTCACGCAAGGCCGCGCGCAAGGCATTGGCTTGAGAAAGGGTGTGGGTATTGATTTCACGCTGGGTGATTTGGGATTGTTTGGGCTCATAAGCAATTTCAATAGGTTCTTCGATGGTGATGATATGGTCATGGCGGTTTTGATTGATCAACTCGACCAAGGCCGCCAGGGTGGTGGTTTTACCGCAGCCCGCCGGCCCGGTGATCAAGACCATGCCTTGCGCCCATTTGGTCAGGTTGGCGCAGGAGGCCGGCATACCGGTGTTTTCGAATTTCGGGATGTCCATGGGGATGAGCCTTGCCGTCAAGTCCCAGCCATCGCGCTGTTTCATCATGGCCATGCGGTAGCGGCCGAAGCCATTGACGGTATGCACGTATTCAGCATCTCCGGTCTCTTTAATGCGGTCTACAATGTCCTTAGGCAGGGCAGCGGTGATCAAAACCTCGATTTGTTCAGCGCTAAGGTTTTCGGCCGTGACATTTTTAAGTTTGCCGAATCGCCGGAAAATAACCGGCTTTAATGCCCCCAGATGCACATCGCTGGCATTGTCTTGGCGTGCGAAAACGAGAATTTCATTGAGTGAACTGCCGGAATTGATTTGAGAGGGGACTGCCAGATCAGCCGTCCCGCGGCCCGTGGTGCCGGTAAAATGAACAGGAAGTGGGGCAGGAGCATTTTCATTGACGATATTTCCGGACATGATTTTGTATTATAAGAAGGCTTATCATAAGAAACAAGCAAAGAAAAAAGATTTTGTGATAGAATATTTTCATGAAAAAAATAAGCACCATTTTCTTAATAACAATAGTGGCCGTTGTCATTTTTAAAGATTTTTTGATCCAATGCGCCATCAGTAATGTCGGGTCTGCTGTTTTAGGGGCGCCGGTTGAAGTGGGATCTTTCAGTTCGAATTTTTTTACCCAGAAAATCCATATCCGTCATTTACGTGTCCTTAATCCGCCGGGCTTCCCTCATCAGCCCCTGGTCGATATTTCTGCCATTGATGTGGATTACGACCTGCCTTCTTTGATCAAAGGTAAAATGCATTTTCCGTATATCAATGTCGATCTTAAAGAAATGGTCATTATTAAAAACATGCAGGGCCGGCTTAATGTGGATGCCCTGAAGGTCTCCCAAAAACCGCAAGGCCCGTCGCCTTCCCAAGCACCCCAGGCGATGAGGCCATTTTCGATTGATGTCATGAAATTAAACCTGGAGCGGACCGTATACATAGAATATTCTCCCGCCAACCGGCCTTTGGTAAAGGTTTTCGACGTGGGTTTCAAAAATAAGACTTTTAAGAATATAAAAAGTGTCCGGCAACTAAGCATTATCATTTTGACGCAAGGGATGGGGCCTGCGGCCATAAAATCTGCCGCCATTTATGGTGTGGCGACAATTTTGGGGGCGAGTCTTTTGCCGGTGGGGGTCGTGGCTGTATTGATCGGCCGTGACAGTACACAGGAAGAATACGCAACGGATCTTGACCGTGTTTACAATACGGCGCTGGGATTGCTTAAAGAAAATAATGAGTTTGTGAGTGAAGACCGGGCCGGTGGTTTGATCAAGGGGAATATTGATGGCGGGGCTTTGACGATCCAAATTAAGCGGGCCGCAGATAAGGTCCATGTATCAGTTTCCTGCCGCAAAATGATGATACCGCGGCCGGAGCTTGCTTCGGGATTTATTTATCAATTATCCGGCCGTTTAAAATAAATAACTTAAGTGTGGACAAGCCTGCCATTGTGCTAAAATATAGCAATCATCACCTTATTTAATATCATTAACAGGAGGGCACTGTGTTACTACGTTTATTATCCCTTTTTATTTTAGCGATGGCTTTTAGCGGTTGCGCCACCAGCCAATTGAAGACCCAAAATGATCAAATAGAATCACGCCTCACTGACCTTGAGAAAAGTTCTCAAGCCAAGGACGCGGAGATTGTGGATTTGCAATATCAGGTCAAGGACCTTTCCAGTAAACTGGATGCTGCCAAATCTGCCGAACCTGATCAAGTTCCCGCGGATACCGAGGCTGCTCCAAGCTCCACAGAGCAAGCTGAGCCTGCCGTCGGCCCTTCCGACCTGGGCGCAGTAGGGGCTAATATCGTCCGTGTGAAGGTCAGTGCTGAAAAAATCCAAAGAGCGCTCAAATCTGCAGGTGTTTATACCGGTAAGGTAGACGGCAAGATAGGGCCTGGAACCAAAGAAGCTATTATAGAGTTCCAAAAGAGCCACGGCCTTAAAGCTGACGGAGTGTTAGGCCGAAAGACCTGGGAAGAGTTGAAGACGTATTTAAAATAACCACAAAAAATCTTTAGTCTAACAGCATAAAGAATAAAAAGGGGACACTTTAAAGTGTCCCCTTTTTATTCGTCAGGGCCAAAATTCTTTGTAACGCGAAACAGGAAGCTGTGTTACAATACGTTTTTTAAAGAAAGGGAATTTTTATGAAAATTACCGAACAATCGGAGAACCTACGGGCGCATATTGCCCAGCATGCCAAAGATTTTAAATTGTCCTGGGTGCAGTTGGGACAGGGCCTTTACAGCGTTTGGCGCGATAAATTGTACCAGTCCTGGGAATTTGATAAGTTTGAAGATTATGTGGTCAGGGAATTGGGCTTAAAGAAGCCGCTGGCCTTGAAGCTGGTGAAGACTTATTTTTTCGTTGAGCAGGATGAGCCGGTTTATTTGAAAAAAGAATTTGCGGAAAGCCGTGATACGGCCGTTATCCCGGGTTATGAAAGCCTTGACGTATTGCGCAAGGCCCGTTCCCATAAGGAATTGACCCGTGAGGATTACACCAAACTGCGTAAAGATATTTTTGAAAAAGGCAAAGAGGCTTCCCTGGTCAGGAAGGATTTGACCACGATCATCAAGGAGCGAAAGAAGATCGATCCTGAACAGGCCCGTGAGGCGCGCCATGAACAAAGCGTGCGCCGTCTGGTGGCTGCTTTAAGGAGCTTTAAAAAAGACATGGAAACATTGAAATTAGCAGAGCCTGATATCGTCGAAGAGGCCGAAGAATTGCTCGAGCGGCTTGAAGGCCGTTCTTCTGATAAAAATTAAGGAAACGGCACATCTCTAGAATCATTTTAAAGTTATATTGCATTTGAAAGTGGTAATATTGTAGAACAGCATTCTAATGACCCCAAAACAAATTGACCTGAATAATATCTCCGAAGAACAGCTGCTTTCAACCCGCATCATGGACCTTCCCATTGCCATCGAAGGCACCTGGCTTGAGGAATGTGTCAATCAATTATATGCCGAGCTCGATGCTAAGGGGTTGGTATTTCATCCTGAATGTTACCTGGCGGATGAATGGTTGACGCCTGAGGGCGAAGTGGCCATAGGCATCCCTTTTTACCTGGCCCATCCGGCATTGATCAAGCTTGAGCGGCGCATGATGCTGGAAGCTGAAGGCGAAGGCAAGCTTTGGTGCATGCAGCTGTTGCGCCATGAGGCAGGCCATGCATTTTCCTACGCGTATAATCTGCACAAACAGCGCCAGTGGCAGAAAGTATTCGGGTCCTCCAAAGAAGAATACGGTAATACTTATAAATTCAAGCCCTATAGCAAAAGTTATGTCCGCCATCTCGACGGATTTTATGCCCAGTATCATCCTGATGAGGATTTTGTCGAGACCTTCGCGGTTTGGCTGACCCCTGATGCCGACTGGCAGAAAAAATACCAGGGTTGGAAAGCTTTGGACAAATTGAAATTTGTCGATGGCCTTATGTCTTCGATCAAAGGGGTAAAACCGTTAAAGCCCAAGGGCAAGAAACTTTGGCACCAAAAGAACCTGACCATCACCCTGGAAAAATATTACAAAAAAAGATACCGGCATGAAGAAGAGGAATTTCCGGATTTTCATGACGTCCAATTAGATAAAATATTCACCGCTTTGACCGATGAAGAGTGGTGGGCTTTTAAAAAAGACCGTCGGAAAAATAAAGCAGGTTTCAGGCAGACGCACTTTCCCTGGATGCAGGAAATGCTGACAGCAGAAGAGCTGATAAGGGCACATTCTAAAAATATTTTAAATAGTATTGACCGATGCACCGGAGAGCGTAAATATATAATAAGTGATTTGTTAAAGAACATAGCTTTAAGGGCCAGGCAATTGCATATGATCGTTTCCCAGCCTAAAGAAGTGGCCTTGATGCAGTTGTCGGTTTATGTGACCAGTCTGACGATGAATTACATCCATACCGGCTTGTTGCGCGGGACGAGAAAAAGGACCTGATGAAGAAAAAATTAAAAGTGCTGATGCTTTTTTACAGTCCTTACCAGAAACCGCGCGGCTATGATTATAAGGAAGAGTTTGCCGACCCGGACAATATGTACACCGAGAAAGATGTCCAACAAGCACTTTTGAGCTTGGGGCATGAGGTGTCTTTGCTGGGGATTTTCAACGATATCACCCCTTTGTTCGAGGAGATCAAAGAAAACCGGCCTGATATTATTTTTAATATGATGGAGGTTTTTAACGACCAGACCCAGCTGGAAAAGAACATGGCCGCGGTCCTGGAAATTCTGGATATTCCCTACACGGGCGCCTCTTCAGGGAACATGTTTGTCTGCAATAATAAAGCATTAAGTAAGAAAATCTTTACCTTTCATCACATCAAGGTCTCTCATTTTCATACGTATTACCGCGGCAAGCGTGTCGGGGTCGTGGCCAAACTGAAATTACCGGCGGTGATCAAGCCTTTGTGCGAAGAAGCTTCCCGCGGCATTTCACAGGCATCCATTGTGGATAATACCGAAGCTTTTGTAGAGAGGATCAAATTCATCCATGAGAGCATGCAGATGGACGCTATCGCCGAAGAATACATCGAAGGCCGCGAATTGTACGCCGGCGTGCTGGGCCACAAGCAGATCATGGTGCTGCCGCCCCGCGAGATGATCTTCGGCAATATGCCTGAAGGGGAACCCCGCATCGCGACCTACAAAGCCAAGTGGGATGATGCGTACCGGAAAAAATGGGGGATCAAGAGCACGGCCGCCGCCCAATTGCCCGAAGGCTGGCAGAAGAACATTGATGATGTTTGCCGCCGGGCTTACCGGGCCCTGGATCTGGACAGCTATGTCCGTTTTGATATCCGCGTGACGCCGGCCGGGGAGGTTTATATCATTGAGCCGAATGCTAATCCCTGTATTGCCAAAATTGATGAAATGGCCCAGGCCGCTTTAAAGGCGGGAATCAGTTATGAAGATCTGATCCAGAAGATCCTGGATCTAGGTCTAATGAGGCATGCGACGTTAAAATGAAATGAGTGAAATTATGAAATTGACTAGACCATTGGTGGTCCTGGACCTGGAAACCACCGGCATTTGGATTGAAAAAGACAGGATCATTGAAATCGGGATGGTCAAAGTGACTCCCGATGGAAAAGAAGAAATTTATTCGACCAAGGTCAACCCCTGCATGCCTATCCCGGCCGTGGTGACTGAATTGACCGGCATTTCTGATGCCGATGTCAAGGATGCGCCGGCTTTTGGCAGCATTGCGGCCAAGGTACTGGCGTTTTTGGATGGGGCGGATATCGGTGGTTTTAATGTGGAGCGTTTTGACCTGCCTTTATTGGCCCGTGAATTTTCCGATGCCGGAATTAAATTTGAATACGCCGGCCGTACGGTCTATGATGCCCAGAAAATTTACCACCTGCATGAGCGCCGGGATTTGTTCGCGGCTTTTGCTTTTTATTGCCATCAGGAGCTCAAAGACGCGCATTCCGCCACTGCCGATGCCCAGGCGACGTTGAGTATCCTTCAGGAACAGCTCAAACGTTACGCGGCTGATCGTGAGGACATTGAAGGCCTGAAAGATTTTAATTATAAACAAACCAGCGAATATTTTGATCAGGAACGCAAGTTCCGTTGGTGGAACGGGGATTTGTATATGACCTTTGGCAAATATGCCAAAAAGGAGCCTTTAAAGACGATTGCTAAAAAAGACCCCCAATATTTGGAATGGGTCCTGGATAAAGATTTTTCTGATGAAGTAAAGAACATGATCCAGGGCGTCCTGGCCGGAAAATATCCTAAACAGGAAGGAAGTTCTCAAAACACTTGAGGTAATTTTATATTTTGTGTTAGAATAAAAAAACTTAAAGCGTTATGTACAAATGTGTTGTAGATAATAATGTCTAATTCCTTTAAAAATACATGGTGGATTTTTATTTTGGTCCTGGCCGGCGGGGTCTTTTTCTTTTTAAGTTGGTATCTTAATAAGCCCCAGAGCGATCAAGGGGTGGTTTTAAATGATATTTTTCATGCCCCCAAGGCTGATCCGGTGCCGCCGATGGCGATCGTGACCAGTCCTGTCAACGGCCGAGAGGCCGGTTTCACCATTCAGGTGTACTCTTTTCAGAGTAAAGACAGGGCTGAATCCGCCCTTCAGGATTTAAAAAATAGCGGGTATCAGGCATTTTTGGTCATGAGTGACTTAGGCGAAAAAGGGACTTGGTACCGGGTGCGCGTCGGTGGTATCGCGGATGAAGCCGCGGCGCGTCAAATGTTAAACGATATCCGTAAAAACTATAGCAGCGGATTTATTCTTAAGCCTCAAAGCTGAGCATTGATTTTTCTATGGATTCCTGCTTTCGCGGGAATGACATAAATTTTTTAGGAATGACGATGGGGTATTCATGAAAATCCTTGTGGTTGATGATTCTTTGCTGGACCGGAAACTTTTGGTCCGTGTTTTAATGAAATCGGGGATTACCCAGGAAATCCTTCAGGCCGAAGACGGCGAGAAGGCGATGGAGATACTCGCTGTCAATTATCTGGACATTGGCCTGGTATTATTAGATTGGCAGATGCCCAAGGTTTCCGGTATTGAGTTAATGGCAGGTATGGTCAAGATCCCGGAATTGTCCAGAATACCGATCATTATGGTCACTGCTTCCGGTTCTGATGAGAACAAACGGATGGCCAATCAGGTCAATCCCAAGCTGGCCGGTTTTTTGGTCAAGCCGTATAAACCTGAAGATCTTATGGCCGCCATCAAGCCGTATTTGAGTTAAATAGGTTTTAATGGGAGACAGCGATTTTATGGCAGAAGGGAATCAAGTTCCTCTGGATCTGGGCAAAATGATGCATATCGTCCGCCAGGAAAGCGAAAGGATGAATTTGCGGTCCTTTTCCGCCGAAGGCGAGAGCGCCTTTACCCTGGCTTTGGCCCTTTGCGCTGCCGTGAAAAAAGTTTTTTATGAAAAATCAGGGACAACTTTTTCCAGCGAGCCGCGATTGGAAAAAAAGTTTGTTACCCAGTTCGTCCAACGGATGCGCATGGATGCAATGGAGAAATTTAACGCCACCACTGTGTTTTCCGTCATTGAGTTTGCTTCTTCCCAAGAAAACCTGGAAAAACAGAAATACCTGATTACCATGGTTGTTTATCTGGAACAGAAGTTTTTGCCGGAATTCCTGCGTCTGCTGCAATATCCTTATATAGATTCCGATGATGAGGAAGAAGTTAAAGACGGCTGCGGCACTTTGGCCAATCTTATCGCCGGGCAATATAAGAAAGAAGTGGCGGTTTTGGGATATAAAGATGTGACGATGTCGCCTTTTGAGAGTTATATCAATACCTTTGCGGATGGGGTGGGAATCCCCAACGGGGCGACGGAAAAATTTGAGATCAGTTTTGACGTTGAAGACACCAAACGCATGGTTGTTGAGATGATCACCCTGGCGATGCTTCCCAAATTGACCACCCCTAAATAAGTTGCCCCATAACTCCCAAAGGTAGAAATGATGAGTACGGAACGAAATGCAACGGTTATCTCAGGGCTTAAGGCCCTGGGAATAAACCAAATCGCGGAATTCTTTTATAATCTTTCCTTTGATGAGCTTTATTCCCATGAAACTGATCCCCAACTGCAAGGCTTTGAAAGGGGGCAAGTTTCTTCTTTGGGTGCCGTTGCGGTGGATACAGGAAGGTTTACCGGCCGTTCCCCCAAAGATAAATATATTGTCATGGATGATTTTTCTCAAAGGAACGTCTGGTGGGCGGATGGCAAGGCTTCCGGTTCAGATAATAAGCCTATCAGTAAAGAAACGTGGGCGCATCTTTTAGAGGTATCCGTTAAACAATTAAACGATAAAAAGATTTATGTGATGGACGGGTTTTGCGGGGCCAATCACGATACCCGCCTCAGTGTGCGTTTAGTGACGGAAGTGGCCTGGATGGCGCATTTTTTCAAGAATATGTTTATCCGGCCCACGGCGGAGGAATTAAAGGATTTTAAACCGGATTGGACCATCCTTAATGCCTGCAAAACCGCTTGCAGTGATTTTGCCCAATATGGATTGCGTTCGGAAGTGTTCGTGGCCTTTAACATCACCGAGCGCATGACGGTCATCGGCGGTACCTGGTATGGCGGGGAGATCAAAAAAGGCATTTTTTCCATCATGAATTATTTCTTGCCCTTAAAAGGCATAGGGGCATTTCATTGTTCGGCCAACATGGGGGCCGATAAAGACACTGCTTTATTTTTCGGCCTTTCCGGTACCGGTAAAACCACCTTGTCGACAGACCCCAAACGCGCCCTTATAGGCGACGACGAGCATGGCTGGGACAATGAGGGTGTATTTAATTTTGAAGGCGGTTGTTATGCCAAATGCATCGGACTGACCCTTGAACGTGAGCCGGAAGTTTATGGCGCTATCAGGCGCGATGCTTTGCTGGAAAATGTGGACATCAATGACAAGGGCCAGATTGATTTTGATTCCAAGAAGAAGACTGAAAATACCCGTGTTTCGTATCCGATCACCCATATTGAAAACATCGTCAAGCCGGTGTCCAGGGGCGGACATCCTTCCAAGATCATTTTCCTGGCCTGTGATGCATACGGGGTGCTTCCGCCGGTGTCTAAATTGACCAGGGAGCAGGCCATGTACCATTATTTAAGCGGTTATACCGCCAAGGTCGCGGGTACGGAATTGGGGGTCAAGGAGCCGCAAGCCACTTTTTCGGCCTGTTTCGGCAAGGCCTTTTTGCTGGTGCATCCTACAATGTACGCTGAAATCCTGGCTAAAAAAATGCAGGAGCATGGATCCTGCGCCTACCTTATTAATACAGGCTGGATTGCAGGGCCTTACGGGGTGGGGCATCGCATTCCTCTAAAAGATAATCGTCTGGCCGTGGATGCTATTTTAGACGGCAGTATTGATAATAGCGGCTACGAGATATTACCGGTTTTTAATCTCCAGATCCCCAAACATATCAACGGGGTGGATGATAAACAACTAAACCCCCGTGATTTATGGGCGGATAAAAATGCCTATGATGCCTCCCTGCGAAAGCTGGGGGGGGATGTTCATCGAGAATTTTAAATTATTTACCGATACTCCCAACGGCTGCAGCCTGGTTAATTCCGGTCCTCAGTTATAAATCCGATTGTGATATACTATAGCAGGAGGGTTTGAGCTATGTTGAATGATATCCTGCTGGTATTTATCCCCATGTTTTTTACCGTTGACCCTATCGGTATTTTGCCGATCTTTGCGTCTTTGACCCAGGGATTGACCCCTCTGGAGAAACGCGACATCATTTTTCAGTCGCTGGTCACCGCAAGTTTGGTGGCCATTGGTTTTATTTTTTTAGGAAAGGTGATCTTTCATTTTCTGGGGATCACGATGGGGGATTTTATGGTGGCGGGCGGGGTCATCCTGTTTTGCCTGGCCATGGTGGACCTGACTGCCCAAGGCAGGACACGCCGGGGTGTGGCTTCAGAATTGGGGGCTGTCCCGATCGGTACGCCGCTGGTCGTAGGGCCTGCTGTGCTGACGATCTCATTGATGCTGGTGAGCGTTCACGGCCTTATGATCACCTTGATTGCATTGTTCCTCAATTTAGCCATTGTGGGCATTGTTTTTATATTTTCCGACACCTTGATGCGTTTTTTGGGTAAGGCAGGTTCCCGCGCTTTGTCAAAGGTGATGATGCTTCTTTTGGCCGCCATCGGGGTGATGATGGTCAGGCGCGGCATCATTTCAATCATGTCCGGCATTCACTCATTCTAAAATACCATTTATGCATATGTTCAATAGACTAATAACAGCTATTTTCCTGACGGTGCTTTCCATCATACTGATCTTTAGTGCGGTCTTCGCCTATTTGATCGTGACGCCATTAGGCGGGAAAATGCTGGTGCGTTATTTCAAGCAGGAGTTTTCCACAGTGGGGCTGGTGCACATAGGCCATTATGAAGGGTCTTTGCATAATGGCTTTGTCCTCAAAAATGTGCGGATTACCGGCCTGTCCTATCTTCCGGACGCTTTATTGCGTATCCAGGAGATCCGCGTGCGCCTTCCTTTATGGGACCTGCTTCATTCTGATTTCAGTATTTTTAATGCCCGTATTTTCATACCTGACAGCGATCCTATTGTATTTACCGGCGATGTGTACGCAGGGCAAATCAAAGGAAATCTTTATGCGAACTCCGTGGACCTTCACACCGCCAGCCGTTTTTGGGCCATCGAGGACATCAGGAAAAATTTACAGGGCTTTGTTTCCAACGTTGATCTGAACATCCGGGGGCCGGTGTCGTCACCTAAGGTCAGCGGCCATTTTTTGCTGGATAGTATCCGTTTTAAATCCATATTCCTTACAGACGGCTTTTCACGGCTGGATTTAACTTTAATACCGGGCATAGATCAGACCCAAGTGAAGGGTGAGGTGATTGTCGATTCCGGGCTTGTCAATGTGCACAGAACAAACCTGGAATTAGCGCCAAGTAAATTTATTTTTAGAGGGGATATTTTTAATCCGATGATAAGCGTCCATCTGGGCGCCAGGATCGAGGACATGGATTTTCATTTGACGATCGCAGGGACATCGCTGAAACCGCAACTGATGGTGACTTCAGATCCGCCGATGGCGCCTCAGGATGCGTTGCGGGTATTGTTTACCGGCAATGCCTGGTCTGCGTCAACTTCTCCCTTCAACGGGGTCACATCGGGTGAGTTGGCGGAGGATTTTTTGGACTATTCCCTGCAGGACGCTCCTAGTGACCAGAATTTCGGGCTCAAGACAAAATTGACCGATAGTTTAAAGCTGGGGGCAGAGATGGACCAAATGCCGTCAACTCCGGGGGAAACGAACATTTATTATTCCCGTAAGATCAATGGGGAGATGGACATCAGTGACCATATGAGCCTGAATGTCTCGCGGGAAATCATGACCCAGGACAGTTACCCGTCCTATCAAGACGCCCAGCCCGAACCTGATACTCAAGTTTATCTGCAGTATAAGAAGAGATTTTAGATAAGCATAAAAATAAATAGTCAAAAAAGAAATCATGCATTAGAATGCCTGTCATTGATCTCAACAATGGTCTTATAACTTTAAGAAAGGGTCTTATGAGAAAATTCTTAGCTGGCGGTGTTCTGTTGTTGGCAGTGGGTATGTTTAATCTCAGCGCTTATGCGGACGCTCCTGTTATCGGCGCCGGTAAAAAAGTCACCTTAGATTACACCTTGACGGTCGATAATAAAGAAGTGGAAAGTTCCGTAGGGAAAACTCCGTTGACCTATACGGTTGGCAGCCACTCTATTATCCCTGGTTTGGAGGCCCAATTAAACGGCTTGCATGTGAATGATGAAAGAACCATTACCGTTGCTTCCAAAGATGCGTATGGTCCGGTGAACCCTAAAGCAATTAAAGAATTTCCCAAGA
>JABDFL010000015.1:0-27442 GCA_013286575.1 Candidatus Omnitrophota bacterium
AGTATTGTTTTCTTTTTCATTTTTTCCCGTTTACTAATTCTTCCAAAGAAACATTGATAAGATCAACCAGGGTCTGGCCATTAACGGGTTTTTGCAAAAAACCCACCGCCCCCACCTTTAAAGCGCGGTCAGTGGCATCATCTTTTTTCTCGGCGGAAATAAAAATAATGGGACGTTTCGACCCGGAAGCAAGGATCCTTTTCTGGGTTTCCCACCCGTCTAATCCCGGCATATGGATATCGAGTAGCAAACAACCAGGAGCATCATGGGCCACGGTGTCGAAGAAACTTTGCGCTGAATTAAATGTTACAACTTCAAAATCGTAGGTCATTAAAAGCGTTTTGAGCGCGCGGCACACCGACTCGTCGTCATCCACCACATAGATAGGCATTTCTTTCCTTTTCTTGGATTGCCAAGATTAAATATAAAATTGATCGAAATACAAAGATTAAAACCGACCTGACGCTATTATGCTATGGAGGATAAAAATGTCTATTATACCAAGGTATAATAGGCCCTAAGCCCGACCCGCACAAGGGCTAATTCTTTGGGGGAAGGGAAATTGGGGGAACTTCCTTTTGAGTTAATTTAAACGACAAGAATACCACGCCTAGCGCTATGACCGTTGAATTTAAATACCAGCTACTGAGTGGAACTTGAGTCAGCTCAAGCATTTTTCCTATCCCGTACGCGGCCATGCCATAACCTAACATGTAGGAGGCCATGATCCATCCTGATACCCTTTCCGCAATAGATTCGAAACCTTTTTGCCCAAAACTAAATGTTAATGGGAAAAATCCCGAGCACGACAGGCCAGCTAAAGCAAATAAAAGTATCCCGGCCGTCGGCGAAGAAGACCTGGTCACGGCCACCAGTGAACCTGTTATTAATATTGGTAAAATCCTGTACACCCAGCGTGGTGAAACCCAGACGGACAAGATCGAAATCAAAAGCCTTCCTGCACTGACCATCACCCAAAAAGCTGCCAGGGCGTCTCCTGCCCCTTGAATCGAAACACCTTTTTCTTTATTCAAAAAAATAATCGCCCAGTTGGCAAAAATGGTTTCACAAAATCCGTAAAGAAAAACAATGAGCATGAACAAACGGACCCTGACCGGCAGAAAAACACCACGTTCTCCTGCAGGTCCTGATGGCAAAACAGCTGCCCTTTCATCGTTCAAAGGCAAAATAAAAGCCCCTGCCAAAAGGGCCATTAAAGCCGCAATCACCGCCACCGGAAGAATCCACCATCCCATTTTTACAAGGACAGTGACTAAAAACGGGGCTAAGGCAGTACCTATTCCCAAAAGGGTATGCAATACCGTCAAGGCAGAAGCAGAATTTTTGGGGAAAAAATTCGTTGCATAAACATTGATGGTAGGAAGTGTTGCGCCAAAACCGGCGCCTACAAAGGTGGTCCCAAAAATAACAAGGATATAAGCGGCATGGTGGTTGTCCGCAACTAATTGGCTTGCCGCGATCAGGGCCATGGCCAGAAGATTAAAGAACAAACCTCCCCGGTAAACTGCCTTCATCCCCCATCTGCGCGCCAAGGATGGGCCCAGAAGCGAGGCGATGATGGCGGTGACCACTTGGGGAATAAAAAGCAATCCGTATTCGCTGCTTGAAAAACCGAATGTACCGGTAAAGATCAGGCTTGCCGCAGGCACCACAACCAGGGCCAGGCCCTGAAAAAGGCCTGTGAGATAAATACATGCAATTTCTAATTGGCGTATCATGAATAGGTGCGCTCTAAAAGCTTAAATAATTTTTCCCAGTGCCGTTTGAGCGCTGCCTCATTATACGCCGGGAGGTCTGCCATTGTAAAGCCATGAGCAGCACCGCGATAAAGCTCTGCTTCATACCGCAGGCCGGAGCGCTCCAATGCTTTTTGCAGGCGTTCTATTTGCTCTGGAGGCATGGAATTGTCATTATCAGCATGGGCGATATAAAGTTCCGCTTTGATTTTACCCAGATGAAGATGCGGGCTGTCCGGCAAGGGGTTGATAGAGAGAAGCTGGGAGCTGATAGGGAAAAACAAGGGGCCCATAGAGAAACCCAGGGGGCTGATAGGGAGAAAGTTGCGGAAGAGAAGTTTCGTAAGCAGACAGATGAGTTAAAAATTAGAGAAGGGCAATTAAGGCAAGGGGCTGACAGGGAAAAGCTCGCCGAAGAGCAACTGCATATCCGGACCAAGGCCATAGAATCCACCTTCGATGGTATTTTTATTATCGATGCCAAGAAGCCTGATTTTTCCATTATATATGCCAACCCGTCTTTTTATACCCTTACCGGTTATTCAAAAAGCGAGGTCATCGGAAAGAATTATTTTTTACTTAACGGGCTTCATGACAACTTGCGTCTTTATGAAGAAATAAAGCAAAACCTGCTCCTGGGAAGGCCTTTTCATGGGGAGATGCTGAATTTTAAGAAGAGCGGCGAAAAGTTTTGGAGCCTGCTGCGTATTACCCTGGTGCGCGATAAAAACGGGATCATCACCCATTATGTGGGGAATAAGACCGATACAACATTAATGAAGCAGCGGGATTTAGAGATTATGGAACAGCGCGAGGAGCTTTTGCATGTGACCAGGGTGGGAAAGCTTGCGGAATTTGTATCTTCTTTGGCCCATGAGATCAGCCAGCCGTTGACCGCCATTCTTTCGTATGCCCAGGCAGCCCAACGTATGCTCAAAGACAGAGAGCCCCAAGTTCAGGAAATCTTAGGGTACATTATTAATGATGATCAGCGGGCCTCTGAAGTTATCCGGCGCTTGAGATACCTGTTAAAAAAGACCAAGCCTGCCTTCGAGTCACTTGATATTAATGCCGTTATTAATGATACGGTCACGCTTATCATGCCTCAGGTCACGGCAAAGGACAAGGTCGTTCGATTGGAATTGGATAAAGGCCTTCCGCTTTTCATGGGAGACCGGATACAATTGCAGCAAGTTCTTTTGAACCTTATCAGCAATAGTTTAGAAGCGATGGAGACCAGTAAAGATTCCCATGAACTGATGGTCAAGACATCGCGTCATGATAATGATATGATCATGGTAGAGGTCAAAGATTCAGGGTGCGGTATTCCGGAGGAGAATATGAAAAAACTTTTTACCCATTTCTTTACGAATAAGCAGGATGGTTTGGGCATGGGCCTGTCTATCAGCCGGTCCATTGTGGAAGCGCATGGCGGACACCTGGATGCCAAAAACAATCTGGACCACGGTGCCAACTTTTATTTTACAATCCCCGTTAATATTGGAGAATAGTTAATGAGCGGTTCCATCATCTATGTGGTGGATGACGATGTCTCGGTTTGCAAGGCCTTGTCCTTATTGTTAAAGGCAAACGGGTTTAAGGTTGAGACCCTCACACAGGCATCTGATTTTTTGGCTTTTAAGCATCCTAAGGTACAATCATGCCTGGTTTTGGATATCCGCTTGCCTAATATTAATGGGTTTGCCCTCCAGGAAATGATGGCCCAGCGGGGAATTATCACTCCTATTGTCTTTATTACCGGACATGGGGACATCCCTATGAGCGTCAAAGCCATGAAGGCTGGAGCGATTGATTTTTTGCCTAAGCCTTTTACTGAAAAGAAATTACTTGATGCCATCACCCTTGCTATCACTAAAAGCAAGTTCCAAAATGTAAAACAGGCTGAAGTTGGAAAAATTAAGGAACGTATCAAGACCTTGTCCCCGCGGGAACTGGAAGTTTTTACTTTTGTGGCCCAGGGCATGATGAATAAAAATATTGCTACCAAGCGGGGCACATCCCTTCAGACTATCAAGGTCCACCGCGGTCGCGTCATGCAGAAGATGCAGGCCAAAACCGTGACCGAACTCATCCACTTCGCCCAAAAAGCCGGCCTCACCACTGCTTCAAGCTAATCATCCGTCGCTGCCATCTGTTATACCTCGGTACAATTGATTCGTTTTGCCCTGCCCCTAGAATAGCGGAATGTTAAGAAAAAGCATTATCACCGCTCTTTTTTGTTTGGCTGGTTTTTCACAAGCCTCTTTTGCGGCTGTCAATTTAAGTGTTAATCCCATTGATGGAAGCAATACCCTGCGGTTTGGAAAAATACCTGCCGCAGGAATGGAGCAGGCCCAGGAAATCCATATCCGTGTAAGCTCAACCAATGGAAACCGCTATCAGATTTTTCAAAGGGTCCTTGAACCCATGATGGATGAAAAAGGAGATGCGTTGAATCTGCAAGTCATGGAGACCCGGACTTTGCCTAATTCCAATAGCTACGGGACGCTTTATTTGCAGAATTCAGACCATTTGAGCATGGGTGATCAGCTGGTGTACTCTTCCAGTGAAAGCGGTGAGAGTGATTCTTTTATTATTGGATACTCTCTTAATCAAAATATGGTCAATGCCAACGGAAGTTTCAGGGGCCGGCTTATCTTTACGGTACGCGGCATGGGTAATGGCTCCAGTGACCAGGCGACCATTGATGTGTTTTTGGATACTTCTTCAAATTTAAAAATATCGGTCAAAGGTGCCCATGATCCAGGACGGATACGTGTCAGGAGTTCTGATATTACAGAGAAAGCAGCTGATTTTGTTAACGTATCATTTTCCGGAAATTCAGGCCAGGACATACGGATCTATCAGCAGCTCGAAGCGGTACCCCAAAATGGATCGGGCCAGGAATTGGGCAGGGATGTCCTGCAATTGGATGCTGAAAGCGATGACGCGCAATCTTTACGTATCCAAGGCCTTAGTCCATTGAAGGACAATAGAACGCTCATTTATTCCAGTAATAAAGATGCGGATAATTTTGTCATTTATTTTTTGGTCAACGCGGACCAAATTCAACAGCAGGATGCGGGTACGTATGCCGGTAAAATAAATTATGTGGTGGAAGCCGGTCCAAGCAAGAAAGAATTCCCTATTGATATCCAGTGCGAGATACCGCCTGTATTCTCCATGAACATAACAACACCTCCAGGAGGGGTCAGCTTTACCCATGTGCTGGCCATCAACCCTCCCCAGGAAAAGCAAGTGCTGGTAACGGTCCTTTCTAATCTTCATAAACCCTATCAAGTTTCCCAAGATCTTCAAACAAGCATGACTAATAACCAAGGGAAGGAGTTCAATAATAAGTATTTCACCATTCAAGTCCAAGTTCCGTCAGGCCAAAAAGGCCAGACAGACTTGACTGAATTTATTCCCGTGCAAACAGGCGAGTATCCGATTTTTTCTTCGGATGCTCAGGGTAGTGGGGCCACTTTTGAAGTGGCGTATCGCCTGCAGGGATATGCCCAGATGAGTCCTGGTGATTTTTTAGCACCGATCAGACTTTCTTTAAACCAAAAATAATTCCGACGTAACGTCGGAATCATCCCGATCCTGAAAGCGAGGGATCTATAAATTAAAAAAGGAGAATATATGAAAAATAAATTAAGTTTAATTTTAGCAGGGTTACTCCTGTGCATCAGCCAGTCTGCAATGGCGCAGACGGTGGATTCATTAACAGTGTCAGCCACCATTCCGAATGCATCGGGCCTGCAGTTAACAGTGACCCCGGTCAATGCGTCGAGTGGTACTGCCGGTACGTCTTCTACCAGTGCGACCACGATTCCTTTTGGTACGTTGGTTTTTAATACTGCCAACAATATCTACGAACCGACAAATTATTACACTGTTGGCATCGGTACGACAGGCGGCGCAGGGACCCCGACGGTCTCTGTAACCTATACCGAAGGGACCAATCCTAATAATCCAGGCACCAGCACTAACGGTTTAGGTACTAAAGCGACAGCCACCTTTATCACAGTGGCCAGTAACGGTGCGCAGACAGTATCGTCTTTGGGCAAGAAAAGGCTTATCGACTTAACCGGTACTGCGGGAGCCATGGGTACGCCTCCTGCTGGTTCATCTGAACAGGTGGATGTGGGTATTTGGACCGGGAGCACAACGGCTCCTGCTGATCCATCAAATGGTACGCCATTTTCAAATACTGATGTGGCGGGCACGTACACAGGTACGTTGACCTTCACAGCAACATCACTGTAAGGTTCGCAGTCATGATCAAAAGGATTATTTTTTTATTCTTCTGTGCGGTGGGCTTACCCACCGCACAGGTCCATGCCCAGGTATTTCTTGAGCAAGCCAAGGTGTCTTTGGATGTCTCCGCCGGAGAGCATCGCGACGGATCTTTGTTGGTCCACAATACGTCTTCCAGTCCAATCAATATCAGGGTCTATTGGGAGGATTTTGAATATAAGGCCCCTTACGACGGCACCAAGAATTTCCTGCCGGCAGGGACAGCGCCGGGGTCTGCCAGTCAATGGGTCACTTTTTCCCCCCAGGAATTTCTCATCCCTGCTTTCGGCCGGCAAAAGATCGATTATACGGTCACTGTCCCAAGCCAGATAGAGGAGGGGCATTACGGCGTGCTTTTTTTTGAAAGAAGTATCGCCGGAAAGCTCAATGATGAAGCGGTCAACCTTGTCACCAGGATCGGTTCGTTATTTTTTATTGAACCCGCCAATAAGATCAAAAAAGCTGCCCTGCAGGATATTGGACTAAAGGCAAATAACATCACGGCCAGTTTTGTCAATCAGGGTAACGTTGTCCTTATACCCCGGACAACATACTACGTGATGCAGGGGCAGGGATTGGTCCTTCTTCGCGGTGAAACAAAAAAGCTGTATGTGCCTCCGGGAGTGTCCGCGCCGTTGGAAATTCCGCTAAAGGGGCGATTCGGACAAGGGCATTACACCTTGGTCGTTAATTCCGATTTGGGAGATGGGGATGCGGTGGTAAAGGAGATAGGGCTGGCCGTGGATCTTTCCGGTCAATTAATAATAGAAAACTCCCAGGATTAAATGGTGTGGACCTCCGTTACGATCAAAAGAATCGCAATAGGGGGCCTTGGTCTTATCTTTGCGGCAGCTTTGTCCGTACCTGCATTGGCGGACCAATCCATAGGCTATCAGTATTATTTCAAAGAAGGCCTCAAAGCTTTTAAGCAACACAATAGCCATAAGGCCTTGCGCTTTTTTTTGATCGCTCAAATTTACGATCCTAATGATACAGATCTTAATGGGTACATAAATATTTTAGAAACCATCCCTCAACCATCTGCTGTCCCGCAACTCATCCCACAACCCATCCCGCAACCCATCCCGCAATCTCAGGCCTATACGCCGTCTGTCCAACCGCAGCCGGTGGCTGTTACGCCACCGGCCGTTATTTACGTTCCGCCGGAGCTGGCAAAACACCCTCCGGAAATCCTATCGCTGGACCAGATAAGCAATAGTGGTCAAATGAGACCAAAATTGCAAATGGCCTATCATTCGTCCATTATCATTGAAGGCAGAAATATCCAAAGATTTTTAGTGGTAGATGAAGTCTTTATCGGGGTACGGACAATTGATACTGACCATCTGCAGATTGATGCGTTAAACATTGGTACCACCTATCTTCATATTTGGGACAATTCAGGCAGGCATTCTTTTTATGTGGAAGTTGTTTTTCCCCCGAGCACCAACTCCGGCGGGTCTCAAGTGATGAACGGAGTCTACCATTCGCGGCCATTTATAGCTACTTATACCAATGACTGGAGCACTTATTATTCCGGCAAGAATGTCTCTGGTCTCAAACGTCAAAGTTATGAATTGGACCAATCCCTGGCAGTTAAAGGAGAGACCCCTTATGGGTATTTTGATACTTCCGGCAGTTACAGTGATGTTGATTCATTTTCTGAAGTAGATACGTATACGATAGGCTTAAGTCAAATACCTCTTGAAGGCACGAGTGATTTTAATTTGCGCGCCTTTGATGCTTTAAGGTATTTATCGCCATTGACAATGCCCACCACACGCCTAAGAGGCGCTTTCGCGGATGTTGATTTGATGGGGGATACGTTAGGTTTATCCGTCAGTCATGGCCAGGAACAACAACCTTTGGAATTTATTGACACTGGAGAGAATCAATTTATTGATTCTTATATTGATGCCGTGAAATTGACTCTTTTTCCTAAAAGTAATGATCAATATTCCTTTAATTTCGCCACTGCCTACGGCCCTGACCATCCGGGCTATTTGAGTGAGCATGTGTATTCCCTCCAGGCACAGCACCAGTTTAACGAATACCTTACCTTTAACGCGGAAGAAGGCTCTGACAGCAGCCATGATGCCTCACTGGCATCCTTGAAATGGGAGGACGGAATGTTTAAGACAGGTCTCAATTTCAGGAATATAGATAAAGATTATTCCACCATTTCAACCTTGCCTTCCTATCAAGGAGAAACAGGGGCGGTGTGGACAACTGATACGGATTTTGAGAACATTAAGGAAGACACCTTTGTTGAGGCGTATCAGGATCATCTCTATGGTAACCCTGATGATCCCGGCGCTTATAATTATGATGGTAACGGGCATCTGCAAGCAAACTTGAGCCCGGATCTCTGGAGTGACACCGATGTTAATTATGTCAATACTCAAGGAGAGCTTTCCCCAACGAGCAGTCTTGGGTTAAATGAGCGTATTTCCAGAAGATTTGATATCTGGAATTCCCTGCAGGGGACTGTTTTTGGGGGTGCTGGTTATCAAAACAGCCATTCCCCGGGTTCGGGCATTTCTGATTATGACAGTGAGGATGTGATTACCGGCATTCAACTGCCTTTGACACATCAAATATCCTCTTATGCCAACTATGAATATTACTGGTTGGACCAGCCTGATGCCGGCGGTAATTCTAATCCCAGTGTCATCAACGCGGGTTTTGAATATGTCAAACAAGTCAATCCAAAACTGTCTTTTACTTCCCAATTGGATTACCACGATGAGTTGGGGGTCCAATCCGGTAATACCAGTTTTCTTTCCGGGGAAGAAAGCGTGATCGTGACCGCCGGCTTCAACTATAATCCCACACCGGACTTGAATTTTTTCGGTGACTGTGACGCAAGTAAGGTCTTGTCGCATACAGGCGATCCTTCCTATGATGATTTTGAAGTGCATTTGGGAGTGCGCATTACTTTTGGAGGCGCCACGTATTGGGACCCTTTGGGGACTGTATCGGGGATCGTATTTAAAGACAGGAACGCAGACGGTCATTTTGTTTTAGGGGATGAAGGTATTGCGGGTGTTAAAGTGAAAGTCGGAGATAAAGAAGTCACCACAGATCGATATGGCCGTTACCGCATAAAAATACGCGCTAAGGGTGTGGATGTGGTCCCGGTATTGGACACTGTCCCGGGCGGGCTCATTTTTTCAACCCCGCAGACGTTGAATGTTGAGGTAATCCAAGGCCGCACTAGCCATGCTGATTTCGGTTTGATCAGCCAGACCGGGATTTACGGCATAGTTTTCGTGGATAAGAATGGTTCCGGCGTCCCGGACGAAGGCGATCGGTTTATTGGAAAGGTGAAGGTGGTCCTAGATGGCAATATCATCCAGCACAGCGATTCCCACGGGGCATTTTATTTCAGAAAAGTGTCTCCGGGGAAGCATGTCATTTCGATCGATATTAACACGCTCGGGCTTGATATGGTGCCGCTTATAAAATTGGAAAATAAAATAGATGTCGCGGAAGGCACGAATTACCTGTTTAACATTCCCGTTAAGACCGAAAAAGCGCAAAGCCAGGAAAAGTAAGCTGATTCCTTTAAGGTACCACGATAGAAGTGAGGTTGATGATTTTGTTATTTCTAATGACGGTTTGGGTTTGAGTTTGGGTCAACTGATTATTATTCTCCATAACATGTTCCGGTAAGGTGGCAGAAACTTCTAATGATGTGGTCCTGCCGCCGCAATAGGCAGGTACGGTTTGCATGAAGATAACAGTTGTCAAAAAGAGCAGGGTGAGAAATTTGAACATTTGCCCTCCATTGGTAACCAGACAGCCTTGCTCGATCCCTTGGGATCAAAGTTTAGGCTCACGGCTTTGCGTCCTACTTTTTAAAATAGTTTGCCTTTTTCAATTTAAAGAGCGTACTTCTATGTTACAATCAAAATATAACATATATTCCACTCATTTGCCAACCCATCGAACTATGCCAGGGCTTTTTTATTGCGCTATTTTTATTTTGTTTTTTCTTTCCGGATGCGCCAGCGAACGGCAGGCTGTTCCGGAAAATTTAAGCGACAGCGCTCAAATTATAGGAATACCTCCTGACTCTCGTGCGGTTTGGGGGCAACCGAACAGTGTTATTACGCAAGATTATTGTTCATCGCTAAAAAAGGATACGAAGGATTGTTTTTCGATCGATGATCAGGGGAACAAGACTTATTCCGTGCTTCTTATCTCTTCCGGAGCGGAAAACGGCGCTTTTGGCTCAGGCTTACTGAAAGGGTGGTCGCAGTCAGGGTCCCGCCCTGTTTTTAAGATCGTCACCGGGATAAGCACGGGTGCCATTATGGCACCCTTTGCTTTTTTGGGAAGCGCTTATGATCAGAAGCTGGAAGAAATATATACGACACATTCAACAAAAGATGTGTACAGGTCAAAAATAATCCCTTGGGATTCCCTTGTCAAAAATTGGCCGTTAAAGCGGCTTATTGATAAATACTTTGATAAGCAGGTATTACGGGAGATCGCCAAAGAATACGATAAAGGCCGGCGGCTGTATATAGGCACAACCGATTTAGATACCCAGCAATTGATTGTTTGGAATATGGGGGAAATTGCCTCGGTGGGCGATGGTACAGCCCTGGCCATATTCCGTAAGATTATTTTGGCTTCTGCATCAATGCCGGGCGCGTTTCCGCCGGTGTACTTTCAAGCTAAAGCAAACGGTAAGACTTATGAAGAAATGGATATGGATGGAGGGGTCACAAAACAGGTATTTTTGCCCTATAATGTACTACAGAGCTTTAAAAAGGCCTCTGAGAACCAGCCGGGAATGAATATCGATCCCTCTAAATTAAGGTATAAGATTTATATCCTCTTAAATACTTTTTCCGACCCTGTTTGGACGCAGGTCCCTGACAAGATCATATCCATTGTGATACGCACCATCGGCACCATCATCAAGGCCCAAAGTATCGGGGATGTCTACCAATTATATGCTTTTACGAAATTAGGGAACGGTGACTTTAATCTCGCCTGCATTCCTAAAGGGTATATACGCCATGACAAGGAGTTTTTTGATATCGTTGAAATGAAAAGGCTTTTTGATTTAGGTTTTAAAGAAGCTTCCCGGGGTTATCATTGGAAAAAGACGCCTACCGGCGACTTGGAATAAAAATCCCGCACCACACATCTATATAGTACCTTGGTACAATTGATTCATTTTGCCGCATCACTAAAATAGCTTCATCATGGAACAGGATTCAGATTGCTGGGAAAAATTAATTGAGCATATCAAGGTAAATAGTTCACGGCTTGTGAGTTATTTTAAAAGGGAATTTTCTGTGGAAAAAGGGATAGATAACATGGTTTCAGATGAGGATTCCGGCGGGCTTCATCATGAACAATAAAAAAGAAATGATGCAGTTTTGTGTCGCAGGAAGCATCGTTACCGCCACTGATTTTAGTATTTATTATGTTTTATTTCATTTTCTGCCATATAGCATAGCCAAGGGGATTTCATTTGCATCCGCTGGTGTCGTCGGGTATTTGCTTTGTAAATACTGGACATTTAAGAAAGACCAAATTTCCTTTACTGAAGTCATCCGTTATGCGTTCATTAATTTTGTAGCTTTAGGGATTAATGTTTTCGTCAATCATTGTGTCCTGGGCCATTGGCCGGGGGCTGTTTTGACGGCTTTACTGATTGCCGCGTCATTAACAGGTATATTTACCTTCATTTGTTTTAAATGGTGGGTTTTTAGGTCTAGCCCGAAAGAAGAGAGTCATTTTAAGTGGTGGCAATGGCTTCCCTGGAAATATTTAATCAGGAGTGCCGCGCGGTCCCAGGGTTTTTTAGATCCGATCAAACTTTTGTCCCAATTACAGAATTTTGCCCAACCCTCAGAGGTGGCGGCTCCGACGGAATTGATACGTTCAGGCGTTGTCCTGCATGCGCGTGGTTTGATCAATAGCCTGGCCATCCAGCATAATCTTGACTGGATCTGGCCCTATTGGGTGGAATGCCAGTATGACCCCCGCAGTGAAGCTTTTGTCCCACGGTCTTTTTCGGTGACCCAAATTAATCTCACCCATCGCAACTGGACAGCTTTGGGTGTGCCTGACAGCACTGAATTTCCTATTGTCGATCCCCGCGGCCTTTTGACCCCCTTTTACGATAGCTGGTCTATTGATGTTTGGATCATCCCGGATGAAGGAGAACCATTGGTCCCTTCACGATGCCTGAATGTGTCACAAAAAATGCTGATGGATCATAATTTGTGTGTGGTTACAGAGTCGAGCCAGGACCAATTAAAGCTTCAATTAAAATGTCAAGTGATCGGTCCGGCCCAAGCGCCCATATGCCGGATGAAGGTTACCGCATTTTCAGCTGACAGGGCAAATTTAGTCATTTCTATCCGTCCCTATAATCCGGAGGGAGTCAGTTTCATCAACAGTATTGCCCTCCTGAAAGATGGATCGGGTTGGAAGATAAATCAGGAAAATTTTGTTTATTTTGATAAGCCTGCTGACCAGTATGTTTTTTCCGATTATAATCGCGGCGATGTTTGTGGCCGTTTGTCTTCGCTCGATGAAGAAAAAGAAGCTTCCTGCAAGGTCGGCATGGCCACCGCGGCCGCTTTATATTCACTTGATGCTGGGAAGTTATTGGAAGTTAAAGTTTCACTTCCTTTAGCGAAAGGCGTCATTGAAAAAGAACCTCATGTGGATGATCAGGCAATGGCCCAACTGGCATGGAAGGAAAGCCTTCAGGGTGCTTGTTCCTTACAAATTCCCGATGCACATTTCCAGTCTCTATACCAAGCGGCCATCCACACCATGGTTTTACATTCTCCCAAGGAAGTTTATCCGGGGCCTTTTATTTACCGGCGGTTTTGGTTTCGGGATGCTGCTTTCATTTTATATGGCTTGTTATGTGTCGGCTTAAAGGACCGTGTCAGACGGGCTTTGGATTGTTTCCGCGCGCGACAGACACTCCATGGGTATTTTCTTTCTCAAGAAGGGGAGTGGGATTCTAACGGAGAAGCCTTGTGGATCATGCTCCAGTATTGTGAGATGACAGGTAACCTGCCTCCTCAAGAATGGAGGCAGTCAATCATCAAGGGCGGCAAGTGGATTTATAAAAAACGTTTACCCAATGATTTGTCATCTCCTCACGCCGGCTTATTGCCTTCAGGTTTCAGCGCCGAGCATTTGGGTCCCAATGATTTTTATTATTGGGATGACTTTTGGGGGGTTGCCGGATTAAAAGCAGCAGCCTTTTTGTGCGATGCCTACAGGGACGATGACGAGGCGGTCTTTTTTGCAGGCGAAGCAAACACCTTACTTGCGAATATTGATCAAAGTTTAAAGAAGGTGGAGGAACGTTTAAAAAGACCTGCCATCCCGGCCTCTCCCTATCGCCGTATGGATACCGGAGCGGTCGGCTCTCTGGTGGCCGGTTATCCGCTGCGTATTTTGGGCCCCCATGATCCCAAGGTCCTGGACACGGCTGATTTTTTAATGAAAAATTGCCTGGTCCATGGCGGATTTTTTCATGACATGACGCATTCAGGGATCAATCCTTACCTTACTTTACATTTGGCCCAGGTGCTTTTACGCGCGGGTGATCCCAGGTATTTTGGCCTGATGACGGCAGTGGCTGAACTTGCTTCACCGACCGGACAATGGCCGGAGTCAGTGCATCCTAATACAGGCGGCGGATGCATGGGGGACGGGCAGCATGTATGGGCTGCGGCAGAATGGGTCTTGATGATACGTAATTGTTTTGTCAGGGAAGAAAATGAAGGGTTGATTTTGTGTTCAGGAATTCCCCAAATTTGGCTGGATAAAAAACAAACGATGGCCTTTGGTCCGGCACCTACAAGCTTTGGGGACATTCATGTTTCAATTAAACCGCATGGGGAGCATATTATCGTTGAATGGCATGGGCAATGGTTTGGGCAGGAACCAGCCATTGATATTCAATTGCCGGGATTTGAGAAGGTCAGGACCGTACCGGGCACAAAATCGCTTGTATTGAAAGCAGAGGTCATAAATGGCAGGAGTTCTTGCACCACGATTTGATGATTTTATCGTTTTGAATTCAGGGGAAAAGATATATCCGCAAGAGTTGGAGGAGTTTTATACAAAGACTGCTCCTGTCAAAGAGATGTGTGTTTTTACAGTCTCCGGAATGGAAGGTTTGGCGGAATCGGAAGCTCTTTGGGCGGTGATCCAGCCGAATCTTGATAATTTCAGGGAATTCGGCGAAGTGAACCTGCGCTTTGTATTTAAGGAGAGATTTGATAATGCCTCGGAGGCGCTTCCTTTTTATAAAAGGCTTAAAGGTTTTACGGTAACGCTTGATGAACTGCCTTTAACCACCTTCGGCAAGATCGATAGGTTTGAGATCAAGGAAATATACGAGCCCCGGGTGGTCGCAGGCAAAGAAGGGGCCTTGCCGGTGTCCGGAGAAGTTTCAGAGAATGATCTTTTGTTAACAGGGTCTGTTGCCGGTACAAGAATTTTGCAATGCCTCAAGGCACAATGCGGCATTGGAAGGCCGATCATCCTTGAGGATTCTTTAGAGCTTGACCTTGGGATAGATTCATTGGGAAGGATTGAGCTTACTTCCGGCCTTGAATCAGCTTTTAGCGCTGATTTAAAAGTAGAGTCTGTTTCAAGGGCTTTTAGCGTCAAGGACCTTATTTTGGAAATAACAGATGCGCTTAAAGGTACCAAAGACATTCCTTGGGAAGATCGAGAGACAGCTAAAGGAGAAGATTACTGGAAAGAACATTTAAATGTTCTGCCTAAAGAAGAAACCATGCAGATGCTGGAATTGACCACAGGTTACTTTGCGTGGCTGTTCCGGTTTCTTTTCACAGCTGTCGACTGTTTGTTTTTCAGGGTATTTTTCAATATTAAGCAGGAAGGTGCCCAGAACGTTCCCAAAGAAGGGGCCTATATTTTATATGGCAACCACACAAGTTTTCTCGACGGACCGGCCATCGGCGCCTGCCTGCCGCGCAGGCCGGTGTTTCAGCTTTTTTATTTCGTCTTCGGTCCGTATTTTTTCAGGCCCTTTACAAAAAACCGCGTGTTAAGGAACCTCGTCAAGATGGGAAGATTTATCCCATTTGATTTTTCAAAACATTTTTTAGAAGCCTTGCGCAGTTGTTATTTTGTATTGAAAAATGGCAAAGGCCTGTGTTTTTTTCCGGAAGGGTTACGCAGTACAGATGGTGAAATCGGGGAATTCAAAAAGGGCTTTGGTGTGCTGGCCAAGGAAACAGGTGCCATGCTTGTCCCGGTGGCGATCATGGGGGCGCATGAGGCCTGGCCGAGTACAGCCAAATATCCTAAACGGTATCCGATAAGGCTGAGATTCGGTAAACCTCTTTTTCCTGAGGATTTACAAAAAGAAGGAATGGCGATGGGGGCAGAAGACCCTTACGAAGCCATCTGCATGGCCGCAAGAAAAGCGCTCGTGGAATTAAAAGGAGATAAAAAATGAAAATTTTGATGATGACAAACACCTACGCGCCGATGGTCGGAGGAATAGAGGAATCCATCCGCTCCTTTACGGCTGAATTTGAGAAATTAGGCCAGGAGGTCTTTATTGTTGCCCCTGAATGTGCGGGGATGCCGCCCGATGAAGTCGGCGTGATACGGCTTCGCGCCATCCAGAAGTTTAACAATTCGGAGTTTTCACTCGCCCTGCCCATGTCAAGCCTCTTGCCGGAGCTGATGAAAACCTTTATGCCGGACATTATCCATTGCCATCATCCTTTTTGGATGGGAGACATTGCTCTAAGGCTTGGCAGTGAATACCGTATTCCGTTGGTGTTTACCTACCATACGATGTTTGAACAACACATGCATTACCTGCCGGTCCAGAGTGAAGGGGCGAAGCGTTTTATCATTGATCTTTTTACCGGCTTCGCGAATATGGCGACCCAGGTGATCGTCCCCAGCGAAAGTGTCCGCGCCATCCTTTTAGAGCGTGGTGTCACTACACCGATGACCGTTGCCCCGACAGGTGTGGATTTAGAAAGATTTTCTAAAGGTAATGGAAATGCCGTCCGTCAGCGTTTGGGGATCCCTTTAAATGATCAGGTCATTGGTTATGTCGGCCGCCTGGCTCAGGAAAAAAATTTGGAATTTTTGGGCACCAGTGTTGCGGATTATTTGAAGAAAAACAAAAAAGCCCATTTTTTGGTAGGCGGCAACGGGCCTCTCAAGGACACGATCATAAAGATCTTTGAGGAGCAGGGGGTGGGCAAACGGCTGCATTTAGTAGGAGTGCTTAAGGGCCAGGATTTAGTCGATTGCTACCATGCGATGGATATTTTTGCTTTTGCTTCTTTGAGCGAAACGCAGGGGCTTGTTTTGGTTGAAGCGATGGCTGCCGGTGTTCCGGTGGTGGCCCTGGATGCTCCGGGTGTGCGCGAAGTTGTTAAAGATGGTTATAACGGGAGATTGGTTTTTGAAGAAAACCAGGCCAATTTTTCAGAAGCGATTTTTTGGTGCCTTAAACAATCTTCCGGTGAATTTGTGCAGATGCAGAAGAATTCCCTGGCAACGACAAAGGAATTTGCCATTGATCTTTGCGCCCATAGATTGCTTAAAGTGTACCAGGATGTCAGCCGCAAAGAACATGCCTGGTCTGACCACGAGAACACGGCCTGGGATTCTTTATCAGATCGCCTCAGGAATGAATGGGACATGTTTAAGAATATGATGCATGCCGGTGGGGCGGCCATGGACCCGGATGTTTCCGAAAAACCGCCGATAAAAAGAACGATGGGCCTTTTTCTCAATCTTCCCCGGCTTTTATCCTTAAGCGAATGGACAGCGAGATGAAATCATCAGGGTATCAAATCACCCCGGATCACCATAAAATTTTTTACGACCTGTTTAAAGCTGCCCACAAGAAGGTCATCATTATTGCGCATGGTTTTTTTAACAGCAAACAGGCCGTTATTTTAAAGCAGTTGGGAGAGTCGTTAAATGATGAATACGATGTTATCCTGTTTGATTTTAGAGGCCACGGGAAGAGCAAAGGACTGTTTTATTGGACGGCAAAAGAATATTTGGACCTGGTGAGCATTGTCGAATTTGCAGGCATGAGTTATGAGCGCATTGGGTTGATCGGGTTTTCATTGGGTGCTGCCACCAGCATTATCGCTGCCTCCAAGACCTCCCTGATCAACAGCATTATTTCTATCAGCGCGCCGAGCGAATTCGCAAAGATCGATTACCGGTTTTGGGAGCTCGATGTTAAAAATGACCTGTTTTATAATTTGTTTGGTGAAGGAAGGAAAGGCAAAGGTGTCAGGCCCGGGCCATTTTGGTTTAAGAAAGAAAAGCCTCTTGAGGTGGTGAAGAAAACAGAGACCCCTATTTTTTATATCCACGGCGAAGCGGATTGGGTCGTTCGCTATTGGCATTCAGAGGAACTTTATAATAATACGACCGCTCCTAAACGGTTAAGTATTATCAAGAATGGGCCGCATGCTGAGTACCTTTTTCTTAAACATAAAGACGAGATGCTGCGTTTGATCCGGGAATGGTTTAAGGAAACATTAATGAATTGATATTATACCCGGGTATAATTGACGTATTTTGCCCCTATCCATAGAATATCCACATCAAAATGATCAATTTACACTATCGCAGTCAAGCCAAAGAATTAATAGATGGTCCCCATGGAGATGCGGCGGCATTACGGCAAACATATGACCAGATAAAAAGTATTAATGTTTGTACTTTGGGGTATTGGCCGATCATGAGCGCGGTCAAACATTTCCTGACGCGATATGGGCATGATTATAAAATAAAAATCCTGGATATCGGATGCGGCAATGGAGAAATGCTCAGGCGCATTGATGATTACGCGCGTTTAAAAAATTTTTCTGTAGAATTAACAGGCATTGACTTAAACCGTGAAGCGATCTCAGCCGCCGTTGAACTCTCGGCTTCCGGGATTAATTATATCCATGGCGATATATTCGTTGATGGCATGGGAACTTATGATTTGATCATTAATTCATTGGTCATGCATCATTTGACCGATGATGAGATCGTGAAGCTGATGCAATGGATGGGCAGCCATGCACGTATCGGGTGGTATATTGGCGACCTTCACCGCCATGCACTGGCCTATTATTTTATCAAATATTTCGTTAAACTCCGCCGGTTTAACCATCTGGTTTGCCACGACGCCCCACTGTCCGTTGCCCGGAGTTTCCGACGGGAAGAATGGGCCGGTCTTTTGGCCCGGGCGAAGTTTAATTTAGATTCGATCAAAGTTTCCTGGTACCCTAATTTTCGCTATGGGGTCCGTTATGAGAAATTTTTAACGCTGCACGCTGGCAGCTGAAAATGAAAGGCATTGAACATGGAACGGCAGTCTTCAAAAACAATTATTCAGGATGTTAATACGGCCAACCCGCCGCTTTGTCTGGAACAGCAGGAAATTTTAGCTGCTGTTATTGACACCATCAAACCATCAGGCCGTGCGTTGGGCCTTTACAGGAGTTTTTTATCAGATGAGGGGATCCATCAACGGTATTTTGCCTCGGACAATCTGCAGCAATTGTTAAATGAATCGGTGGATGAGAAGATGCAGCGCTTTGAACACTGGGCGGTGAATTTATCAGTTGAAGCCGCCCGGAAACTTTTGCAAAAATGGGATTACAGGCCCCAGGACATTGACGCCATTTTTATATCGACTTGTACCGGTTATCTTTGCCCCGGTTTAAGCACCTATGTCAGTCAACGGCTTGGTTTATCGGAAGATATTTATACCCTGGATTTGGTCGGCCTTGGATGCACGGGCGCCTTGCCGGCTTTACGGGCAGCCGACGATTATTTAAACAGGTATCCGGATTCGACAGTCTTGGTCATTGCCGTGGAGATTTGTTCTGCGGCCACTCATTGGGCTGAGAAACCGGAGCTCATTTTATCGAATGCCATTTTTTCTGATGGTGCTGCCGCTGTCTTGCTGACTAACAGGGAAAAAACACCGGGTCTGCGCATCAACAGGATATCTTCTGTTTTGTGGCCCCAATTCCGTAATGAATTGCGTTTTAAATACCTTAATGACCGCCTTTGTAATGTGATTTCATCCAAGGTCCCGGAAATAGTCGCCAAAGCCATCCAAACTCTTTATAAAAAACCTTCGAAGGACAATACCCATTATGCCTTTCATGCGGGGGGAAGAAAAGTATTGGATGCCATACAGGCGCGCAATGGGCTTGCGGATGAGCAGATGCTGCCTTCGCGTCAGATTTTGAGGGAATACGGCAATATGTCTTCCCCGTCGGTATTATTTGTCTTAAAGAGGATTTTAAAACAGAAATTGCGGGATAAAGACCCGGTTGTTTGTTTTGCTTTCGGTGCCGGTTTCCTGGCCTCAATGCTCCAGGCTGAATGGCAGGCATGATTATATTTACTGCCCGCGAGATCGATCTTCAGTAGTATACCTCGGTACAATTGATTTTATTTTCCCCACCCCTAGAATGCCGTCATGAAGTCAGACGAATGACGGCAGAAAAAATGTAGAAACCAAGCAACAGAATAAAGGATGGTGTCCCATGAATGTAAAATATTTAAAAATGATTTTTGCAGTGACGGCCTCAATGGTATTCACCGGCATTTCTGCCCGCGCTGCTGAGATGATGCAATCCGATGTGCACCAGGTCCCGGGAGAGATTATGTGGGTGGACCTTCAGTCAGGCCAGTTACAAGTCCAAACCGATACGGCCCCTGTGGGAGATTTAACAGAATTCCGGATTGACCGGGACGAGACCCGTGTCAAGAGTGATCCGGATAATGAGTTTCTTCAGATCAATGATTTACACCCGGGCCAGGATGTCACCGTTGATGTGGTCAACGGTAATGAAGGGAAGATCGTCCAAAGGATCATTACTGAGCCCAGGCCGGCTTCCGATTTTATGGAAGCCTATGGTGCCATTGGGGCCATTGATTTCTCATCCGGCACCTTTACCCTGGTAGGCAGGCAAAGGGTCAGTGAAGAGGAAGAAACAAATGTGACATATTTTTCTTTTGATCCTAAAAACATCATTGTCATGCAAAGCCCCAACAGGCACATGGACCAAATAGAAGTGAAGTCAGGTGATGTGGTGAGGATTGAATTCGTGGTGATAGACGGAAAACGGATGGCACATGCCATTACGGTGTTTTCTCCGTCACCGGAAGTCATCAATACAAGCGTGACGGCAATCGCTTCACAAAATAATGATATCAATAGCATTGTCGGCCCGCGGGGCCCGACCGGTCCTGCCGGTATGGCAGGAGCACAAGGATTGACAGGACCCACAGGCCCTGCAGGTGCTGTATTAGTTGGTGAAGCTGGTGCAGTAGGCCCTGTTGGCCCAACAGGCGAACAAGGTTTTACCGGTCCAAGAGGACAGGCAGGTGATGTTGTGAGAGGTCCTATGGGTGATGTGGGAGCGACTGGTGCTACAGGTGCACAAGGCGCCATGGGGCAAACAGGGCAACAAGGCAATAGCTTAAATGGTTTCACGGGCCCCGTGGGTGCAGCTGGTCCTCAAGGCCCACAAGGTCCAATTGGAGATGCCGGTGCTACGGGCCCTACGACAGTTGGTCCGACCGGCCCTGCTGGTTATGCAGGTTCGGCAGGTGAACAGGGGGCAGTTGGTGATTCAGGTCCTCAAGGCATTACAACAAGCGGTGTCGCTGGTTTGGCTGGTCCTTCCGGGGATACAGGAGCGACAGGTGCGGCAGGAGAAGCTGGTGATCAAGGTGCTGCAGGCAGGGTTGGAAATTGGGTTTCTTATAAGGAGTTTAATTTCGCTCCCACTTATAGCGCTCTTAGCTCTGTTGGTTTGGAGAAGGTGTCCGAAATGGCATCCTATATGAAGGATAATCCATCATTACAAATCGGCATCGATGGTATTGCAGCTAATGCTGACGATCAGGATCTCAATGATCTTCGTGTCGCCTCGATTCAGCAGGCATTGATCAATGATGGCGTGTCAGCTGACAGGATCAAGATAGGTGAGTTTGGCAATAAAATCTTCAGGCGTGATGGGCGTATCCCGATATTCTTTAAAACAGCCTGATCACGAACATAAAAATAAGAAAGGCAGGATAGAAAAATGTTAGGACAAATATCGAGATTCAGATCGGTTTTGGCTTTAATTTTCGGGTTGTCCATGTTGTCTGCAAGCGCATTCGCGCAGGGATATGGCCATCAGGGAGGTTATCATGGCAACCGCTATCACTACCGCGGCGGCCATTGGTATAATCAAGGGGAAGTCATTGTGCCCAATATCATAGTCGGAGAAGAGATAGTGGCCCTTCCGCCGCAGTATACGACTGTTGTCGTCGGGAACGTGCCTTATTACTACTATAACAATATGTATTATAACCAGGCACCTGATGGCGCTTATGTGGTCGTTGCGGCACCGGTCCGCCCGGCCCGTCCCTTTCTCGGGATCCGTGTGAATTTATAAGTCATAAAGTTTTTAACTTCACCGTCATCCTGGCCCGCCAGGAATTCATGGTAGGTCAGGATGACGGATAACTATTAAAAAAGGAGCAAAGATCATGACAACAGAAACCCAAGCCAGGACAAGTAATGCAAAGATCAGTGAAGCCCTTGAACTCTTGAATGAGGCAGCCAGGGAAAAAAGAGATGAGCTTAAAGGTCTTATGGCCAATAGATATGCGCATATCCGGGAGGCAATGAATTCCGGTGTAGAGCATGCCCAGGAAGCGATCACCCAAGGCAAGGAAAAGGTCAAGGCAATAGCAGGCGACGTTGATAAACGCGTGCATAAGGACCCGTGGCCCTATATCGCCGGGGCTGCCGCTGCATCTCTCTTATTGGGTTATTTGATGGGATCTAAACGTAAATAATTCTTGAACCTTAAGGGTGTGATTATGACGACGCCTATGCGCCGGTTATTTCAACAATTGGTTTCTTCTTTTTTTCTTTTTAATATTGTCAGGCAATACAAGCATAAAACTTCTTTGATAAAGATAAAAGCCGCCCAAGCCTATGTTCTTGCAGTGAAGAAAACAAGGGGTTTGTTTTTAGGCGCTTTATTCGTGTTGGTTTCTTTTGTCTTCCTTATTAACGGCTTATGTTTGGTCCAAGCGGCATTTTTTACCTATTCGATGTGGAGCAATGAAACAAAATTCGTTGCGGCCCTGATATTGGGCGGGATAGAATTTTCGGCGGCAACAGGTGTTTTGATCTATCTATTTAGGGAAGAAACCTGGAGTGAGTTTTGCGCCATTCACAAGGTGGTTAATTCAGTCATTGATGAAGATGTGGAAGGGAAAATAACATGAAAAGGGTACATATTGTTTTTAATGTTTTATTTTTAGTCATTCTATTTAATTTTAACCCTGTGTTTGCTGACATGGGCGGCTTGGATTTTGGAAACCGTACTTCGACGTATCTGGTACAAAAAGCATGGGCTTCATCAGCGGCTAGGGACTTTAATTCAGCGGCTATTTATGCCAATAAGGCCATTGAGCTCTATTCTGATAAGGCCAAACAAATGCAGGCGAATCTTTCGGCATACCCTGCCGGAAGCGCGGGCAACATTTTTCAATATTGGGCTTTGAACGATGTAGGGACTGCTTTGTATATTTTAGGGGAAGATGAGCTCAATGCAGGCAAAAAGCAGGAAGCGATGAAGACATTTCAGGAGATCATTGATGATTATTCCTATGCCCAGTGTTGGGACATACATGGTTGGTTTTGGAAACCGGCTTCTGTGGCCAAGGACAAGCTGGTCATGGCGGCCATGGGTGCCAATATAGATTTTGGTAATTACAACTCAAGTTTTCTTGTACAGAAAGCTTGGGGCGCCTCGGCCAAGGAAGACCTTAAGAGTGTCACCATCTATGTGAATAAGATAGAAGAACTGTATGGGGCAAAAGCCAAAGAAATGCAGGATTCTTTAAAACATGACACGGATGCGCCCTTGGGATATAAACAGAATACTTTTAACTATTGGGCTTTGAATGATGTGGGGACTGCTTTGTTTATCCTGGCAGACACCAATTATAAAGCCGGTCATAGGACAGCAGCAGACATTATTTATAGGAGGGTCATTAAGGAATTTTATTACGCCCAATGCGCGAAACCTCTGGGCGGTTTTTGGACACCTGCGAAAGTCGCCCAAAAGAGATTGGAAGAAAACAGGTCCAGACAATCTATATTTGGGTTTTAAGGAATTTCCGGATCGCATCCCGTCTGATCCATCTGTTATACCTCGGTACAATTGATTCATCCTGCTTAATCCCTACAATGACCTTTATACGGTTCGCGATTTTAAACCAATGCATTATTACAGGAGCAGTTTATGAAAATATTAGGTGTTGTCTTAAGTTTTTTGTTGTCAGTCAGTTTTGTCCCGGCTTTTGCCGCGGATGCCCGTAGTTTCGATTTCACCAATGAGTCTTCCAATGCCCTGGTACAAAAAGCTTGGGGGAGCCTAGATGCCAAGGATTTGGAGGGAGTCGAGGCTTATGTTGCCAGAATTAACCAGGATTACGCCGTTAAAGCGGCAGCCATGCAGGCAAGCCTTCAGGATTATGCCTCCGGCACTAATGCTCAGATTTTTAAATACTGGGCGCTCAATGATGTCAGCACCGCAAATTTTATTCTAGGGAAAGCTTACCGCGCTGTCGGTAATAATGATGAAGCCATCAAAGCTTTCAATAGGGTCATCAATGAATTCTCTTTCGGCCAATGCTGGGACACCAAAGGCTGGTTCTGGAAACCTGCTGAAGCTGCCAAAGAACAAGTGGCCCTGATCCAATCCGGCAGTAATGTGGATTTTGGTGATTATACTTCCAGTACTTTAGTGCAAAAAGCTTGGGCCGCTTTAACGGCCAAAGATTTAAGTTCAGTGGAGATTTATGTTAATAAGGCCAATGAACTTTATTCCGGTAAGGCTAAAGACATGCAGGCCAGCCTTCAAACTTTTGCCACCGGCAGCAATGATAATATTTTTAAATACTGGGCCCTTAATGATGTCGGCACCGCATGGTTTATTTTAGGACAGGCTTACCAAAATGCCGGTAAAAATGACCAGGCTGCCCGGGCTTATAAGAAAGTCATCAATGAATATTCTTTTGCGCAATGCTGGGACCCTCAAGGTTTCTTTTGGAACCCCACTGAAGCGGCCCAGCAGAAATTGGTGGAAGTAACTATTAATTAGAAGGGGCATATGCCGGCTGTTTTAACTGTTATACGTAATCGAGAGAAAGGAGTGTTCTATGTTGAATTGGGCCGTTACATTTTTCGTGATCGCAATTGTAGCAGCAGTATTGGGATTCACCAATATCGCGGGTTCAGCCATTGATATCGCTAAGATTTTATTCTTTGTGTTTTTAGTATTAGCGGTAGTTTCATTTATTTTTGGCAGGAGAGTCTCCGCATAGTTTCAAAATAATGGCCCCATGAAGGGGCCAACAATATTAAAAGCAAGACCAAAGGAAGGTGAGTATTTTATGAACGTAAATTATTCAAAAGTGTTTCTGGCAGTAATGTTTGGGGTTTTATTCACCACTGTTTCCGTACGCGCTTCCGAGACGGATGAGCGTATCCAATCATCCGCCCATGATTCATATGTCTTTAGGACGTACCTTAAAGATGATTCGATTAAAGTAATATCTAATGATGGCATGGTGACCATGACAGGGACAGTAAGCGAAGATTCCCATAAGTCATTGGCCCAAGAGACCGTGGAAAATCTGCCAGGGGTTAAAAGTGTCGATGATCAGTTGGTTATTTCCGGTCAACAGCCCCCTGAAAATTCAGACGGCTGGCTTGGCATGAAGGTCAAGGGCGCTTTGTTTTTCAACCGTAATGTGAGCGCGGTCAATACTGAGGTAGATGTCACCAATGGGGTCGTTACTCTAAAAGGCCAGGCAGATAGCCAGGCCCAAAAAGACCTGACCGGTGAATATGCCAAGGACATTGATGGCGTCAAAGGTGTTGATAATCAAATGACCATTGCAGCGGATGTAAACCCGTCGGACGAGCATAAGGACAATAAGATTGATGACGCCTCTATCACGGCCCAGGTCAAGATGGCTTTTTTGACCCATCATTCCACTAGTGCTTTCAAGACCGGTGTTGAGACAACTAACGGTATCGTCACATTAAGCGGCGATGCCACTAGCGGTGCTGCCAAAGACATGGCCAGCAAGGTGGCTGGTGACGTCAACGGTGTATCAAGTGTGGTTAACAATATGAATATCGTTAATCCTTAAGTTTTAGAAATTAAAGTTGAGAATATGCTGCTGGCGGTGTTTGTGGTTGTATGGAGTTACTGCCAGCAGCGATTTTTAAGGTATTTTAGGAAAGGAAATACGATGAAGATATTTAAAAATTCACTACAGGTATTAGTCGGTGTTGCTTTAGCTGTTCAACTCGCGGGTTGTTTTTTTTATGGGGGGCATGACGACCGCTGGCACCATGACCACGATAGGGCCGTTGTTGTAGTACATGGATAATCAAAGATAACGCAGACGGGAGTAATGATGGGGTACTTCTCGACATTCGCCAAATGGATATCGGACAAATCCGCGCAATCATACGTAGGCTTCATTGCGTTTCTCATTGTCCTGGTTTGGGCAATAGCCGGATTGCCCCTTCATTTTAGCGTGGCATGGCAAACAGTGATCGGTACAGCCGCTTCGGTCATTTCCATCATGATGCTTTTTATCATCCAAAACAGCCAAAATCGCCATACCATCGCGATCCAGTTGAAACTTGATGAGATCATCCGCGCCACCAAAGGCGCCCACAACGAAATGATGGACATCGAGAAGTTAACTGATGAAGATCTGGGCAGGATCCAGAAGAAATACGGTTTATTGGCAGAACGGACCAAGGAAGATTTAAAAAAGGGTAAACTCGATACGAACACCCCGGACCTTGGGAGAGCAGAAGCCGTAGAATCGCAACTTATATAAGGATTAAAAAAGGAGATTCAAATGAATACATCAAATGATCAGCCATGGGGGAATGCGCCCATAGGTATTTTTACCGTATTGGTAATTGTCCTTCTTATTTGGGCCCTTGGCGGAGGCAGGCATTTTTTTCATAACACCGGGCAGGATATTAAAACAACCGTTCAAGATGCAGGGCAGGACCTTAAATCATCAGCTCAAGACCTGTCCCATTAAGCATGGCGTTCAATAAAAGAAGGAACAAAAATGAAAAAAGATAAAGAGAATAAGATAGCCTCTGATCAACAAGAGGCCCAAATGGTGAAACAAGCCATCAAAGATGATCAAGGCTTGGCGGAGGTTGCCAAGGATATCCAGGTCACCGTCAAAGAAGGTACGGTGATATTGGATGGCCATGTGTTTACAGATCAACAGATGGACCTTGCGACCAATACAGCTTCGGCCGTTGCCGTGGAAGATAAAGTCAAAAATCACATGGAGATAGCCCATCCAAAGAAAGCTTAAAGAATGAGAAATAGAATAATGCTTATGGTATGCCCCGTATTGCTGGCTGTCTCTGTTTTAGGTTTTACTGACTATCAACAGGCGCCTGACCCCAGCATTCTGGCGAAACAGCGTGCTAATGAAAAGGCGACATTCGATTATCATCAGCGTGTATACAACAATAAAGCAAATACGCAGATCAGGGCCAAGAATTTAGTCGACAATGAGCAAAAGACAAAACAGCAGGAAAAAAAGAACGTGGAAGCGGGACAAGATAAAACTAAAGGGCAATTTTTGTGGAAGTTTTAAAAAAGACCTCTATTAAGAACCGAATCCGTCGGGTGTTTTAAAATCCAGCCCGTTAGACCTCAGTACAATTGAATTTTTTTCTCCCTTCCGTAGAATACAATCATACAGTCAAATAAATTTAGTTAAGTACTCTAAACGAAAGAAGGTGCTTATGAAAAATCCAAGATGGCAAGAATCAGAAATGAATGTTTTAATAATGGATGAAGCAAAAAGTTCTAAAAGAGAGTTGGAGCAGTTATATCAGGAAGCCGAAGAGTATGATTTTTTGTTAAACAGGACCCCCCAAGCGCTGCCTGATTATTGGGAAGCACAGGATTAAGTATTTAAAATCAAATCAGCAGCAGTATAAACAGGAGACATTTTATGAAAGCAAATGACTTAAGATTATTTTTTACAATGACAGCGGTGGCATTCTTTACCGGCGTGTCTGCCTATGCTTCGGTTGGAATCCCAACGATAAGCCAGGTCCCGGGGAGGATCATGTGGGTGGATGTCAAACTTGGGGAAATGCAAATTAAGCTCAATGAAACCCCAAGCATAGGGGGAACAAAAGAATACAGGATCACCCGTTATGAAACCCGTGTCAAAGACCCTTCGGACAGAAAGTTTCTTACCATCGACGATTT
>JABDFL010000015.1:27452-29966 GCA_013286575.1 Candidatus Omnitrophota bacterium
AGCGTATACAGCGTAATGGAATATACCTGTTGCTTACCCTCTCTGATCACAAATTGGATCTGTACGGAATCCCTGGCGGCATCTGATTTCCAGGATGCTTCCGGGCGGATCCAGGCCATTGACCTGCAGGCAGGAACGATCACCTTGCAAGAAAAAATGCGCAATGGTGTAGAAGAGCAGAGCAATCTATCGGATTTCCTTTTTGATCCCAATAGCATCGTTGTTCTGCAAAGCCCGGGCAATCAACCGGTGGCATTAGCCCTGAAGCCAGGTGATTCCGTACAGATCCAATTTGTGATCAGAGAGGGTAAGCAACAGGTATATTCCATTACGCTGTATACGCTGCAACAGACGACTACAACGACCGTCACAACCACGACCAACACTCAATCATTGTAAGGATCCGGATGTCTTCCATCCTCCCGTTAAGGTCGAGGATGGAAGATCATCAAATGAAATTAGACCATTATACCTTGGTACAATTGATTATATTTCTCCTGCCTATATCATACCCTAGTGTTTTCCAAAAATTTATTAATCCAATCGTAAGGAGCTACTCCAATGAAGCGGATATTCTTTTTCATTTTTTTTGCTGTCGGCGTCACCGTTTGGTGTTCAAAGGGTTTTGCCAGGGAAGCGGTCCCTTCTGACCCTTCTTCTCCACAGTTAAATGCAAATGGTGAATTGAGCGGTGTTACCATTACAGGTGCCGCTACCTTGGACGTCGGGATCTCCGGAGGTACAGAACTGGATATTTTGACAAGCAACTCCGCCGGCCCGTATGCGGGTGTTTCCGCTGTCTCGTCTTCTTCCAATGATCAAAGCATCGTTGATTTCAATGTCACCTCGAACGTATATGGGGACATGGGTGCAACCACAACGCACGTGCTTCATAATATTACACTGGATGGCGCCGCGGGCACTACGGTGACTTTTTTGGGTTCTGTCTATGCGACCACGATGGATATCGCCGTCAGTAATACAGCGAATTTTGATGGCGGGGCCTCATCCACCAATACCGTAGCCACAAATTTTACCGGTGACGGCACGATCTATCTTGCCCCGAATACGATAGTTGCAGGTGCTCTGACAACCGGTACGGCGGACACGGGTACGTTGGAACTTGATGGCGGGAGCCAATTGACAGGTGCCGTAGGCGGTGCCAGTGGGATCAAGAGCATTGATGTCGTTGGGGGGAGCAATACTGCCGGAGTGAGCGCTGGAATCACCGGTGCGGTGGACACCTATGGACTTTCTCTCGGGGCAAATACTTTGAATATCACCGGCGCCCTGACCACCGCCGCTGGAGGGGTCGTTGATACGACATTGGCCAGCTCATCACTTTACGGCCACGTTGTAGTCACAGGCGGCAGTACAAGTATTGGAACAGGGCTCGCAGCTGTTGTGGATGTTCCCACAGGGGCTTTAATTGTGCCTGGAAACCAGTTCAATATTATCCAGGGCAGCGGCACTGGTGCTCTTGCCACGGTCACGGACCCTACCAATCCGCTTTCCAAATTCTCTATCGTGACCGCCTCCGGCCAGGCAGAAATTATAACAGACAGCGTACCCTTACAGGCATCGGCTGATCCGGTTGTACCTGTCTTATTAGCCATTCCTCTGACACCAGGTCTTACCAGTATTTTGACTTCGATCAATGATCTTACAGACCCGGCTGCGATCGCCAGCGCGGTCGCACAGCTTAACCCATCGGCAACGGCCCTGGCGGCGCCTCTCGTGACATTTGAGGGGTCCCGTGAGTTTGAAAATCTTTGGTTGTCCCGCCTGGATATGTGCAGCCAGTTTAGTTCATTTGATAAAGATGATACAAGCTGCCAAGAAAACAACCCGAAAAGCGGCTGGTGGGCAAAAGGTTTCGGGTATTTTGGCAATCAGGATAATCAGGGATCCAATCCGGGTTATAACTCCATTATTGCCGGCACCATGGTCGCTTACGACGTGCCTCTTGGGTCTGACACGCGCGCGGGCTTAGGGATTGGCTATGCCCGAAGCACCATCAATGAGAAAGATTACGATGACGAAACCGATATCGATACCTATCAAACAACAGCCTACATCGGCCATGACCAGGGGCCATGGTTCATCCATGGCAGCGAGTCATTTGGCTGGGACCAGTATTCAGGCACACGGGACATCGTTTTTCCCGGCGAGGACCTTACAGCGAACTCCGGATATAGCGGACAAGATTACACCACCTATGTGAATACCGGTTTTCACATTGATGCTCCTCAGAAATTCATCATTACGCCGCTTGCTTCACTGCAGTACAGCCGTGTGAATATAGATGGCTACACGGAATCCGGTGCCGGTGATGTTGATCTGCATGTGAAGCCGCAGGGCTATGATTTTCTGGAGTCAGGCTTGGGAGCAAAGGTGGAGCGTGGCTTTAGTTTTGATAACTGGACCTATATTCCTGATATTCATTTCAAATGGCTCCATGATTTTCTTAACCCGACGTTATCAGAAACTGCCCAGTTCACGGCCGTGGGATCG
>JABDFL010000016.1:0-3966 GCA_013286575.1 Candidatus Omnitrophota bacterium
CTGGTTCTTTCTGGCATTGTTACCTGAATCAAGCATTATTCCCATCAAGGACGTTATTTTTGAACACAGGCTTTATTTGCCGATGGTGGGCTATTGCATGTTTTTGGTCAGCGGGGCATATTATCTTTTCGGAAAGAATTCCTTAATAATGATGGTCATAGCGCTAAGTGTGATCATAGGCTGTAATTCAATTTTGACGTATCAAAGGAACAAAGCCTGGAAGGATGAGTTTACTTTATGGGATGATGCTGTCCGGAAATCTCCTCATAAGGCAAGGCCCTACAACAACCGCGGTTTTGCCTACGTCAAACAAGAAAAATTGACCCTGGCAATACTTGATTTTAACAAGGCCATTGCACTGAACCCTAAATTTGCAGATGCCTATAACAACCGCGGTCTTATTTACTATGACCAGGGCCATTTGCCCCAAGCCATGTCGGATTTTTATAAAGATATTGAACTGGACCCCGGATACGTAAAGGCCTACGATAATCTGGGCACTGTTTTTAACAAAGAAGGGGACTTGACCAAAGCCCTGTCTAATTTTAGCAAGGCCATTGGACTTGATGAGCACCTGACAGAGGCCTATATTAACCGTGGCGTTATTTACGGCAAGCTGAATAACTTCACCGGAGCCCTGTCTGATTTTAATAAAGCTCTTGAATTAGACCCGGGATCTGCCGAAGCTTATGCTAATCGCGGCATTATCTACGCTAAACAAAATGATTTTACCGAAGCCTTTCCAGATTTTAACAAGGCCATCGCCATAAACCCGAAATACGCCGAGGCTTACAATAACCGCGGCAGCGCCTACAACAAACAACACAATTTCACCCAAGCCATCCTGGACTACACCAAGGCCATTGAAATGGACCCTAAATATGATGAAGCTTATTATAACCGCGGCATTACCTATGCCATTTTAGGGAATATTGCCCAAGCATTGCTGGACTACAATAAAGCCGTCAAAATAAACCCCAATTATGACGAGGTTTATACCAGCCGCGGTGTTATTTACGCTAAACAAGGCAAGTTCAGCCAGGCCATTTCTGATTTAAGCAAAGCCATTGAAATAAAACCTCAGGATGCGGAAGTCTACGATAATCTCGGGCTTAGCTACGACAAAGAAGGCGATCTGCCCCAAGCCCTGTTCAATTACAATAAAGCCATTGAATCAAACCCCCATAATGCAGATGCCTATTTTAACCGCGGCAATACCTACGGAGAACTGAACAATTTTACCCAAGCTATTGCTGACTACAGCAATGCCATCGCCATAAACCCCGACTATGCCGGAGCGTATAATAACCAGGCCATTGCCTATTACCGCTTAAAAGAATACAGTGATGCCTGGGGCGATGTGCACAAAATAGAAAGGTTAGGGGGCGCTGTTAATCCGGGGTTCCTCAACGCACTAAGTCAGGCAACAGGAGGGGGGCAATAATATCAAAGCACTTTCCATTATCCTCATCTCTGCTTTAGGTTTTTTTGTTTATTCCAATACCTTTCATTGCCCGTTTCACTTTGATGATCTTATCTACATAACAAGTAACCCGGTAATCCGGAACATCAATGATCTATTTGATATTTGGAAATATTATCCCTGCCGTTTTTTTACCTTTCTGTCCCTTGCTTTTAACTACCATTTAAACCAGTACGATGTTTGGGGCTACCATGTTTTTAATCTGATAGTCCATCTCATTTCAGCCATTTTAGTCTGGTGGCTGGCCCTTTTAACTCTTTCTACTCCTGCCATGAAAGAGGATAAAATCAGCCGTCATTCAGGGACTATTTCTTTATTTATTGGTTTGATATTTGTAAGCCATCCGGTCCAAACCGAAGCTGTGACCTATGTCTGGCAAAGGACCGCTTCCATGGCCGCGATGTTTTATTTGGCCAGCCTGTGCTTTTACGTTAAATTCAGGTTACTGCAGGAGAGCGCGGTCCCGATCAAGGGCAAACAGCTTTCTAAAAAGATCGCCACACCGCCCAAAAACCCTCGCCAAGATATCACTAAAATCTTTTATTACAGCTGCTCATTGATGACAGCCTTGGCCGCCATGTTCACCAAGGAAATGACAGTGACCCTGCCTTTGATCATCCTGCTCTATGAGTTTAGTTTTTTGAAAACCAAAAAAAATATTAATTGGAAATATGTCGTGCCTTTCTTATTGGCCCTATTCATGATTGCTTTAACAGTGCTCCTGCTTCCCAAATCAATACGGGCCCAGGAGATGGAAGGGGTCATCTCGGGCGTTAATTTTATTTCCCCGTCACATTATCTTTTCACTCAATTCAGGGTCATCGTCACCTATATAAGGCTTGTTTTTGTCCCTGTTCATCAAAATCTGGATTATGGTTTTCCCATTTTTCAAAATATTCTTGATTGGCCTGTATGGACAAGCCTTTTATTCTTGATCGCCATCCTTTATGCCGCCAAGCGCCTGTTTTTAAGATACAGATTAGTGTCTTTTTCTATTTTTTGGTTTTTCCTCACACTATTGCCTGAATCAAGCGTTGTACCGCTCAAAGACGTCATCTTTGAACATAGACTTTATTTGCCCTTGGCAGGTTACAGTATATTTTTAGTCAGCGGCGCGTATTATCTTTTCGGGAAAAAATCGTTTATAGCAATGGCCCTTGTTTTAACGATGATCATAGGCTGTAATTCATATTTGACTTATCAAAGGAATAAAGTCTGGAAGGATGAGTTTTCTTTGTGGGATGACACCGTCAAAAAATCTCCCCATAAAGCAAGGCCGCACTATAATCGCGGTAATATTTTCGCCCACCAGGGCCTGTTCACCCAAGCCATGTCGGATTATGATCAGGCCATTGCGATTGATCCTCAATATGCCGATGCTTATAACAACCGCGGGCTTACCTATGATAAGCAGGGGCATCCTGCACAAGCGCTTGCTGATTACAACAAATCCATTGCCATAAACCCTAAAAACTCAGAGGTCTACACCAACCGCGGCATTGTTGACGACAAATTCAATAATTTCACCCAGGCATTATCTGACTATGACAAGGCCATTGAGCTGGACCCTAATAATGCGGAAGCCTACACAGACCGCGGCGCTGTTTATGCCAAACAAAATAATATTACTCAAGCCATGGATGATTTTGCCCATGCCCTTGCCATAGACCCGCAGTATTCAGCGGCCTATTCCAACCGTGGGCTTCTTTACGACATACTAAAAAACTATACTCAAGCCATTTCCGATTATACTAAAGCCATCGCCATAAACCCCCAATTTATACTGGCGTATAATAACCGGGCCATTGCGTACTATCACTTAAAAGAATATGATGCGGCCTGGGCAGATGTCCATCAAGCAGAGGCATTAGGCGCTGCTGTTAATCCGGCACTCATTAATGCGCTAAAACAGGTGTCTGGCCGAGACAGGTAAGAAAGAAGGATCAGCCTTGAGCTTAAAATCGTTTTATTTCAAATTATTTTCAATCATCCTTATTTCAAGTTTAGGGTTTATTGCCTATTCCAACACCTTTCAATGTTCTTTTCATTTCGATGATATCCCTTATATCGTTGACAATTCCCACATCAAAAACATCCATCATCTGCAAAATATATGGGATTGGTGGCCTTGCCGCTTTATCACTTTTTCTTCCTTTGCTTTAAACTATCATTTTTACCAACTGAATGTGGCTAGTTACCATCTTTTCAACATAGCCGTCCATTTACTCTCGGCCATTTTTCTCTGGTGGCTTGTTACCATGACTTTCGCCACTCCTGTCATGAAAGGGGAGCAGGTCGCCCGTCACGCCGGCATTATTGCATTACTTACAGGGTTAATATTTGTATCTCATCCCATCCAAACACAGGCCGTCACCTTTATCTGGCAACGGGCCGCCTCCATGATGACATTATTCTATATGGCTTCTTTAAGTTTTTACGTACAGTCAAGACTTCTTCAGTGTCATTGCGAGAAGCGCAGTTCA
>JABDFL010000016.1:4066-27102 GCA_013286575.1 Candidatus Omnitrophota bacterium
GGGCCGCCTCCATGATGACATTATTCTATATGGCTTCTTTAAGTTTTTACGTACAGTCAAGACTTCTTCAGTGTCATTGCGAGAAGCGCAGTTCAGCGCAGCGAAGCGACGAAGCAATCTCTTTAAAAAGATTGCCACGCCCTAAAGGGCTCGCAATGACACTTTACATCTGTTCACTGATAACAGGCGTCATGGCCATGTTTACCAAGGAAAATGCCATCACACTGCCATTTATGATCCTGCTTTATGAGTTTTGTTTTTTTAAAATAAAGAAAGAGTTAAATTGGAAACCGCTCGTCCCGTTCTTGTTTATCTTCTTGATAATACCGTTAACCTGGTTTTTTTCCGAGGGGGAAAGGGTCCAAGCCAGGCTAAGCTTTGCGACACACCATATTTCTTCCCTGCAGTATCTTCTTACCGAATTCAGGGTCATCTTCACCTATATAAGATTGGCTTTTCTGCCGCTGAATCAGAACCTGGACTACGATTATTCCCTTTCTAAAAGCATCTTTGAGTTGCCTGCACTTTTTAGTTTCATAGGGTTGATCGCTGTCCTGTATTTTGCCAGACAGATGTTTGCAAAGTACAGGCTAATTTCTTTTTCTATCCTTTGGTTTTTCCTGACCCTGTTCCCGGAATCAAGCTTTTTCCCCTTTGGAGACGTGATCTTCGAACACCGGCTTTATTTATCATTGGCGGGGTATGGCCTGTTTTTAGTCAGCGGGACATACTATATTTTGGGGAAAAAATCATTTCCGGCGATGGTCATTTTCTTAGGGATGGTAATAGCCTGCAACTCAATATTGACCTATCAAAGAAATACGGTATGGAAGGATGAGTTTACTTTATGGAATGACACCGTCCAAAAATCGCCCAATAAAGCAAGGCCGTATAATAACCGCGGCAGCGTCTATTCCGAAGAAGACGACCTTGTTCAAGCCATGTTGGATTGCAGCAAAGCCATTACACTCAACCCCAACTATGCAGAGGCCTATTATAACCGCGGTCTTATCTATGATAAGCAGGGTAATTTCACCCAAGCATTGTCAGATTACAATAAAGCCATTGAATTAAATCCCAGCTACCCGGAAGCCTATAACAACCGCGGCGTGACTTATGCCAATCAAGATAACATCACTCAATCTATTTCAGATTATAGCAAAGCCATTGGGTTAAACCCCAATTATGCGGAGGCCTACAACAACCGCGGTATCATCTACGCTAAAAAAAATGATTTCGCTCAAGCCATTTCTGACTTTAATAAAGCCATTGAATTAAACCCTGATTCCGTGGAGATCTATAGCAACCGCGGCAACACCTACGATAAACAAAAGGATTTCACCCGGGCCATTTCAGATTATAACAAGATCATTAAGCTGGACCCCACGCAAATAGAGGCTTATTTTGATATTGCGAATGTTTATGCCGAACAAAATAATTTCACCCGGGCTGTTTTGGCCTACACGCAAACTATCGAAATAAACCCTCAATATGCGCTTGCGTATAATAACCGGGCCATTTCCTATTATCAGTTAAAAGAATACGTCAAGGCCTGGGCAGATGCGACAAAAGCAGGGGAGTTGGGTTATGATGTTAACCCTGATTTTCTTAACGCCGTTAAGCAAGCATTAAACCAATAAACCAAGGAAAGCCGGATTGGCCTTAAAACCGCTTTATATCAAACTATTTTCGATCCTTCTCATCCTTGGTTTAGGGATCCTTGCCTATTCCAATACTTTTTTCTCTTCCTTCCATTTTGATGATACCCCTTATGTCATCGAGAATTTTCATATAAGGGACATCCATCATTTGGAAAATATCTGGAATTGGTGGCCTTGCCGCTTTATCACTTTTTCCTCACTTGCCCTTAACTATCATTTCAACGGGCTTGATGTCCTTGGTTACCATCTCTTCAACATAAGCGTCCATTTACTCTCGGCTATTTTTCTCTGGTGGTTTGTATACCTCACTTTTTCAACTCCCATCCTGAAAGAAGAAAAAATTGCCCGGCATGCACCTCTTATTGCCTTGCTCACAGGATTGGTATTTGTGTCACATCCCATCCAAACACAGGCTGTCACCTTTATTTGGCAAAGGGCCGCCTCCATGATGACATTATTCTATATGGCTTCTTTAAGTTTTTACGTACAGTCAAGACTTCTTCAGTGTCATTGCGAGAAGCGCAGTTCAGCGCAGCGAAGCGACGAAGCAATCTCTTTAAAAAGATTGCCACGCCCTAAAGGGCTCGCAATGACACTTTACATCTGTTCACTGATAACAGGCGTCATGGCCATGTTTACCAAGGAAAATGCCATCACACTGCCATTTATGATCCTGCTTTATGAGTTTAGTTTTTTTAAAACAAAGGAGGGGTTTAACTGGAAACCGCTTGTCCCGTTCCTGTTTATCTTATTAATAATCCCCATCATAACATTATCTTTTGAGGCAGAAAGGCTGCAGGCCAAACAAAGTTTTACCACCCATAATATTTCTTCCCTGCAGTATCTGATCACTGAATTCAGGGTGATCATGACCTATATAAGACTACTGTTTTTGCCCATCCACCAAAACTTGGATTACGATTATGCCCTTTCTAAAAGTTTTTTTGAGCTGTCCACATTTCTTAGCTTCATAGGCCTGGCAGCTATCCTGTTTTTTGCTAAACAGATCTTTGCCCAATACAGGCTGGTTTCTTTTTCTATTCTTTGGTTTTTTCTGACCATGGTCCCAGAATCAAGCATCTTTCCCTTTGGAGATGTCATTTTTGAACACCGGCTTTATTTGCCTTTGGCAGGATATGCCATGTTTTTAGTCAGCGGGGCGTACTATCTTTTGGGCAGGAACTCTATTAAAGCAATGGTCATAGCACTGCTGTTGATAATATCCTGTAACTCTGTTTTAACGTATCAAAGAAATGCCCTCTGGAAGGATGAATTGACTTTATGGAGCGATATTATCAAAAAATCTCCTCACAAAGCCAGGCCCAATAACAGCCTCGGCCTTATTTATGACAATATGGGCAAAAGCGCGGTAGCTCTTGATTATTACAACAAAGCCATTGAAATATTCCCCAGCTATGTGGATGCTTTTAACAATAGGGGGCTTCTTTACTACAAGCAGGGTAATTTTGCCGCGGCTTTGTCGGATTATAATACAGCCATTGCCATAAAACCCAATTTAATCAACGTTTATAATAACCGCGGCATGATCTATGCCCAGGAAGGTGAATTCAACCGGGCCATCGTTGATTTTAGCCACTGTATCGGATTAAACCCCCACTATGCCAGGGCCTATGTCAACCGGGGCATTGTCTGGGCCCGCCGGGGAAATTTTATTCAAGCCATGTCGGATTATAATACCGCTATCGAAATAAATCCCAATATCCCGGAGAGCTATAATTTTCGTGCTGTTATTTATGCCAAGCAGGGCAATATTGCTGATGCTATGCCGGATTTGACCAGGGCCATTACATTGAATCCCAACTATGCCGATGCTTATTACAACCGGGCCATTACTTATTATCAATTAAAAGAATACGATAATGCCTGGGACGATGTCCATCAGGCAAAAAGGCTGGGACTTACTGTTAATCCTGTATTTCTCAATTTACTTAAAAAAGATTCGGGGAACGATGGCACCATTTAAAAAGATCATATCTAAGTATTTAAATATTTGGGTGCTCATGGCCATCCTGTTATGCGGGTTTGCCTTGTATACCGTCCCATTGCAAAGCAAAGGCTTTTATTTCGATGATCATTTTTCCATTGAAAAAAACAAGGCCATTAAAGAAATCGATATACCAACGATTTTTAACGCCTTTAATACGAGATTTTTACCGGGTTTAAGCTTCGCATTAAATTACAGGTGGTGCGGCCTGCATCCCGAGGGTTATCGAATAGTTAATCTTATGATCCATTGCCTTAACGCCTTTCTGGTTTATTTGATCATAAAATCCACTTTGTATTTATACGCGGCGCGTCAACCCATATTCTTTTGTGCTTTAGAATGGCCTGCGTTTTTTGCCTCGATGCTGTTTCTATGCCATCCCATTCAAACAGAACCGGTTAATTTTATCACCCAGCGCTTTGCCGTGATGGGGTCTTTTTTCTATTTATTGACGCTATTTTTATATATCCAGTACAGGTGCCGGTCTCAAAAAGGATATTTGGCAGCGGCCATGATCTCTGCCGCATCCGCCATGTTTTGCAAAGAGTTTGTGGTGACACTGCCGGTCATGCTGACCCTGTATGATTTTTATTTCTTAAGCCCTTTAAAGCCTTCCACGGCGCCAAAGAAAACTAAAAATCAAAAACCCCCTGAAACCATCCGGAAACGCTGCAGGCGCTTAGTGCCGTTTTTTATAATAGCCCTTATTGTTCCCCTGCTCTTATTAAAAACACCTTCTCAAGCAATAGGGGTCGCCAACATCGCGGAATCCCATGGGGACATCACCAGAGCCAAGGACAGCATAAGCAGGGGAGAGTATTTTTTAACGGAATTAAATGTGGTGTGCACCTATATCAGGCTGATGGTCCTGCCGGTCAATCAAAATTTGGATTACGATTATCCTATATCCCATCAATTAGACAATAAAACAGCATTGTGCGGGGTGTTTTTACTTTCCCTTTTGGCCCTGGCCATCGCACTATATAAATCATACCGCCTTATTTCATTTAGCATCCTGTGGTTCTTTATAGCTTTAAGCGTGGAATCAAGTTTTATCCCCATAGGGGATGTCATCACCGAATATCGCCCGTATTTAGCCAGTTTTGGTTTTGTTTTCTTACTCGTGACCCTGATTTACATGAGAAAGACGGACGTAAAGATATTAAATATGATTGCAGCAGCCATTCTTATCGGCTTCTCCATCATGACGTTTCAAAGAAATAAAGTCTGGAAGGATGAATTTACTTTATGGAATGATACGCTTCGAAAATCCCCTCATAAAGCAAGGCCGTATAACAATCATGGTCAGGCTTTTTTCGAGCAGGGCGATCTCAATCAAGCCCTGTCAGATTGTAATAAGGCCATTACGCTCAACCCTAATTTTGCAGAGGCCTATAACAACCGCGGCATGATCTATAATAAGGAAGGGAATTTCAATCAAGCCATGGCAGACTATAACAAGGCCATTGCACTAAATTCCAGCCTGGTGGATGCCTATAACAACCGCGGCATGGTCTATGATAAAGAAGGGGATTTCACCCAAGCCATATCAGATTATGACAAAGCCATCGAGCTGGACCCTCAATATACGCAAGCGTATAATAACCGCGGCGATGTTGATAACCAACAGGGAGACCTCGTCGCAGCTATTGCTGACTTTACTAAAGCCATTACACTCAACCCCAACCTTGTCGAGGCCTATGTCAACCGCAGCATTGTCTACACCAAACAGGATAATTTAACCTTAGCTATCTCTGATTGCAGCAAAGCCATTGAATTAAATCCTAAACTGATGGAAGCTTACACTAACCGCGGTTTTGCCTATGCTAAACAAGGCGACTTAACTCAGGCTATTGCTGACTTTACCAAGGCCATTGAATTAAATCCCAAATATATAGAAGCCTACACTGATCTCGGCCTTCTCTACGCAAAAAAAGGCAATTTACCCCAGGCCCTGTCCTATTACAGTAAAGCCATTGAAATAAGCCCTCAAAACGCGCCGGCATATAATAATCGGGCCATTTTGTATTATCAGTTAAAACAATACGATAAAGCCTGGGGGGATGTTCATCAATTAGAGGCATTAGGGGCTACGATTAACCCTCAACTCCTGGGTGCGCTTAAACAAATAACAGGGCAGGATAAATAAAAGGAACGATGAAGGCCATTAGATTAAATATTCTGGTATTAATGGCAATAATGGTGTGCGGGTTTGCCTTGTATTTTGTTCCCCTGCAAAGCGGCAATTTTTATTTTGATGATCATTATTCTGTTCAAGGCAATGATTTCATTAAGAAGATTGATATTCCCGACATTTTTAACGCCTTTAATACAAGATTCCTGCCGGGTTTAAGTTTTGCGTTAAATTACAAGTTCTGCGGCCTGCATCCTGAAGGTTATCGATTAATCAATCTCCTTATTCATTGTTTTAATGCTTTTCTCGTTTATTTACTCATAAAATCCACTTTGTATCTATACCCGGCAAATAAACCCATGTTCTTTTGCCGTCTGGAATGGCCTGCATTTTTTGCTTCGATGCTCTTTTTATGCCATCCCATCCAAACAGAACCTGTTAATTTCATTACCCAGCGTTTTGTCTTGATGGGGACATTTTTCTACTTGTTGACATTGATTCTATATATTCAATACCGGGGCCGGTCTCAAAAAAAATACTTGATTGCCGCTGTATTTTCCGGCATAGCCGCCATGTTCTGCAAAGAATTTGTGGTCACCTTGCCGCTGATGCTAACCTTGTATGAATTTTATTTCCTGCCCCACGAAAACATCTGGAAGCGCTGCAGGCGCTTATTGCCATTTTTTATCATCGTGCTTATTGTTCCCTTGCTGTTGTTAAGAACGCCTCCGCAAGCCGTGGACGTCGCCAACATCGCAGAATCCCATACAGATATTACCAGGGCCCGGTTTGCAGTTGACCGCAAGCAATATTTTCTAACGGAACTAAACGTGGTATGCACCTATGTCAGGCTGCTGTTTTTACCGATCGATCAAAATGTAGACTATGATTACCCGATAAGCTATTCCCTGGACAAAAAAACCGCGCTATGCGGAATATTTTTATTCTGCCTTTTGGTCCTGGCAGCAGTCATGTACAGATCTTATCGCTTCATTTCATTTAGCATCCTGTGGTTTTTTATAGCTTTAAGCGTGGAATCGAGTTTTATCCCTATCGGCCGCGTCATAGAAGAATACCGTGTGTATTTAGCCAGTGTTGGCTTTGTTTTCTTAGTGATGAGCTTAATTTATAAGTGGAGGGTGGATGTAAAAAAATTAAATATCATAGCGGCAATAATTCTTATCGGTTTTTCTATTTTGACTAATCAAAGGAACAAGGTTTGGAAGAATGACCTTGTCTTATGGTCTGATATAGTTAAAAAATCCCCTCATAAAGCAGGGCCCTATGACAGCCTCGGCAATGCCTATCAGGACCAGGGCGATCTTGCCCAGGCCATTGTTTATTTTGACAAGGGCCTTGAAGTAGACCCGTATAATCCTGTACTTTATGTCAGCCGCGGTTTTGCCTATGTCCAGCAAGGCGACTTCACTGATGCCATCAACGATGATAACAGGGCCATTGCCATAGACCCTGATTTTGCACATGCCTATTATAACCGGGGGAATGTTTACAAACAGCTTGGAAAATACACCCAAGCCCTTGCTGATTTTAATAAAGCCATCGCATTAAAGCCTTACCAAAGGGGATACTATAACGACCGCGGGACTGTTTACAGCCAACTGGGCAGTCTCACGCAAGCCCTGTCTGATTATGACAAGGCCATTGAAATGGACCCGGATTTTGCAGAAGCCTACAATAACCGCGGGAACACTTATAAGCAGCAGGGGAATCCTGCCCGCGCCCTGTCTGATTTTAACAGGGCCATTGAAATAAACCCCAAGTACGCCTTTGCCTATGCCAACCGCGGCAATACTCATGCGATGCAAGGTGATTTGACCGATGCCATTGCAGATTTAAACAAAGCGATTGGATTGCGCCCTGATTTCAAAGGTTTTTACAACGACCGGGCCTTGCTTTATGCCAGGGAAAAGGACCATGATTAACCCAAAGAAATATTACCTATTTTTGGATGGATTCAGGGCCATTGCCGTCTTGTGGATCATTCTTCACCATATTTTTGTTTTTTTTGATTTGAGGCCGATCTTGGGATCACTGATGGTTCCTTTCTCAAAATTTGCTGCCGTCGGCGTTTTTGGCGTTGATATATTCTTTGTTATAAGCGGATTTTTGATAACGGGACTTCTATTAGAAGATTTTGATAATGGCAAGATCAGGATCCGACGGTTTTACATGCGAAGATTTTTAAAAATCATCCCGCAATATACCCTTACCGTTATCGCAGGGCTGGCACTTACCCTTGTTTATCATTTCGGCAGGAATGCAGATTATGATCCGCTTCATATCATTTGGATAAATGCGGTCTTTATACAAAATTATTGCCATTCAATGCAAGTGCCGCCTTTAGCCCATCTATGGACCATTGCCGTTGAAGAACAATTTTATTTTGTTTACCCTTTGTTATTAATATTGATTTGTTTCATTTTTAAAGATACTTGCCAAAAACGAACAGCATTGATCATCATTTGTTTAATGCTGATAGTGACGGAAAATGCATGCCGCTGTGCCGCCATTGCGGAAGTTTTCAGAAAAGGAGGGACTTTCTGGTACCAGGAAACCCAGTTCCATTCCGATGGCTTGGCTTTAGGTGTTTTGATTAAATTAATCGAACCTTATTTGTCCGGGATTGCAGGAACATTAAAACAATCCCTTTGTTTTGCCTGTTTAACCGCAGGCATGGCGATCTATCTGGTATTTATTCTCAACGGCGTTAACTTTCTTTCTTGGCCCACCCTGGAATTGGCCTGTTTAGCGCCCGGATTATTGCTCCTTTCCGCACTGATTAATGAAGATGGCTTTATTCAATACTTTGCGGAAAACAAAGCCCTGCGGTGGGTCGGGAAGAATTCTTACGGGATATACCTGTGGCATTATGTGCTGTTATTTTTCATTTTAGCTAATTTCAAACACCCTGATTTATTAAATGCGATCCTGGCATATTATGTGGCCGGGACAATTTTCTTAGGTTATTTAAGCACCGTTACGGTGGAACAGTATTTCCTGAATTTTAGAAAAATCTTTGACTAAGTATTTTTATTGCGAAAAAAACCAAGCATCTGATACTATTAAACGGCGCTTGATGATAAACGCCGGGAAACAAATGAATAGAGAGGGCTTATTTTAATGATGAAATTACACCTGGGTTGTGGCACAAAAAAGATGCAAGGGTGGGTGAATATTGATTCGGTCAAAGCTGTCAGCCCGGATTTAGTCCACGATCTGCGCCGGCCTTTTCCTTATGAGGACCTCTCCGTTTCCGAGATCCTGGCTGAAGATCTTTTGGAACATTTTGATAAATATATGAGGGTACAGATCTTTAGTGAATGGGCCAGGGTCCTGTCTATCGGCGGAAAAATTACTATTCAAGTGCCTGATCTCCATAAACTTTTATTTTATCGTTATTTTAAGTTTCAATTTGATGATTTGGTTGACACCATTTTTGGGGAAAATTTATGGAATGGCAAGGTCTACATTAGTGATTTCGGCAATCATAAGTGGGGGTATTCGCCAAAATCCCTGACCGCATTTATTGGCCAATTCGGCATTAAAAAGATCGAAGTAAAAACAGTAGGGTTAAACATACGTTTTATAGGAATTAAAGAGTCGCATCTAAGTTCTGAGGACATAGAGCGCTTAGTGATCCATTCCCATAACAATAAAGCATGCGGCCCTGATCTTACCTTTGGCCGAGTGAAGAAAAAAATAGGGGAGTTTAATAACGATTTAAAAGCCGGATGAAATATCATCGCCGCAAGTTTTAGGTACCGTACTCATCATATATTCTCCGCTTTTGGGGGGCCTTTTTACAATCTATCCGTTCATTAATCCGACCATAACATTAATGATTGTCAACGAAACGAATGGATCGTCGATATAATAGAACCGTTGAACAAAGTGATTTACATTTGAATATTAACGGTTATAATTAGGACTTTCAAAATAGCACAAATTCAGCACATTAGGGAGAGGTGGCAGAGTGGCCGATTGCAAGTGACTGCTAATCACTTGACCGGGAAACTGGTCCCAGGGTTCGAATCCCTGCCTCTCCGTTTTTAAAAAATCCCATAAAAATTTAAAAACTGGCATAATTCCCGATAATAGTATATTGTTTCTCTACATAATGAGAAAGAATTTAGATTTAAGAACTATTATAGCCCTTGGGCTTATTTTTGCCTTTTTGGCTAATACGCTGGGGCCTGTGCCTGTAGCCCTGGCCCAAGACTTTAGTTTGCCCGCACCCGGGACCATGGTGGCGTTAAGCCCTGCCTTTAACCCGCCGGTCCTTAAAGGCATCAAAGTCCACCCGGCTAATCCTTTCCGATTTGATTTTATCCTGGATCGTGGTGACTCTAAACTTTCATCCCAAGCTCTCGAAGATGAATCCACTACGCTCATTAAATATTTTCTAGCCAGCCTAACCATCCCCGAAAAAGACCTCTGGGTCAATCTCTCACCTTACGAAAAGAATCGCATCATCCCTCAAAGCTTTGGCTTAACCGAAATGGGCCGTGACTTGTTAGCCGAAGATTATATGCTCAAGCAGATAACAGCCAGCTTAATCTATCCTGAAGGAGAGACTGGTAAAAAATTCTGGAAACGTGTTTACCGGGAAGCATCCAAAAAATTCGGCACAACAAATATTCTCGTCAATACCTTCAATAAAGTATGGATAGTCCCCGAAAAAGCAGTAGTCTACGAAAACGCCCGGGCCGGCACCGCCTATATCGTCGAAAGTAAACTCAAAGTCATGCTTGAGCAGGATTACCTGGCGCTTTCCCATAGTGTCATTGCGAGCGCAGCGAAGCAATCTTTTAACGATGTCAATTCCCTAGGTCCTCAAATCGTCCGTCAAATCGTTATCCCTGAATTGACTAAGGAAGTTAATTTTGACAGGAATTTTGCTCAGCTACGGCAGGTCTACAACTCGTTGATATTGGCCACCTGGTATAAGAAAAAAATCAAAGACAGCATTTTAGAGCAGGTTTACGGGGACAAGAAAAAAATAGCCGGGGTCAATATTGATGACCCACGGGAAACAGAGCGTATTTATGAGCGGTATTTAGAATCTTTTAAGAAGGGGGCGTATAACTATATCAAAGAAGAAACCAATCCGTTAACTCAGGTGACAGTGCCGAGGAAGTATTTTTCAGGGGGAATGGGGTTTGACAATCATGCCATGGTAACAGTACTTCAAGAAGTAACTGATTTTAAACCAAATCGTATTGTTTCTGACCATGCCATGCTCATCAATGCTGATGTAGAACCGGCATATAAGCCAAACCAGGTGATGGGTCTAGAAAATTCGACCGAAAAAAATTTGATGATAGAAGGCCCTGTTAAGGATAGCCATGTTTGGGATCAAATTTTTGGTATTTGGATGGCGGAGCTTGATAGGGCCCATGTCAGGAATCCTGTTTTCATGATAGGAGGACATCTCTCATCGGGGAAAACAAACGCTTCCGGAAGATTTCAGAAGTTCCTTGAAAGACATGGGCGCCAGGTGGTGAACATTAATGAAAAAAGATTTTTGAAGAGTATTAAGATTCTTATCCCAATAGCAGTGATACTGGTGTGTTTTCTACTAAAAAAAATGGACACAATCAATCACACTCTTTCAAATATTAATACGGTTGTTTCTTTTAGGAGACATTTCCAATCGCCACAGAATGACGGTCACAAAGATTTTCAATTAAAGATGGCTGACAGATCATTGAGTATCAATAAAGGCGCAATCATTATTTTAGACTGCAGCGCTATCAAGAATATGTTCCCAACTCTAAACTCTATATCAGCTTTTTTCGATGTTGAACCTGAACGGCAAAAAAAATACCAATTCCAACGCAACTCTAAAAAACGTCTCTTGTACAGACAGCGGTACGGACGGCGGTACGGAAGGCGGGTTGCACGGCTGTACACATTGGCTTCATTAAAATACAGACAAAATAAATTTCATAAGGACGTCATTGACAGTTTTAGAGAAAGTTATGACTATTTATTAATAATCGGAAATGACGGTACGGTTAAGATGTACAGGCAGGAAAAAGACGGCGCGATGCTGACGCGGCGTGCGTTGGTGGCTACGGGCGGCGTACTAGCTGCCAACGTATTAACAGGTAACGACCGGCTATCAAACCCTGCAAGGGCAGCCGTAAATAATTTCATGGCAAGAGCTAAGTTAGAAGATCTGCCGGACAGTGTATGGCCATCACAAAAATTTCAAGACAGTGAACGCAGGCAACGCGGACGCTTATATGAAAGGATGCCGGACGGAAGCCTTAAGATGACAACCATTGAAAGGCAAATAAAACATCTGAATAATATTACTGTGCCCCATCCGTTAGACATGTACCGCTCGGGAAATAACGCCATTTTTGTTTCCTATTTAGATCCAAATAAATATTATCGAATTGCATATGTTGATTTTATCCATGGCAGGCTTATACCCTTAACCCCGCAGCAAATGAAATTACTTACCTCTCCCAGCAAACCTAAAGACTTCTTATTGCGTGATCTTACTTTCTTTCAAGGATGGGAAGATGTTGCCAATTTTAAAGATGAAGGGGAATATACAACCATTAAGATTTTAAGCGAGGATGAGAAAACAAATCAAATAATACTCCATGCCAATCAAGGGGCCCCCTTCGGGCTTGAAGCTGCTGATTGGCAGGAACTGGAACAAATCCTTCAATCTAAACAAAAAGCAGGCATTATTAAATCTTTTCAGTTTGACAAAAAAAGGGAAGATATCATCCTGGATTTCGATGCGGCGATGAAGACAACCGAACAAACAATTGATAAGAATACTGGCGGTATCGACCTGACCCCTGGTAAGACTTTCTCAGTCCAAAACAACGGCCGGAGTATAAAATTCCATATAGACCCTGCCATGCTTGAAGAATTGCAAAATGCCCCTGGTTTTGTGCCGGTGATTATCAATATCCGGCCTATGACAGATATCCGGGCCTTCCTGGGCCTGACTACCCCTCAGGCAGGTTGACGCCCCTTGTAAACTGTGTTAGAATGCCCGCTTGTCCATTAAACCCTAAAAGAGTATATGTCTAAATATAACAGTATTATACGGCATTTTAAAGGCAAGCGCCTGTTGGTTATTGGGGATGTTGTCCTTGACCAGTATATCAAAGGCAGCGTATCCCGCATTTCTCCTGAGGCGCCGGTGCCCATTGTGCTTCAGGAAGAGTCCTTTTATACGCCAGGCGGCGCTGCTAATGTGGCCAATAACCTGGCCAGTTTAGGGGCTGATGTCACCCTGCTCAGTAAAATCGGGGATGATATTGAAGGCAACATCCTTAAACGTGAACTTCAAAAACGCCATATTCATACCCATGGGCTTTTTGTAGACAGCCACATTGACACTATTTTTAAGACACGCATCATTGCCCAGCATCAGCAGATCGTACGTTTAGACAGGGAAAAACCCGCCAGGGCAGGGTTAGACTTTGTTAAAGAAGGTAAAATTCTGCCGTATCTGCGTCGCCGGATGAAGGATTTTGAAGCTGTTATTATTTCCGATTACGGCAAGGGTTTGATTGATTCAAGGCTTTTAGCCCAGGTGCATGAATCAGCCCTTAGCTGTAAATTGCCGGTGGTGGTGGACCCGAAATTGGAAGACTTACGGGAATATGGCCAGGTCAGCTGTATCACGCCTAATAAAAAAGAAGCTGAAGCGGCGTTAAAAAATATTTCGGAAAGCGCACGCAAGGCATTCGGGATAAATTCAACAAAGCTCGAAAGCAAAGAAGATATTGAAGCTAACGGCCGCGGACTTTTAAATTTTTTAGGGATTGATTCACTGTTGATCACCCTGGGCGAACATGGCATGTATCTTTTTGAACATAATAAAAAGCCTTATCCCATCCCGACCATGGCCCGTCAGGTTTTTGATGTTTCCGGGGCAGGGGACACGGTGATTTCCGTCTTTACTTTATGCCTGGCCGCAGGCGCGGACAAATCCCAAGCCGCCCAAATTGCCAATTACGCGGCAGGGATCGTGATTGGAAAAATGGGGGCGGTCGCTGTTGAATTAGACGAACTCAGGCAGACGATGAAGCTATGAACGGTCCGGCACCCAAAAAACAGGGAATATTGAAGACCATCGGGGTCATCCCCGCGCGTTTTGGATCCACGCGATTTCCAGGAAAGCCGTTAGCCATGATCGACGGCAAACCCATGGTCCAGCATGTCTGGGAAAAAGCCAGCCAATGCGAAGAGCTTGATGAAGTGCTGATTGCCTGCGACCAGCAGGAAATATTTAAAACAGCCCAGAATTTTAAGGCAAAGGTAGTAATGACCAACCCCAATCATGTTTCAGGGTCTGACCGCATTGCCGAGGCTGTCAATAATTTGGATGTGGATATAGTGGTCAATATCCAGGGGGATGAGCCTTTTATTGATCCCAGGACCATTGACGCGCTGACTGTTCTTTTAAAGAAAGACACTAAAGCCCTGATGGGTACGGTGATCAAAGAAATCACCGATGATGCGGAATTCCTGAACCCCAACGTGGTCAAATGCGTTGTGGATGAACAGGGCAATGCCCTGTATTTTTCAAGGTCACCCATCCCGCATCATCGTAATAAAAATGCTTCTTTGTTCCCGAAAAATTATAAACATTTGGGCCTTTATGCATACCGTAAAGAATTTTTAATGGAATTTAAAAATTGGCCTAAGGGGGCCTTGGAATCCGCTGAAGAACTCGAACAGCTGCGGGCCCTTGAGCACGGGGTCAAAATAAAAACAACAATAACCACGTATGAATCAATGGCGGTGGACACGCCGCAAGATTTAGAGAGAGCTAACGCATGGTTCGCCAAGTTAAAATAAATGATAAAGTGATTTTTGGCGGCAATAAGCCTTTGGTGCTGATTGCCGGCCCCTGCGTGATTGAGTCTCCCGATGGGACATTGAAAATCGCCGAGGCCATCAAAAAAATCACATCAAAATTGCGTATCCCTTTCGTTTTTAAGGCAAGCTACGATAAAGCCAACCGCACCTCGATCAATTCTTTCCGGGGCCCTGGGCTTTATGAAGGGCTGAAAGTCCTTTCCCAAGTCAAATCCAAATTGGGGGTGCCGATCTTGTCCGACGTGCATGATATTAATCAGGCACAGATGGCTGGCGAAATTTTAGATATTATCCAAATCCCGGCTTTTTTGTGCCGCCAAACAGACCTGATCGTGGCCGCAGCCGGGACAGGAAAAACCGTGAATGTAAAAAAAGGCCAGTTCATGGCGCCGTGGGATGTCAGCGGCATTGTCAAAAAAATGAAAGAGGCTGGCAATCAAAATCTGCTTTTGACCGAGCGGGGAGTGTCTTTTGGTTATAATAATTTAATTTCTGATTTTAGGGCTTTACCGATTATGCGGGCTTCGGGTTATCCGGTTGTTTTTGATGCCACCCACAGCGTGCAGAAGCCCGGCGGCTTAGGGCATGCTTCCGGCGGAGAGAGCCAGTATATACCGCTTTTGGCGCGTTGCGCTGTTACAGCAGGGGTTGATGCCATATTTTTGGAAACACATCCAAACCCGGCCCGCGCCCTTTCTGATGGGCCGAATTCATTACCTTTGAAAAATCTGGAAAAACTACTGAAAGAATTAATAGCCATTGATCGCATTAGGGATAAAAATGCTTAAACGAGCCAAGGAAGTATTAACCATAGAAGCCCGGGCCATCAATCAAATGATGCGCAGGCTGGACAAACAATTTGAAGCCGCGGTTGAATTTATTGCCAAGTGCAGCGGCCGTGTCATTATCTGCGGCATGGGAAAAAGTGGGATAGCCGGCCGTAAGATCGCAGCTACCTTGTCATCCACCGGGACGCCAAGCATTTTTTTGCACAGCGCCGAGGCTGTACACGGTGATTTAGGACAGCTCACCTCCAAAGATATCATCATTATTATCTCTCAAAGCGGCGAGACTGAAGAAACTGTCCGGCTTCTGCCTTTGGTGAGAAAAATCGGGGCCAAGATCATTGTGATGACAGGTAATCTCAAATCCACCCTGGCCCGTCATGGGGATTTGATTTTAAATATTGAAGTTAAGGCAGAAGGCTGTCCTTTGGGATTGGCACCGATGGCCTCAACAACCGTAACGATGGCTTTAGGCGATGCTTTAGCCGCCTGCCTGATTGACCGTAAAAAATTTAAAAAGGAAGACTTCGCCTTGTATCATCCCGGAGGCAGTTTGGGACGGCGGCTTTTGTTAAAAGTGGAAGATATCATGCGCAAAGAAAGTTTCTTTGCCCGGGTCGCGGCCACGACAAAGGTCAAAGATGTTTTATGGACAATCACCAAGGCGCGCTGCGGATGCGCCTGTGTGGTTGACGGCAAACACAAACTTTTAGGTATTTTCACAGACGGGGATTTGCGCCGGCACCTGGAAGAAGACCCTGCTGTTTTAAGCCGGAAGGTTTCCGAGGTGATGACCAAAAATCCCGCTTCTATCGGAAAAGAAAAGCTGGCAGCCCAGGCCTTTGATATGCTAAAAAGCAAAAAGATCGATGAGTTGCCCGTAGTGGACAAGGCCGGCCGGGTGATAGGGCTTTTAGACGTACAGGATTTGCTTAAGGCAGGGCTGGTTTGATGAAGGATGCGTTAAAAAACATTAAAGTCGTGGCCATGGATGTGGACGGTGTCCTGACTGATGGACGCATCATCATGGACAGCAATGGCGTTGAAACAAAGAATTTTGACGTGCAGGATGGTTTTGGGATTGTATTCTTAAAAAAATGCGGGATTAAGACAGCCATTATATCGGCCCGCGAATCAGGGGTTGTTGCCCATCGCGCCCGTGATTTAAAAATTGATAAGACCTATGTGGGCGTGTATCCTAAACTTGGCGCTTACGAAGATATGTTGAAAGAATTTAATGTGCGGGATGAGGATGTCTGTTTTATCGGTGATGATTTGGCAGACTTGTGTGTCATGCGCCGCTGCGGTGTAGCGGTGGCGGTGGCCAACGCTGTCTTTGAAGTCAAAGAAATCGCGGACCATGTCACCGTCAAAAAGGGCGGGCGGGGCGCCGTCAGGGAAACTATTGAATTGATATTACAAGCACAAGGACATTGGGGGCCCCAACTTTATGAACAATAAAATCTTTCTTTGCTTGATGGTTTTGGCAACGTGCTCTATAGTGTGCCGCGCTGACGAAACGACAGAGACCAATACCGCCAATAGCGACTCTGCTCCTTCATCACAACAGGTGCAGGGCTTTAATCTTAACGGTTACAACACTAACGGGGAAAAAGCCTGGGATGTCAACGGTACCCAGGCGAATATCAGTGATAATAATATCCAAATTACAAACGTGGATGCTAATTATTACGGGAGCCAACAGGCTAATTTAACAGCGAACCACGGCACGATCAACAAGGCCAACGGGAATGTGCACCTGCAGGATAACGTGGTGATCACATCCGTGGACCGCGGCACCCAGATGACCACCGACGCCCTGGACTGGAATCGCAACAAAGATCTGGTCACGACCCAGGACCCTGTTAAAATTGTGGACCCTCAGGGAGTTGTCACAGGCCTGGGAATGTCTGCCCATCCTAATTTAAAAAAAGCACAGGTCAATAAACATGTCAAAGCCAGGGTGCATACCCAATCAGAAGGTGACCCTGATGATCAGGTCATCACAGTGACATCAGACGGCCCCATGCAAATGAACCAGGCAACCATGTATGCGGTATTTAATATCCACGTCATTGCCATAGAAGCATCCACGGGCCGTGAACTTCATTGCGATAAAATGGAAATGTGGTTTAACCAGGCGACTAAAAAGATCAAAAAAGCGATATGCACCGGGCATGTGAAAGCGATCCAGGGGCCTGATGTCAGTTTTGCGGATAAAATGATATATGAGGGAGACACCCAGCTTTTGACCATGATCGGCCGGCCTAAAATCATATTTGTTACCGGCGGTGAAAAGGGTAAAGGAATGTTTCAAACATTAAATAAATAATATTATGCGTTTATTAGAAGCAAAAAACCTGGTTAAAATTTATGGCGGCCGCCGCGTGGTGGATGGCTTAAGCATTACTGTCGGCCGTTCGGAAATTGTAGGGCTTTTAGGCCCTAATGGGGCGGGGAAGACCACCAGTTTTTATATGGTAGTGGGTATCATCAGCCCTGAACAGGGCCAGGTGATCTTTGACCAGGACGATATCACTAAAAAACCCATCCATGAACGCTGCCGTCTGGGGATGGGGTATTTGGCCCAGGAAAGCTCCATTTTCCGTAAACTGACCGTCCAGCAGAATATCATGGCAGTCCTGGAAACTTTAAATATCAGCCCCTCCGAACGCAAGCGCCGCCTGGAATCGTTGCTGGAGGAACTCAACATCTCACACTTGGCCCGTGCCAAAGCTTATACATTATCAGGAGGGGAGCGCCGCCGCCTGGAAATCACCAGGGCCCTGGTGACCAATCCTTCATTTTTACTCTTGGATGAGCCGTTTTCAGGCATAGACCCTATTGTGGTGGCTGAAGCCCAGGAGATCATCAAAGATCTAAAGAAAAAAGGATTAGGGATTCTATTGACAGATCACAATGTCCGTGAGACCCTATCCATCACTGACCGGGCCTATTTAGTCGCGGACGGGCGTGTACTTATATCCGGCACGGCGCAGGACCTGATCAATGACCCTAAGGCACGGAAAATTTATTTGGGTGAAAAGTTTACAATGTAAATAAATGAAAGGGCGTATCATGAAAGTTGAAGTTAAAAAAGTAGATGCTTTAAAACGTGAAATGAAATTTGAGATCCCCCGCGAGAAAGTTACCGAGGCCATGGATGCTGTTTATAATGAGATCGGCAAACATGCCAAGATCAAGGGCTTTCGTCAGGGTAAAGTGCCGCGCCATATTTTAGCCACTTCCCACGGCCAATTAGCCAAGGATGAAACCATCAAAAAGATCATCCCGCAAGCCTATCATGACGGGGTGCATCAGGAACAGTTAAACCCCATTGACCTTCCGGAAATTACCGAAGTCAACCTTAAAGACGGTGTGTTGACTTTTACAGCCACCCTCGATATCCGCCCGGAAATTGAGGTCAAAAAATATAAAGGCATCAGCGTTGAACGCAAAAAAAATGAAGTCACTGAAGAAGAAATCCAAAAGACCCTGGAATTCTTTAAAAAGGGCCGCACAGACCAGGAAGTCACCATTGATGATAATTTTGCCAAGGGCATGGGTTTCCCCAGCCTTGAAGAATTTAAAACAGCGCTCAAGCGCCAGTTGGAATTTGACAAAGACCGCAATAACCGCATGGATATAGAAAATCAAATTGTGGAAGAATTAATTAAAAATGCTAAACTGATTGTTCCTCAATCCCTGGTCAAGCGCCAATTGTATCACCGCTTAAATGAAGCTTTAAAACGCCTTAAATCCCAGGGCTTGAATGATGAGGAACTCAAGAAAAAAGAAGAAGAGCTGCGCACGCAGCTGGGGCCCGCGGTAGAGCGGGAAGTCAGGATTTATTTGATCTTAGAAGAGATTGCCAAACTTGAAAACATAACCGTCACTGATCAAAACGAAAGTTTACCGGGCAAGGTCATCGAATTTTTATTGAAAGAAGCCAATTGGACAGACAGCAAAGCCTAAAGGCCTGCCGCTCGTCTCGCGGCATGCCCCGCTACAAATCAGACGGGGTCCCGCCAGAGGCGGTGACAGGGTATTAGATTTGCTATAGAATAACCACAGGAGATTATTTATGGAAAAATCGCAATTATTAGTCCCGATGGTCGTTGAAAAAACAGGTCATGGCGAACGCGCCTATGACATTTACTCCAGGCTTTTAAAAGAACGCATTGTTTTTTTAGGCACCGGCGTCGATGATCATGTGGCCAACCTGATCATCGCCCAGCTATTGTTCTTACAATCCGAAGACAAAGAAAAAGACATCTTTTTATACATCAATTCTCCCGGCGGTTCTGTGACAGCAGGGTTGGCTATTTATGACACGATGCAATATGTGAAGCCTGATGTGGTGACCTGCTGCATCGGCCAGGCAGCGAGCATGGGCGCGGTATTGCTGACCGCCGGCGCCAAGGGCAAGCGTTACGCGCTTCCCAATGCCCGCATCATGATCCATCAGCCTTGGGGCGGCACGCAGGGCACGGCCAGCGATATCCATATTCAGGCCCAGGAAATCCTGCGCATGAAAGATGAGCTTAACAAAATTTTGAGCCATCATACCAGCCAGCCACTTGAAAAAATTGTCAAAGACACTGACCGTGATTTCTTCATGTCCGCTCAGGAGTCAAAAGATTATGGTTTAGTCGACGGCGTCATCGCCCATTTTGGAGAAGCAATTAAATAACGAAAGGTTAGAAACATGAAACGCAATCTGTTGTTGACACCGGGACCGACCCAAGTACCTCCTCAACTGTGTGAAGTTTTGGGACGGCCCATCATCCATCACCGCACCCCGCAATTCCAGGACAATATCAAGCAGGTGGTGGAGGGTTTAAAAGAAGTTTTCCAGACCAAAAATGATGTTTACATCCTGACCTCTTCAGGTTCAGGCGGCATGGAAGCAGCCGTCGTCAATTTACTTTCACCGGGCGACAAGGCCATTGCTGTTGACGGCGGAAAATTCGGCGAACGCTGGGTGGAACTCTGCCAGACATATAAGGCCACCACCATTGTCCATAAAGTGCAATGGGGCAAGGCACCTACTGCCGCGGAAATCAAATCTTTACTGGATGCCAATCCCGATACTAAGGCTGTTTTTATCACCCTGGCGGAAACTTCCACCGGTGTCACTCCTGATGTGAAAGCGATCGGCGCTGTAGTCAAGGAAACAAAGGCCGTGCTGGTCGTTGATGCGGTGTCAGGCCTGGCTGTCCAGGAAATAAAAACAGATGAATGGTTTTGTGATGTTGTTGTGTCAGGTTCGCATAAGGGCCTGATGCTGCCGCCGGGCCTGGCTTTTGTCAGCGCTTCACCCAAAGCCCTTGATTTGATCAACAAATCTTCGGCGCCCCGTTACTATTTTGATTTACGTGAGTGTAAAAAAGCCCAGGAAAAAGCAGATACACCTTTTACACCGGCTATCGGCGTTCTTATTGCCTTGGTCGAAAGCCTGAATATGATCAAAAAAGACGGCCTGCAAAATATGTTTGCGCGTTATATTCACTTAGCCAAGGCTGTCCGCGCGGGATGTGCGGCCATAGGATTGGACCTGTACCCTGATCCGGCCTGTTCAACAAACGTGCTGACCGCGGTCCGGATACCCGCGAATATCGACGGTGAGAAATTGGTCAAAACAATGCGCGATACTTATGGCATAACAGTTGCCGGAGGCCAGGACCAGCTTAAGGGCAAGGTCATCCGCATGGCGCATATGGGGGCTTTGGATGAATATGATATCCTCACAGGCTTAGCTTGCCTTGAGAAAGTATTGCATCAAATGGGCCATAAATTCGAATTGGGTGCCGCTTTGACCGCAGCACAAAAATCTCTTAATGCAAAATAATAAGGACAGTATATGTATAAGATTTTGATCAGCGATAAATTGGAAAAAGAAGGGCTTGATATTTTGGCCGCGGACAAACGTTTTACCGTGGATTGTAAATTCGGCATACCGGCGGATGAATTACAAAAGATAATCAAGGACTACGATGCCTTGATCGTCCGCTCCGGCACCCAGGTAACATCCCAGATCATAGAAGCTGCGGACAGGTTAAAGGTGATCGGACGCGCGGGTGTTGGTTTGGACAATGTGGATTTGCCGGCCGCCACCAAAAAGGGGATCGTGGCCATGAACACCCCGGCAGGCAATACCACTTCCACTGCCGAGCAAACCATGAGCCTTATCATGGCGCTTTCCCGCAATATCCCTCAGGCCGTTGCTTCCTTAAAATCCGGCAAGTGGGAGCGTTCTAAATTCACCGGGGTTGAATTGCATGGAAAGATGTTGGGTATTATCGGCTTAGGCCGCATTGGCACAACAGTCGCTAAAATGGCCCAGGCTTTTGGCATGGTGATCCTGGGCTATGACCCGTATTTGTCCGCTGAAGTTGCCAAGAAAAACGGCATCAAATTAACGGACCTCAATGAAATTTATAAAACCGCTGATTACATCACGGTGCATATCCCTAAAACAGATGAAACCACCCACATGATAGGCGACGCTCAGATCGCTTTAATGAAAAAAACAGTGCGCTTGATCAATTGTGCCAGAGGCGGCATTATTGATGAAGTGGCACTTATCAAAGCTTTGCAGGAAAAGCGCATTGCCGGTGCCGCTTTGGACGTCTATGAAGTTGAGCCGCCGGATTTTCAATCCCCGCTTTTTAAATTGGATAATTGCATCACCACACCGCACTTGGGCGCCTCCACCTCAGAGGCCCAATTGAATGTGGCCATTGAGATCGCCAACGCCGTTAAAGATGCTCTTTCAGGCGCCGGTATCCGTAATGCCGCCAATTTCCCGTCGCTGTCCCTGGAAGCTTACAAAGTCATTGAGCCTTATTTAAGCCTTGCGGAGCGTATGGGAAAATTCGCCGGCCAATTGGTGCAGGGACGCATAAGCGATGTGACCATTACCTACAGCGGCGCCGTTGCCCAGGAAAAAGTCACGGCTGTGACCATGGCCTTGTCTCATGGGCTATTAACGCCGATATTGGGAGAAGGTGTTAATACCATTAATGCTTTGAACATGATGAAGGAACGCGGTATTAATGTGAAAGAAGTGCTTTCAAATCAGGAGGGCGAGTATGTCAATGCCATTGCCCTGGATATCACGACTGACAAAGAACCGTTTTCCTTGCTGGGGACCTTATCCAGCAATAAACAGCCGCGCATCGTAAAAATCAACAATGTGTATGTTGAGACCGTGCCGCAAGGGCATATGCTTTTTATCAATAATAACGACAAGCCCGGCATTGTGGGCGCCATCGGCACCTTGCTTGCCGCGGAAAACATTAATATCGCAGGCATTACTTTAGGCCGTGAAAACCAGCAGGGGGTCGCGGTCAGTGTTGTTAACGTCGACAGCGAAATACCGGAATCCCTCATTGAAAAATTACGCAAAACCAAAAATATACTTTTTGCTAAAACAATAAAGGTATAATCATCCAGATGAACGGTTTTGGGGCCATTGCTTATGGGGTAGGTTTGCAGGACGGGCTTAATCCCTGCATGTTCATGACCTGCGCTGTTTTTATAGCCTATGGGCTTTGGCTCAAAAAGAA
>JABDFL010000017.1 GCA_013286575.1 Candidatus Omnitrophota bacterium
CTAAAACAGTTACCAGGTCCACCTGGCCGCAGATGCTGGCCACATTATTGGCCGTGGCAAGTGCCCCGCCGGCAAACATTTCTTCGGAAGTGTAACGGTTGACAACCAAATGTTCCTTGGATGATTTTCCCATGGCCACACAATAATGATACTCGTCGATAATAGCGTCCCCGATTACCAGTACCTTAAGTTTCTTTAATTTCCCGATGGAGGCGGTGATAAATTCCATCGGATAGCGTTTCTCAATGGCCTGCAGGTAGCGCACCGTGCGCTGGGGAAAAACATCCAGGTAGCTGTTGATGATTTTTGAAGAACTAAAGGTGATATCATCCGTATAGACGATCTTCCCGCCCACGGATTTGACGGCATCTTCCTCTTCGGAAATTTTTCCGGTGACATCCTGCTTATGGTTTTTGTATTCTGAACCTTTGGCATAAAAATTCGGCTTTAAGGCCTTAATGCCTTCCGTGGCGGTTTCCGCGTTGAGGATGCCCACATAATCCACCATCGACAAAGAAGCCAGGTACTCGGCCCGTAATTGTTCATTAAAAATCGGACGGCCGGGCCCACGCTTGACATATTTATCAGCGGTCAAGGTGACAAGCAAGACATCACCTTCTTTTTTAGCCATATTAAAATGGCGTATATGCCCTAGATGTACAATGTCAAAGACACCATGGCATTGTACCACCTTCCTGCCTTTGGCCTTTACTTCTTGGATCCGTTTAGCTATTTCTTTGAGCGGTAGAATCTTCCTGCTTATCTTTTCATCCATATTCTTTTTCCAAATTTTAAAATGACCCGTTAAACTTGAACTTTCTGGCTGGCCAACTCTTTGATCAAATCCACACAACGGGCTGCCGGTGACTGTATTACGTCCATTTCTTCCCGGCAGATAAAAGTGATCCCTTCAGAATGGCCAGGAACATCTTCAACCCTACTGAATTTCACCCCTTCCCACTGCGGCTGCCTTAAGGACATTTCCACCAACTCTGCCAGGTCTGAATTGCCCAAAATAAAAAAAATACGTTCTCCCTGATGATAGAGACGCCGGATAATGATATTTAATTGTTCCCGTATCAAACCTATGGAACGTATGGTCTTAAGCGTGTAATGGACGGATTTAAGATACTTTTCAGAGAAGCCTTTAGGGGTAAGAATGTATTCTGTTTTTTTCTTATTCAGCTGACGGATACGGATATACCCTTTGGCCACAAGGCGGCGGACTAAAAGATTGGTCATCCCCAGGGAAATGTCCAATTGTTTAGACAGATCCCTTTGGTTAGCACCAAGTTGGGCGCCAATGATATTGATCAATTCAAATTCGCGTTCGTTTAAGGAGTCTTTGGGAGTCATTGGAATGTTCAATTTGTGAACATTATACAAAAGACAGGAACTGTGTCAAGAGTAAATAAAGGCGCTTGGTGGATGGATGAAACACTAATTATAGTGAAGAACCTGCAGGGCTGGCCACGGCACTGGTTGTTGAACAGCCCGAAGCTGGGGCATTGACTTTTGCTTTATCTAATTCTGCCACGATCCTTTTTAATGATTTTCCGGCAACTTGGTATTTTGAACGATCATTCTTGGATAATCCTAAAAATATCAATACCGCTTTACGAAAACCGAAAATAGATATGGTATTGCGTATGACCATCCCTTCCCAAAAAGTTTCACCTAAGAGGTCTATGCACCTATACACCAACGGAGAAGTCTTTAAAACGAATTTAAAATGCTTCAAACTCCACCACGGATGGTCTGATTCCCCGAATCCCCTCAGCTTCTGGTCAGGGGTGAACTTCCAATGATGCTGTTTGAGCCATGCGATCCTTGCGGAAAATATAAGCTTTTTTTGCCATGTCATCACACGTCCCAATGGTTCTTGGGTGACATTGATATAATGAGAAAATTCACAAGCATTGACATCGGAAACAGACAGCAGGTAGCGTTCTTCTTCATCTACAGACTTACCCACTAATTCATAATGCTTTAAAAAATCATATGACGGCGTGCCCGGGAGGGACTGCAAATAATTAACACTCAGTACCGGCGGATGTGGCAGGTCTTTTGTTACTTCAATGGCAAAATCCGTTGTTTCCTTGACGGTCTCGTCACTTTCTCCCGGCATGCCCAAAATGAGCTGGATTTCAGTATAAACCCCTGCCGCTGCACAGGCTTTAGCTGCCCTGATATTATCCACACGGCTGGCTCTTTTTTCCATGACTGAAAGTATCTTGTCACAACCGCTCTCCATCCCGAATAACATGCAAACCATCCCTGCATCCCTAAGGCGCTGGATGGCTGTCGGGTCTTTTCTGACAAGCCCGACCCTTACTCCGGTGCATTCGAAAAGAACGTCCAAAGGAGTTATGAGGCGGATAAATTCATTCAACCATCGGATATCTTCGCCAAAACATTCATCGTTGAAATTAAAAAAACCTATATTATACTTTTCCTTTAATTCCTTCACTGTTTTAATGACATTCTCAAGAGGGAAAACCCTATACCCTTTGACCCACCGGTGGCAAAAAGTACAGGTATTGACACACCCTTTAGACGTAAAAAGAATAGCTAATTTTTGCCCTTTTCTATGGGGCTCGTACGACCTCGGGTCCCAGCCAAAACTGGAACGCAGCAAAGGATCAATCACATAAGACCCAAGGACCCCCTCATGCATCGCTAAAATATCATAATCCGGCTGGCCAAGATCTTCTTTGGCCAACAACTCACCTGTGCCTGTGTGGACCACCTGGCCCTTCTCATCTAAATAAGCGATGCCCTGGATGCTTTTAAGCTCATCAGTCGCTGGGAAAAAATCCCTGTGCTTGTCAAAATATTGCACGAGGGCCAGCATCACCTTTTCCCCTTCTCCGATGCCGCAAATATCAATTTCACATTTTCTTAAAAGGACTTCATGGGTCGCGGCCAGGTTACCGCCGACAATGACCCTGGTCTTAGGAGAAGCTTTTTTGATCAAATGCGCAAGATTTTTGGTGTAGGCATAGCCTGTGGAGACCACCGCGCTGATACCAACGATATCAAAACATTCCCTCTGGAAATATTCGAATATTTTCTTGTCCGAAGGCCGCCTGGCGTCTATGTCAAAGAACTCCGCCATATAGCCGCCGCGCTTTAAGTAATTGATGATGTTGGTGCACGCCAAAGGAGGGAAAGGATCAGGCTGTGCCCGTAAGGCAATATTACACAAAGAGATTTTGACGCTCATAATGAGGCTATTATTAAACACCCCTCCTTTAAAGTCAATAATTTTGTTTCCTATCTGCTCATTTTTAGCGTGACTCGGAGGCATTTCTCGATTATATTGATGCAATGAAAAAATACGTCTGGCACAAGCAGTCTGTATCTCCTGACCTGGAAATTATCGATTGCCCTGTTTATGACCCTATCAAAGATTTTCGCCGTGACCCGACAGGGGCCTATGTCTTGATCCGCTGTAATATCAAAAACTCTTTCATTGAAGTTTCTATCTGTGACAAGAAGCACACGATCCTTAAGACTTTTAGGGGACGAAAAGCGCAGGACCTTTATTACACCATATTTGAATACGAAAAAAAACACAAACTGGAATGGTTTAAGAGAAAAGACCACGCCGCTTACCTGGGTAAAGAACTTAAGAAAGCCGAGTTCGGCCTTTCAGGAAAGGAACCCTATGTCCAAGAATAAGGCGATCTTCAACTGGAGCGGCGGCAAGGATTCATCTTTAACGCTATACCACGTACTTAAAGACAAACAATATGATATCAAGTACCTGGTCACTTCCTGCAGTGAACAATACGACCGCATCTCCATGCACGGGGTGCGGGTGTCTCTGCTCAAGCGCCAGGCTGAAGCGATCGGGATCCCGTTAAAGATAATCTATATGCCGACCATGCCGACGATGGAAGCCTACGATTCCGCCATGGCTAAAATCCTGACCGAATTCAAGAATGAAGGCATCGAGTATTCCATTTTCGGGGATATTTTTCTGGAAGATTTAAGGAAATACCGGGAAGAAAGGCTGGCTGAAGTGGGGCTGAAAGGCGTTTTCCCCATCTGGAAAAGACCTACGAAGGAACTTGCCCAAGAATTTATAGATCTCGGCTTCAAATCTATCCTGGTGTGCACAGACGAATCTCATCTGGACGCTTCCTTCTGCGGCCGCATGATTGACAATCAACTGCTTGCCGACCTGCCCCCGAAGGTGGATGCTTGCGGAGAAAACGGAGAATTCCACTCCTTTGTCTTTGACGGCCCTATTTTTAAAAGTCCGGTACAATTCAGTGTGGGAGAAAAAGTCAGGCGCACCTATGCCAAACCCAAAAACCTGGATGAGGACAAGGATTGCACCTGCTGCAAGACCTCTGACACGGCTTTTTGGTACTGCGACCTCGTCGAAAAACAAGAAGCGGTCGTCTAAAACTTCAGCCTGATCCCTGCCTCTATGTTACGCCCAGGGGCCGGATAATAAGAATCATCCCCGGGAGCGGAAGAATCCCCGGGACCTGCCGTGACCGCATAGGTATAATACTGCGTATCAAATATATTTTTCAAGGTGAGCCATAATTCAACATTTTTAAAGTCGTATTTGATGTTCCAGTCAACGGTATCGTACCGTTTCAATTTGGGTTCCGCGTTAGCATCATCACCGTCTTCGAATTCTTTGCCGACAAAATGCGTCGTGAATGATGTGCTTAAGCCTGCCAACGGATAGAAGGTGATGCCCGCATTGGCTAATATGGGCGGGACATACGGAAGTTCATTCCCGGAATATTCCCCCTTTACAAATTCAGCCTGCTGGAAGGTGATGTTGGCAAACGGTTCGATCTTTTTATTAAACAAATCAACGGCCGCATCTGCTTCTTCACTATAGTGACGGGTACGGCCATTATAATTGGTATTGAAACCTGTGGCCGGATCAAAGAAAATCTCATTTTTATACTGGGCCTCTGTTGCCGTAAAGCCCAGATGAATGTCCTTAAAACTTTGGTCTTTAATGCCTAATTGATATTGATTACCCACTTGATAGCTCAGACCGGTGTTTGCTGCTGCCGGAACTTCCGTCCCAAAGCTATAGTAGGGGCTTTGAAAGAATTCATCAATATTAGGCAGCCTGTACGTGTGGGCATAATCCACAAATACTTTTGAATCAGGATTGTACTTGTACCCCAAACCCCCGTCATATCCTTCTGTCGTGTCCGAACGGTCAAACTTAACAGCTGTCTGCTGTGTCTGGTTAAAAACATAATCGGCCCATTCCCCTCTGGCACCGGCATTAAGCAGCCATTTTTCATCCACGGTCAATTCATCCAATAAATAAACGCCGTGTGACGCCTCAGTAGAAAAAACAACTTCCTCGGGGTTGCCGGCGCTATAAAACCGCCGGTCTTCATCGTTGTAAATATAATCATACCCTGCGGTTAATTTGTTGTCTAAATGCTCGCCTAAAGGGGTTGACACGATGAGTTTCGGCTGGAATTCATAGGAGTCAGTTTCATAGTTCAGCGATTCTTCCCCTAATTCCGGCGAGGCCGGAAAATCGCTATTGGTCAATCTCTTGCGGGCGGAAGTAAACAATGAAAGGTCAACCTGGCTTGTCCCCGCGTCAAATTTCATGTGCGGGGTCACATCAAAATGTGAATCTGACGTGGAATTAATGGAAAGACTGCCCCCTGTTTGTTCTGAGCCGGTGCGTCCGACGGAGTCAATCCCATTAAAGGTTGTCCCATAAAAAGAACTGAAATAATCACCGATAGTCAATCCCCCGGGGAGGCGATAGCGGTCTAAGTGATAGCCTTCTGAAAAATCAACGCCAAAAATGTCCGTGGGATTATAGGTCAACTGCGTGCTGAAATCATTGGCCCAATAATTATCAAAGGTGCGGTAATCATTGCTTTGTTGACGGTCATAATTAAATTGATACGTCCATAAGGGAAGCCCGCCGCTGACCTCCACGCCCTCTTTAGTGCCTTTATAGCTATCCACTTCACTGCTTAGCGTAATCGATGGCTTGGTGTTGGCCTGGCCTTTTTTAGTGACGATATTAATGACCCCGCCAACGGCATTGTCCCCGTAAAGCACGGTACCGGCGCCCTGGATGACTTCAATATGGTCAACGGTATTCAGGTCAATCAGGGACAAATCAGCACCTGACAGGTCCGGCTCATTCAGGCGCCGGCCGTCAACCAGCACCAATACATTAGATACGCTGGTGACCCCAAAACCGCCCATACTCACTCCTGTATCGTGGAGATTGCCTGTGATGGTCCCATAAACCCCCGGGATGCTGCTTAACAATTCCGGCAAAGTCTTGGCCGGTGAATTGGCAATGTCCTGGGATGTGATGATACTCACATCTTTGTTCATTTGGCCGGCGGTATCATTGCTGCGGGATGCCTCAACAACAATGGTGCCTAAATCCGCTGAGTCATCATCCGCTTGGGCTAAATTAACAAAAAATAAGAACAAAATAAAAATTAGACCTGAAATCCTCATACATTTCTCCTTGGGTAAAATAAAAAAACCTCAATCGTAATGAAACGATTGAGGTGTCCCGTAACACTTCTCAATTTATGGCGCACACATACCGTCTCACGCGGTAGCGCAAAATATCAGCAAGTGTTCGGACTTATTGTAAGATCTAACTTCCTTTACAAATCACCGCAGCGGGACTGTGGCGGAATCAAACCGCGCTTTCCATTGCTGATATGCTATTTGCATCCTTAATGGGACGAATTCTAAAACAAAAACCGGATAAAAGCAATCCTTTTTATTTCCGGACTTTGTCCTTTAATAATTCCTCCTGAGGGACGATAAACACATACGGCTTATGGGACACCGGATTATTTTTTAAAACCACCACGGTTTTATAAACTTCTTCAATGATTGAAAAGTCAATCACTTCTGTGGGGATTCCGCATTGATGGATGCTCCCCTGGCTCATCAACGCCAAACGGTCCCCGTATTCACTGGCTAAATTAAGGTCATGTAAAACCATGACAACGGTGAGTTTCAGTTCACGGACTAATTTTCTTAACAGGTCCAGGATGACCACCTGATGCGTGATGTCCAAATGGGCCGTGGGCTCATCGAGCAAAAGCAGTTTGGGCTCCTGGGCCAGGGCCCTGGCGATCTGGGCCAACTGGCGTTCTCCGCCGCTGAGATGATTGATGGGTTTATCGCGAAGCCGCAACGTGTCTGTCAACGCCATGCATTGATGGGCTATTTGAAGATCATGTTTTGATTCCACGAACTGCATATTTTCAAAATGCGGCGTCCTGCCCAGAAGTACAAATTCTTCGACTGTCATTTCCACCAAAGGTAACAGTTGGGAAACCACCGCTGTTCCCCGCGCGAAATCACGAATGGGAATGTCCTGAAAGTTCTTCCCATCCAAAAGTATCTCCCCGCTCATCGGCTTGATCACCCGGGACAAGGCCCTGAGCAAGGTGGTCTTGCCCGAACCATTGGGCCCGATGACGCCAAAAAGCTCACCTTCTTTGACATCAAAACTAATGCCGGAAATAACAATTTTTGCCCCATAGCCGCAGGTGAGGGATCTTATCTCAAGCATGGGTTTGGCCTCTCTCACGGGCAAAGGCGTAGACAAAAACACTGCCGCCGGCGATCCCTGTAATAACTCCCACCGGAAGCTCCAGGGGAGCAATGATCGTCCTTGCGATCGTGTCGCAAAATATCAGGAAAATGGCCCCGGCCAAGAATGAAGCCATCAGCAGTATCCGGTGGTCATGCCCCACGACCTTTCTCATGAAATGCGGCACCACCAGCCCGATAAACCCGATGACGCCTGCCACCGACACACAAAAACCGACAAGAATGCCCGTCATCAAAAAAAGCATTTGTTTGGTCCTCTCAACAGGTATTCCTAAATGCAGGGCTTCCTCTTCTCCCAGGGCAAAGGCGTTGAGATGGAGGCAAAACATATAAGACAGCGCCAATACAGCCAGCGAAACGGCAAGCATGGCCTTAATAAGCGTGCCATCTGTTTCTCCGAGAGAACCCATGATCCAAAATATGATCCCCTGCAGGCTCTCAGTGCTTGTCAGCGACAACAGAAGCATCACCAAAGACGATGCTATAAAGCTGATCATCACCCCATTTAAGAGTAACCCCTGCAAATTGACCATGCCTCTCCTAAAGTTTGCCAGATACAGAAATCCGATAACAGCCGCAGCACCCAAAAAACCACTCAACGGTAAACTCAACCGGCTGACCGCTGCAAGCCCTAAAACAATGTTGAGGGAAACCCCCAGGGCAGCACCTCCTGATATTCCCAGCGTATACGGTTCAACGAGAGGGTTACGGAACAAGCCCTGAAGGATGACACCTGCCAGGCTTAAAGCACCTCCTATCGCAAACCCAAGGATGATCCGGGGAAGACGGATATCAAAAATGATACTGTATTCGCTGCTGCCCGGGCCCTGAAAAAAGAGGGCGATTATCCTTTGAGGTGAGATCCTGACTGCCCCGACGGACAAAGAAAAAAGCATGACAATGACAAGGGCGGTACCCAAAATCATTAACCAGAATATCCCATTTAATTTCATGGCCTGATCTCCGGATGCAGGTCTTGTATAACGGTCTTTAATGTTTCCGCAAAGCTGACAGGTGTCGGGGCGCAGAGCAGATACTGATCAATAATAAAAATCCTATGACGGGTTATTGCCCTTAATGTTTTAAATTCTTCCCAATTCTGCACTTCTTTTTGACCGTCGAATCCCATGCTTGAAATGATCATCACGTCCGGGTCACTCGCCAATACCTGTTCCCTGGAATACTGCAGGTATCCTTTTTGCGTGACAATATTGACCCCTCCGGCAAGCTCAATAAAATCATTGGCAAAAGTATCTCCCCCAACCGTGACCAAAGGGTCCGAACCTACCTGGACAAAGACCTTCGTTTTTTCTGCGTTTTTTAGCTTCCCTTTTAATTCATCTACTTTCTTTTTTGTTTGGGCGATGATGGCCCGGGCAAGCGGCTCCTGGCCCACCAGCTGCCCCAGCTTTAAAAAAACGCTGCAAATGTCGTTAAAATTCTTCGCGTTAGGAATGTCAACCACCCTGATCCCTAAAGCACGCAGCTTCTCTTTGGCCCTTGGATCAGTCAACTCGGTGGCAAGCACCACGTCGGGTTTTAAAGAAACCACCTTTTCCAAATTGATTTCCTGGACACTGCCCACCTTCTCTTTATGTTTTGCCGCTTCCGGCCTCTGGCAAAAAGTGGTACAGCCCACCAATTTATCGCCGCTGGAAAGCAAAAAAAGATCTTCTGTAATCACAGGGCCTAAAGAAATGATCCTTTCCACGGGTTTTGTTTGGGCCAAGGCTGCCGGGAAAAAGAATGAAAGGGCAAGGATTAAAAGTATGCTGTGTTTTATATTCATCTAAAGAGGATTAAACTGAAAAATAAAATGCTGATTTCGGCAATTTCATTGGCGGCGCCCAAGGTGTCCCCTGTCATCCCGCCGATGCGGCTTTGGGAGAATCTCATAAATAAAAAAACAGGGATAAAGCCCAGGATGAACAGTAAAAAACCTTTAAGCCCCACTAGGATTAAAAAAATAATTATGCTGAAAATGCCCCCAAAGACAATATCGTTGACCGTGACATTGTTAAAAAAATAATTTGATTTGCCGTTGCCCCGGGCATACTCACTAAAGTGACAAGCCACTCCCTGGGCCCATCGTGAATAGACGGGAACAGCGATCAAGAGCCGCCAAAAAAATTCGTGGCCCAAACCTATCAAGAATGTGAACTTGAGGACCAATAACACCCATAAGCCCACACAGCCCATGGTGCCGATACGGCTGTCGTGCATGATTTCAAGGACCCGGTCTTTGGGTTTCCCGCTAAAAAAACCATCACAGGTATCTGCAAAACCATCTATATGCAAAGCACCTGTCATGACAATATATAAAGTTATGATACAGGCCACCATGGCCGCGTGCGGCATGAACCCCAACGCAAAAGCAAAAAACGCCAACAATAAACCAAGACAAGCGCCCACCAAAGGAAAATAAGAAAAAATGCCCTTATAGTCCTCTTCCCGGACTTGGGTCTTGATGTGGACAGGAAAAACAGTCAAAAATTGTATCGCCAGCAGGAATTTTTTCATCAATGAGAGGTGTTAATTTTTTTCCGACACACCGGCAGCTTCAAAGGTCGCCATTTCATTTAAAATCTTGGTCCCTGCCTCAACAATGCCCATGGCCAGGGCAGCGCCTGTACCTTCTCCTAATCTCATGTTAAGGTCCAAAATGGGTGTCAGCCCCAAATACTCCCAAACAATTTTGTGCCCCGGCTCGACAGAACAATGGGAGGCGATCATGTAATCTTTAGACTTGGGCTCTATAGCCACTGCGATCAGCGCCGCTGCTGAAGAAATAAACCCGTCAATAACAATGGGGACCCTTCGCGCTGATGCGGCCAAAATCACCCCTGTTAACCCGCCGATCTCATACCCGCCCACCTTCATTAAAACATCGATACCGTCTTTGGGGTCAGGTTTATTTAAATTGATCGCCTTTTTGATCACCGTGATCTTTTTTTCCAAAGTTTTCCCGTCAATGCCCGTGCCTTTGCCGGTGGCCTTCTCAACATCACACCCCGTGACCACTACCGTGATGGCACTGGCCGCGGTGGTATTACCGATCCCCATTTCTCCCGTGGCAGCTATATCAATACCCTTCTTAAATTCCTGCTCAAATATAGCAATCCCATTCTCGATGGATTCAACCGCCTTTTCCCTTGTCATGGCGTGAGCCCGGGCCATGTTTTCGCTGCCATACCCGACTTTTTTGATTAACAATTGAGGGTGAGCATCCAAATCAACAGCGACACCTAGGTCCGCAATCACGACCCTGGCCCCCACATGCCGTGCCAAAACATTGATCCCGGCACCGCCGCGCAAAAAGTTATACACCATCTGGGGAGTGACTTCTTTAGGAAAGGCGCTGACACCTTCCTGCGTGACCCCATGGTCAGCGGCGAACGTAAAAATAACTTTATTTTTTAATTGAGGGTTTTGATGACGCGTGATCTCAACGATCTGCGCGGCGAAATCTTCAAGTCTGCCCAGGGAACCCTGCGGCTTTGTAAGATTGTCCAGGCGTTTTTGGGTTTCAGCACCAAGAGAGCCGTCTACTTTTTCAATCCTGCTGAGCGTATCTTTTAACAATTTCATTATTTTTTCCCTCTTGACTTTAATAGTGTTGGAAAACCTATCTGCATCATAAAAACTTCATCCGCGCTTTGGGCAATGATTTGGTTTCCCCGGCCCAAAAGGTCCCGAAACCTCCTGCCTATCAAATAAGACGGGACCAAGCCACAGCCTACTTCATTTGATACCAAAATGACCGTACCCTTGGCCTTACCCAATGCCGCTGCAAGCTTTTTAAATTCTCCTTCTATCTGGGCATCTGTCAATTTATCCTCAAGCAGGTTAAATACCCATAGGCCCAGACAATCAACGACCAAGGTCCGGGAAGGAGAGTACATTTTTTTCAAAAGCCCTGCGATGCCTTTTCCCTCAGTGATCACCTTCCATGAACTGGGCCTGTGCCGGCGGTGTTTCTTGATCCTCTCGTCCATTTCTTCATCTTTATACGTACAGGTCGCAATAAAAACCACTGTTTGCTTTGATTTCCTGGCTAAATCAACGGCATAAGAACTTTTGCCGCTGCGCGCACCACCCACAATGAATACAACATTTTTCATAAATTTGCTTTCTGCAATACCTTCAGATGTTCTGTATCGTTGATAACAATGACTTTAGGTCTTTGAGAGGGGTGGTATTCAATAATATTGACCGCAGCATTGTCCTGCTGGATCGTCCAAAAATCTTTGAAACTGCGCCCCAAGGCCTCGCACAAAATCACCCTGATAGGCCCGCTATGAGACACCAGGGCAATGGACGATTTGTCCTCATGCCGGGCCAATAAGACCTTCAAGCCTTGTGTGACCCGGGTGTGAAAATCCTGAAAACTTTCAGCTTGCGGCAGGGGCACAGACCAGGGGTCCTTGATCCACGCCTTGTAAACATCAGCATATTGATGGACGGCTTCTTCATAATTCAGGCCTTCTATAATTCCAAAAGCCATTTCCCGAAAGCAAGGCTGCTCAATGGCTTTTTTCTCTTTAAAAACAATTTGAGCTGTTTGATCCGCCCTTTTTAAACCACTTGAATACACCGTGTCAACGGCTGATCCTTTGAACCTTTCCAACAACTTTTCACACTGATTTTGTCCGTCATCATTCAAAGGGACATCCGAAGAACCGCAATATCTCCTCTGATACCCGAAATCCGTCTGGCCATGGCGGATCAAGGTCAAAATCATCGCTTTTCCCAGCCATCATTAAAGATAAGGCTTTCCAAAGGCGTGCGCTTTCTCCAACCCACTGTTTGCAACATCGGTTTTTTTGAGAAATTCGCAACATACCCCAAACATAAATAAGCAACCGGTTGTATGTGTTTTGGGATATTCAATGCTTTTTTTAATAACCGGTTATCTAAAATACTGACCCAGCCGACTCCAATATTCTCAACACGGGCCGCCAGCCACAAATTCTGTATGGCACAACAGGTGCTGAAAATATCTGTCTGCTTAATGGTGTTACGGCCCAATACATGCGGGCCTCCGCGCCTGGGATCACAAGTGACACAAATATTGACGGGAGATTCCATAATACCTTCCAATTTTAAGGCACGGTATTTACTCTGCTTTTTGCCTGAATAATTCCTGGAGGCCCGTTCATTTTCGGTCAAAAAAATCTCTTTTACCTTCCGTCTAATCAAGGGGCTTCGAACGACAATGAAATTCCATGGCTGCATAAAACCAACAGACCCCGCATGATGGGCCGCTTTCAATATCTTTTTTAATGTCCTTAGCGGGATGGCCTTTGATAAAAATTCCCGGCGAATATCCCTGCGCCCATAGATGGCCTTGTAAAAGGCTTTTTTTTCTACGGAAGAAAATGTCTGGTTCTCTGGCACTTTTTTAGTCATTTTAATAAAAAACCCCAATCATGATCGAATGATTGAGGTGTTCCCGACACTGCTCAATAGATGCGCCTCATATCCTGTTCTCACGCAGATATTCCGCCTCAAGATACCGTCAGGTGTTCGGACTTCCCCCAAAAGGGTTACCGCAGCGGGACTGTTCTCGACTCACACAAGATTTCCCTGAAGACAGATGTATTATAAGTAAACTTTGTGTGAAATCAATCATTTATTAAAAGCCGCCCTAAGGCTGATTTCATTGGTATCTGCTTGCGCGAAGCTTGGCCTGTTGATAAGATACTCTTTATGCAAAAAATTACGGACATCTTCGCCCGGAAAAGTGCGACTTTTTCCTTTGAGCTTTTCCCCCCTAAAACAGAGGAAGGCTATGTCAAATTGCTTCATACCATTCATCAGCTCTGTGACCTGAAGCCGGATTTTATTTCCTGCACCTACGGGGCCGGCGGCGGCAGCCGTGAGAAAACCCTGGACATTGTTGAGTACATTCAAAATCATCACCAGACCGCCTCAGTGGCGCACCTGACTTGCGTGGCGCATACCAAAAATGAGATCAGGAATATCCTGGCCGAAATGAAACGGCGCGGCATCTGCAATCTGCTGGCCTTGCGGGGAGACCCTCCTCGGGACAATCCTAACTGGACGCCGGGAAAAGATAATTTTAAATACAGCTGGGAATTGGTTGCTTTTATCCGGGAGCACTTCAAAAAACATTTCAGCATTGGGGTGGCTGGTTTTCCCGAGGGGCATATCCTTTGCCCTGACCGCGAATTAGATGCCCGTTATTTAAAAAATAAAATAGACAAGGGCGCTGATTATGTGCTCACCCAGCTTTTTTTCAAAAACCAGGATTATTTTGACTATACGGCGCGTTTGAAGAAATTAGGGGTCAGCGCCCGCATTATCCCCGGAATTTTACCGATCACCGATTATCCGGCCCTGGTACGCTTCTGTGCGGTGTGCGGAGCATCCGTCCCTCAAGAAGTGCATGATATTTTCAAACCCATTGCTGAGGATAAAGAAAAAACTCTCGCCGCAGGAATTGATTTTTGCCTGAAACAAAGCCGGGAACTTTTACAGGGAGGCGCTCCCGGCCTGCACTTCTATACCCTTAATAAAGCCCATCCGGTGGATGTGATCATTGCGGGGATATCATGACTTATTCAAAACAATATGATGTCCTGCGGCATCTCCTGGGCCGGCGCATCCTCATCCTCGATGGCGCCATGGGTACGATGATCCAAAAATATAAATTGAACGAAAGCCAGTACCGCGGCCAACGTTTTAAAGACTGGTCCGGCGACATTAAAGGCAATAATGACCTTCTGACTTTGACCCAACCTCAAATCATCAAAGAAATCCACGGGGAATATTTCAAAGCCGGTGCTGATATTGTTGAAACCAATACCTTTAACAGCAACCGCATCAGCATGGCTGACTATAAAATGGAAAGCCTGGTGTATGAACTAAACGTCGCCGCGGCTAAACTGGCCCGTGATGCAGCGGAACAATTCACTAAAGAGAATCCCGCTAAACCGCGGTTTGTGGCCGGTGCTATCGGCCCTACCACCCGGACCGCTTCCATTTCCCCGGATGTCAATAACCCGGCTTTCCGCGCCATCAATTTTGACCAATTAGTCGAGGCCTATTCAGAACAGCTCAAGGGCCTTATTGACGGCGGGGTTGATCTGATTTTGATCGAAACCATCTTTGATACCCTCAATGCCAAGGCCGCTATTTTTGCTTATGAAACCATCTCTGATCAAATGGGATATAAGCTGCCTCTGATCATTTCAGGGACCATCACCGACGCTTCCGGCCGCACCCTTTCCGGGCAGACCACAGAAGCCTTTTGGATTTCTGTGAAACATGCCAAACCATTGGCCATTGGTTTAAATTGCGCTTTAGGCCCTCAGGACATGCGCGCCTACGTTGCCGAGCTTGCGCGCATCGCCGACTGCTTTGTCAGCTGCTATCCTAATGCCGGCCTTCCCAATGCTTTTGGTGAATATGACATGGAGGCCCGGGAAATGTCCGCCATCGTCAAAGAATTTGCCCAAAGTAAACTGATCAATGTCCTGGGCGGCTGCTGCGGGACAACACCGGCCCATATTCAAGCCATGGCCCTTGCCGTGAAAGATCTCCCTCCCCGGGATCTTCCCAAACTTAAAGCATTCAGTTCATTTTCCGGGCTCGAACCTTTGATCGTCACCGAGAATATTAATTTCATCAATGTGGGTGAACGCACCAATGTCACCGGCTCCAAACAATTTGCCCGATTGATCATCGCCGGAAAATACGATGAGGCTTTGGTGGTCGCCCGCCAGCAGGTTGAAAACGGCGCCCAGATCATTGACGTCAACATGGATGAAGCCATGCTTAACTCCGCTGAGGCGATGACCACATTCTTAAATCTCATCGGCTCTGAGCCTGACATTTCCCGCGTTCCCATCATGATCGATTCTTCCAAATGGTCGGTCATTGAAGCAGGGCTTAAATGCGTCCAGGGAAAATCAATTGTTAATTCCATCAGCCTCAAAGAAGGTGAAGCTCCGTTTAAAGAACAGGCCAGGAAAGTCCTCTATTATGGCGCCGCTGCCGTGGTCATGGCCTTTGATGAAAACGGCCAGGCAGATACCGTTGAAAAACGCGTCAGCATTTGCCAACGGGCCTATAAAATATTGACCGAAGAGATCGGTTTTGCCCCCCAGGATATTATCTTTGACCCTAATATTTTTGCGATTGCCACGGGCATTGAAGAGCATAATAATTACGCCAAAGATTATTTTGAAGCCACCCGCCTCATTAAAGCCGGCTGTCCTGGCTGCATGATTTCCGGCGGTGTTTCCAATGTTTCCTTCTCCTTTCGCGGCAATGACCCCATCCGTGAGGCCATGCACTCCGCCTTTTTATTCCATGCCATCAAAGCCGGCATGGGCATGGGTATTGTCAACGCGGGCATGATCAGCGTTTACGATCAAATACCCAAAGACCTCTTGGAGATCATTGAAGACGTGCTGTTAAACCGGCGGCCGGATGCCACGGAACGCCTGGTCAATTTTTCCCAAACGGTCAAATCCCAAGGTGAAAAAAAACAGGAAGACCTGGCCTGGCGCAGCCTGCCTGTGGACCAACGGCTTTCCCATGCCCTGGTTAAAGGCATCGTTGATTTTATCGACCAGGATACTGAGGAAGCCAGGACCAGGTCCTCCCGGCCTCTTGATGTCATTGAAGGCCCGTTGATGGCGGGCATGAATATCGTGGGGGATTTATTCGGGGCCGGAAAAATGTTTTTGCCGCAAGTCGTGAAAAGTGCGCGGGTCATGAAAAAATCGGTCGCCTATTTAAGCCCTTTTATTGAAAAAGAAAAAGACCAGGATGCCAAGGTCGCGGGAACAGTCGTGATGGCAACCGTTAAAGGCGATGTGCATGATATAGGAAAAAATATCGTTGGTGTTGTCCTGGCCTGCAACGGTTTTAAGATCGTTGACTTAGGCGTCATGGTCCCTTGTGAAAAGATCCTGCATGAGGCTAAACACCATAAGGCTGACATGATCGGCCTGTCCGGGCTTATCACCCCTTCCCTGGATGAAATGGTCTATGTGGCCGGCGAGATGCAGCGCCAGGGATTTACCATCCCCCTGATGATCGGAGGAGCAACTACGTCTCCCGCGCATACGGCCGTCAAAATTGCACCGGCTTACCAATATCCTGTCATCCATGGCAAAGATGCCTCACGCTGCGTCGGTATTTGCCGAAGCCTCATGGAACCCCAATTAAAAAAAGATTTAGTGGATAAGACAAAGGCTGATTACGCCAAACTGCGTGCAGACCATGCCAGCCTGCAATCGGCCAAATCCTTTGTCCCCATTGAAGAGGCCCGTAAGAAAGGGCTCGGCACTGACTGGAAAAAAGCAGACATTACAACACCGTCATTTTTAGGCATTAAGACATTTAAAGATTTTGACTTGAACGTGATACGCCGGCAAATTGACTGGTCCCCTTACTTTTTTACCTGGGAATTTAAAGGTAAATTCCCCCAAATACTCAAAGACCCTGTCATCGGGAAAGAAGCCCAGCGTGTTTATGATGATGCCAATGCCATGCTGGATGAAATTATAAAAAAGAAGCTTCTTAAAGCCAATGGTGTCGTCGGGTTTTTCCCTGCGAACTCGGTGGGAGATGATATTGAACTTTATAAAGATGATACCCGCCGGGAAGTCATGACTGTTCTTTATAATTTACGCCAGCAGATCCTGGTCAGTACGGGCCAGCCCCTTTTATCCCATGCGGATTATATCGCCCCCAAATCTTCCGGTGTCAAAGATTATATCGGTGCCTTTGCCGTGACAACCGGGATCGGCTTGGAGGAGCTGACTAAGATGTACGAAGCTGACCTTGACGATTATAAAAGCATCATGGCCAAAGCCGTGGCTGACCGCCTGGCCGAAGCTTTTGCAGAGCTTATGCATGAAATGGTCCGCAAAGAACTTTGGGGATTTGCCAAGAATGAAAACTTAAGCCAGGATCAGATCATTTTAGGCCAGTACCGCAGCATCCGCCCGGCTCCGGGTTACCCTGCATGCCCTGATCATACTGAAAAAACCACCCTGTTTGAACTCCTTGATGCGACCAACAATACAGGCATTACTTTAACTGAAAACTACGCCATGTTCCCCACGGCAGCTGTCTGCGGCCTTTATTTTGCCCATCCGCAATCAAAATACTTTGCCATCGGTAAAATAGCCCAGGACCAAATCATTGATTACGCCCGCCGCAAGAAAATGACAACACAAGAAGCCGAAAAATGGCTAGGCCCTAACCTGGGATATTAAAATCATTTATCCTTGTTACGCCCGAGGAATTTGGCTGTGAGCTTGTCGATGACCAGCAGGACATACTCGTAAAGCACGGCCTGGTTTAGCTTGCTTTCGCCTGAGAGGCGTTGGCCGAATTGGATGGGCAGTTCTTTGAATTGGACCTCTCGCGGGCAAGAGGCAAAAATATCGACGAGTATCTTAAAGCCCCTGCCGGAAAGCCGGCGGACGACCTGGTCAAAAAAAGGGCGCTTGAGCATGAAATAACCGCTCATAGGGTCCTTCAAATCCGCCTTGATTACCAAACGGCTTGTCCACGTCGCAAACCGGCTCATCAAGGCCCTGTTAGAAGACCATGACCCAAGCGTTCCGCCTTCAACATAACGGCTGCCTACCACCAGATCAAATGTCCCGGTTTTGAGTGTCTCAAGCATTTTACCCAGTATGGTTGCATCATGCTGTAAGTCTGCATCCATGACAGCCAAATACGGGGCCGATGAGGACAGCATCCCCTCGATGCTCGCTGAGGACAGCCCCCGGCGGCCGATCCTCTGCAGGCAGCGGACCCGCGGATCACTTTGGGAAATTTCCCTGATAAGTCCCGACGTACCGTCAGGCGAGTCATCATCTACAAAAATGGCTTCCCACCCAATGCCCCGCAATGCCGCATCTATTTGGCCCAACAAGGGCCGGATATTGTCTTTTTCATTATACGTCGGAATGATTATGCTTAGCTCGATGGCCATTACGCTTTCTATTCTAAAATAATTTCCTGTTTTCCTGTAACCAGGCAACCAGGCGCTCAACACCCTTTCGCGGGGAAACGGTCGGTGACCACTTAAAAGTTTTTTTGACCTTCGCAATATCGGAAATATAAACTTTCTGGTCAAACTTGCGCCAATCCTCAAAGGCAATCTTGACCTTACGTCCCGTCACATCTTTAAGGATATCAACCAGCTCCAGTAAAGAAAGAGTATTGCCCGGCCCGCCGCCCATATTAAAAACACCGCTTTTAAGAGGGCTTTTGATAAACCGGTCATAAGCATTGATCAAATCTTCCACCCACAAGACATCGCGCACCTGTTTCCCGTCGCCGTAAATAGTCACTTTATCCCCCAACAAATAACAAATGGCAAACCAGGCGATCCAGCCCTGGTCCTCAAAACCAAATTGACGGGTGCCATAAATGCAGCTCATGCGAAACACCCCTGTCTTGATCCCATAGGTATGCGCGTAATCCTGGGCGTACAGATCCCCTGCCAGCTTGGAAACGCCATAAGGCGTATGCCCCGTGTGGTCAATGATCTGGTTTTCCCCGACTCCCTTGGTCCCTTTAAAAACGTATCTGGTCTTGGTCCGGCCCAAAGGGATATCATTCACATGTTCTCCGTATACTTTATTCGTCGAGCAATAAACCAAGGTCCCCTTCGGGGCATAGCGGCGCATGGCATCAAGCACATTGACGGTGCCGCAGGTATTGATGGTCAGATCTTCATAAGGATTTTCCAGCGAGTACCGCACGCCCGGCTGGGCCGCCGCGTGGATGACCACGTCCGGGCGGAAGGCCTTAAAACATTTATCAACGGTTTTCAAATCACGGATATCATTCTTCCAAAAATCAATGTTCTTATACTGGTGCAAATAATGCCAATTATATTCAACGGATTTTTTACGCGAAGCAAAAATCTTTGAGCGCATCAGATTATCATAAACAATGACCTTATTGCGTTTGTCCCGCGCGTAATACTCCGCGCAATGGGAACCGATCATGCCCGCACCACCTGTCACTAAAACTCTCATGCCCCTCCTTTAACAGCGGTTTTCTCTAATTTAGCCCGCTTGGTAAAAATTTCTTTTAGGTAATTGATCAGGACAAAATATTCATTGATCGTCGACAAGACCTGGATTTTACTGGCGCCCTTTTTCTTGCCATAATTATAAATAAAAGGGACTTCTATGATTTTATCAGTAAAAAACGATAATTTTATCAATAATTCCGCGTTGGCCACAAAACCTTTGGACTGGATAAGCCCGAAAAGGCCGAAATAAGAGGCTGCCTGACGCAGAACACCTGCGCGGTATGCCCGGAAAAAAATCGTATAATCCCGCACCCTGCAAACCGGAAAAAATGCCCGCATGAGCCGATTGGCGCAATGGCTGAAAACCAGTCTGGGAAAAGGGAAATTCTGGTATTTACCGCCGGTAAGATACCGCGAGGCAATAACAATATCCTGTCCTTCTTTTAAAATCTTTTCCGTCATGGGCAAGACAAGGTCTATCTCGCTGGTCTGGTCACTTTCCATGATAAGGACAACATCGTCCTCTTGGGCCTCCCGCAAGACTTCGGCGATGCCTGCTGAAAAAACCGCCCCCACGTTCATGTTAATGACCGAACCAATGACGGTAAGGTCATCCTGTTTTAATTCGCCAAGAAGCTCTACGGACCCATCCGTTGACCCATCATTGACCGCGACCATGCGATAATCTTTGCCTGCCATCATCCGGCGGATGCTGGCGACGAGCTTAGGTAAATTGTCTTTTTCATTATAGACCGGAAAAATAAAATAAATCATCTGTCCTGCCTTTGATAGACCTGCCAGTACTGGCTATAAAAAACCGTTCCCCATCTGGAAGCATCAAACGCATGCGTTCCAAACCTGGGTGAATAGACAAAATATCGTGCGCCTTCCTCAAGTGCCTGCTTGACATCTCCTTGATACTTAAAAAGTTCCAGCCCAAGACCCCATCGGCGATCAGCATGCCCGGGGATGGCCATGGCCGCCTCCGGAGCATTACAGTCAACCTGTTTAAGGCGGTCTGCCTCCTGAAAATCTTTATTACCTTTGATCCATTGCCACAAGTCCTGGGTATTTTGATGATACGTTGACTCACGGGTCAGGGCATACTGTGCCACAAAAAGATTAAACACCAGCGCACCCGCCACTATCACAAAATTCCGGCGAGGGCTGGCTGTCTCTAAAAGCGGGGCCATAAAAATAGCGGCTGTAAAGGCAAAAAACACACCGAAAGGGCCTGCATAATAAGTAGTGGGGTTCCACGGCAGCAGCACTGCCAAAAAACAGGCATACAGCAGGACACCCAAAACGATCCCCCATTTTTCAGCCACGGTGTAGAGCGCGGACTTTTTTCTTGTCCCAAACCAAAGGGCAAGCGCTGCCGCGATCCATGGTGTATGATTAAGCAGGTCTTTGAATACCCACGTTTTGAAATTTCCAAGGATCACTTTCAAATCAAATAAACTATACCCGGACGTATATACTGAACAAACAACTTTTTTAAGGACAACGCCATAGGCCAGATATAATGCCGCCAGCAAAAGACCACTATACAAATATCTGATCTGGAAAGGACGTGAAAGCCAAAACAGGGCCGCCACTGCCAACCCCAAGGCAATCCCGCCGGATACAAAAGTTTCTTTGGCGCCTAAAGAAAGTAACAGACAAATACCTGCTGCCACCCATAAGTAAGTGCTCTTTTTCTCATTCGCCTTGCCAAAAAGTATTTTAACGACACACCACAGGGCCAACCCCAAAAACAAAAGCCCTGTTGTTTCATGGGTGGAAAGGAAGAAGAATTGGTCATAAAGATAGTGGAAGGAAAGGGCGATGGCCGGTACCAGAAGAACCAACACCGGGCGTCCTGTCAGCCGACGGGCCGCAGCACCCCATACCAAAAGCATAGCTGAAATTTCCGCCCATTTAAAAATATGGAACAAGCGCGGGGCGTGGGCAAAGATCTTATAAAAGAGCGCGCAATGCAAGGCGTGCGTCCATTTGCACTCTCCAAAATGAAAATACATCAAAAAAATACCCTTGGTCCGTTCAAAAACACCGCCGGGAACGCCCAAAAGCTGGAGATCATCCATCAAACCCCAGGACCAAGACAGGAAAATATAGGAAAAAAGGACCAATAAAAGCGGGACAAGCACAGGAAAAGCCCATATCCATTGCAGCAAATCTTTTTGTTCCGAATGCTCTTTTTGTGCCGGCATAATATTTCTCAGGTCATTCTTCTAACGCAAAAACAGCCAGTTACCTTTCGATAACTGGCTGTTTTTAAAAAAATGAAGTCCCTCATTATTTTTTAACGATATACCGCACCAAATCAACCACGCGGTTAGAATATCCCCATTCATTGTCATACCAACCAGTAGAAGAGGATACATCTTTTTTACTAAAAATTTGACGTTTTAGCAACTTTTTCACCGTCAGAAACCCACCTTTTGGTAATTTTTCGACGTCTGCAAATAGTGCCATTTTTCGTTACTTTACAACGATTCTGCCTTCTTTTCAAGCTTAGTAACTTTGGCTGACAACTCTACGATCACTGGCAACAAAGACATATTATCATGACTTGAAAGTTTGTCCAAGACCCTTTTGACCTTTGGATCAGTCTTAATCCTGACCGCAGCCCAATCGTCTTGCTCACATGTAACTAAGGAATCGTAAGGCGATAATAAGACAAATGACATTGAGCCATTACCTTTAAATACTTGCACTACTTTATTCTGAACCAAATGATCCCGCCAATCTTTGAGGGTATTAGGACTCACGTTCAGCTTTTCTTTCAACTCTGCATAATTCGTTATGAATTTATTAATCTTCTTCATGTTAAAAGCCAAGAAAAGAAATAATGGCCATGCCTTGCCAATGGCTTCCCTTGTGTCCTTGGCCATGGTTATATCATGCAATAAATTCCATCGGGTCATTATTTTTTCCATGAACTCACTCTACCTCCAAATCGAATAATAATCCAATAATTTTAAGGACCGAGGAGGTTTCAAGGGATTTCATGAAGAACTCAGGAGGGATTTTTAATGTGTACCTTAAAAAATTTCGTTACTCTTACCTATATTACAAACAGCACAAAGTGTCTGGAGATTTCCTAATTCTGTCTGCCCACCTTTAGACCATGGCTTAATATGGTCCACATGTAAGACAACTGATGAATCTTTTGCTGGACTCGTGCCACACATTCTGCAAATACAATTATCCTTGATTAAAATTTGGGCTCTTAACCGCCAATTTATATTTCTTGGCGTCCGTCCTGATGCCTTACGTTTTGATTCCACATCTTGATTCTCTATTGTTACATCCTTTAAAGCAGCAGGGTCTTCAATATAAGCAACAAAAGCCTGTAGCGCTTTATTCCACGAACCAAATAATTTTAAATATGGATCAATAGAAAATTTGGAATAGCCATTGGCTTTATTCAAATCTCTGAAGACTGGCTGCCGACCTAGATGTTGCCAAACATTCGCAATATTTTCAAAAAGAACTTCTTTTTTATTATTTTTAGTACTAATTACTTCAAGTCCAGCAGCCTCCAATGCTTTGTTCCATGATCCAAATTGACGACAAATCGTGTTCGTACTGAACTTACCATTTTGAACATACACGTGGAATGCAACCGTATTTTGTTTAATTAAATTAGCTACTCTTTTCAAGTCACCGAGAAGTTCTTCCTTAGGAATATTCCTTCTGCGAAGATTTAATTCAAATTTACTCATTACCAATCCTTTTTAATACAAAATTCCATTCGAGGATTAATCAAGAATTATATAACCAACTGAGAAAAAAGGCCAGCTACATTATTATCTGTAACTGGCCTTTTGCTGAGATACAGAAATTAGCTTCGCGCGCAGAGTCTACCAAGAGTTATTACTGCGGCTAATCGAAAGGTTGTAAATTACTAATGTTTAAGGTGGAAGTTTCACTCAGTTATTAAATTCTTGCTTTAGAATATCGAGGAATTTTATAATTGTATTTATTACTTCAGGAATGAAATCCTTTTCAAATCTTAATACTTTATCTGTTTCTCCCCTAAACTCTATAAAGCCTACTTTGCCTCGATGGCGGGC
>JABDFL010000018.1 GCA_013286575.1 Candidatus Omnitrophota bacterium
TGCAGACCAGAATTTGATCCTTGTTAAGGGTGCAGTTCCGGGCCACAAGAACGGGGTCGTGGTCATTAATAGATCAAAGAAGAGGGCCTTCCGTTCATTGGATGAAGTCAAAGCCGTACAATCAAGCGTTAAGAAAAACCCGATGAAACAAAGCAAGGCAGCTGCCGGTAAAACCGCAGCACCGAAGAAGTAAAATAGTACATGTCATCCCCGAAAGTTTTTGTCGGGGATCTAAATAAGTAATGTTACAAGAGAGAGAATATGCCAGAATTAAATGTGGTTGATATCAAAGGTAAAAAAGCAGCAAGCGTCGAGCTTCCCAAGGAGCAATTCGGGGTGCATGTCCATGATGCTGTCATTCATCAGGCGGTGGTGATGTACAATGCCAATCAGCGTCAGGGCACGGTTTCCACCAAGACCCGTTCGGAAGTTTCCGGCGGCGGCAAAAAGCCATGGGCCCAAAAAGGCACCGGCCGCGCCCGTCAGGGATCGTCACGTTCCCCGTTGTGGAAAAAAGGCGGCATCGCCTTTGGTCCCAAGCCCCGTGATTTCGGGTATACCGTTTCCAAAAAGACCCGTGTCGCTGCTTTGCGTGAAAGTTTGAATGCCAAGTTTTTAGGCAATCACCTTTTATGCGTTGACGGCCTGGAAGTATTATCGGGCAAGACCAAGGATTTCGAGGCCATTCTCAAGGGCCTGAAGATCGAAGGCCGCACCCTGGCTGTTCTCGATGGTACTAATGAGAAGACTTTATTAGCGTCACGCAATATCGCACGCCTGACCCTGGTGCGCGCCATGGATGCCAACGCTTCCGATATCATGAGCAATAAAAATGTGTTGGTGACGAAAGAAGCTTTAAAAACTTTATTAAAGAGAATTGAATAATATGATCACTTGCTACGATATAGTCAAAACTTTGGTGCGCTCCGAAAAGGGCAGCACTATGGAAAAAGAACGCAAATACCTCTTTCGTGTCGCGACAGTGGCCACCAAGATCGACGTCAAGCGCGCGGTCGAAGAGATTTACAAAGTCAAGGTTGATGCGGTCAATACCGTCCATGTGCCGGGCAAGCTTAAGCGTGTCCGCGCCCGTGCCGGATATACATCAAGTTGGAAAAAAGCCATCGTCTCTCTTAAAGAGGGACAAAAGATCGAGGGTGTGTAATGGGGATCAAACGTTTTAGACCATATACAAACGGTGTTCGTCATGCAGCTTTGCCTGATTTTGCCGAGCTGACCAAGGGAACAAGACCGGAAAAATCGTTAATGGAACCTGTCAAGGGTACGGGCGGGCGCAATTCCTATGGCCGTATCACCTCACGTCACCGCGGGGCAGGCCATAAGCGCATGTACCGCCTTATTGATTTCAAGCGCACGCGCATTGATGATCCGGCCACCGTTTTAAGCATTGAATATGACCCTAACCGCACCTGCCGCATTGCCCTGATCGAATACAAGAGTGATAAAACCAAATCCTATATTTTGGCCCCTGTTGATTTAAAGGTCGGCCATGTGATTGTCAGCACCAATAATGCCGACGTGGACATGCTGGCGGGCAATTGCCTGCCGCTGCGCAAGATCCCGTTGGGTACCGCTATCCATAATATCGAATTAAAGGCCGGTTTCGGCGGCCAGTTGGCGCGCTCTGCCGGTACAGCCGCACAGCTGATCGCTAAAGAAGGCAATATCGCCCATCTGCGCCTGCCGTCGAGCGAGGTGCGCAAGGTCTCCAGCGATTGCCGTGCCACTATCGGGCAGTTAAGCAATGTGGAAAATGAAACAGTATCTATAGGTAAGGCCGGGCGCAGCCGCTGGTTGGGCCGCCGTCCGCAATCGCGCGGTGTTGTCATGAATCCCGTTGATCACCCGCACGGTGGTGGTGAAGGTAAAGCGCCTCAAGGTAACCCGCATCCGGTGACGCCATGGGGTAAACCGACCAAGGGTGCCAAGACTCGTAGTAAACGTAAATATTCCAATCATATGATTGTCAGAAGAAGGACAAAGTAAAATGGGCCGTTCCGTTAGAAAAGGTGCGTACGTTGAAGAATCCTTAACGCGCAGGTTTGACAAAGTCGTTCAAAGTGGTTCACGCCTTCCCATCAAAACATGGTCCCGGCGTTCCACGATCATCCCTAACTTCGTCGGTTATACATTTGCGGTGCACGACGGCCGTAAGCATATGCCGGTCTTTGTGACGGAAAACATGGTGGGCATGAAATTAGGCGATTTTGTGGCGACCCGTACCTTTAAGGCACATGGTGGCGTCAAGGCCAAGAAGGCAATGCAGAAAAAGTAAGGATAAAATATGATATCGATAGCAAGAGGCAAATATATAAGAGTATCGTCCATGAAGATGCGTCAGGTCATTGATGCTATCCGCGGCAAGGATGTGCCTACAAGTTTGGCGATATTGGCCCAGATCAATAAAGGTTCCTGCGCTGATGTTAAAAAAGTGCTTGATTCCGCCATCAGCAATGCCAAGCAAAAAGGTTTGAGCGAAGAGCAGTTGTTCATCAAGGCCATCAGTGCCAACCACGGCGGCGCCTGGAAACGTTTTCGCGCAGCCTCATTCGGCCGTGCCACTCCGATTTTACGCCGGACAACGCATTTAACCGTAGAATTAGACGTTAAGACAAAATAGGCTGAATCTCTAATATGGACATTAATGTAACGGCACAATCTGGAATTCAAAATAGAAGTTAATTTTTAGAGAAGGAGATTACCTGTGGGTCAAAAAGTTCATCCGTTAGCCTTAAGACTTGGTTACACTAAAAATTGGCGCAGCCTTTGGTTTGCCCAGCGCCGTGAATTTTCTGATAATATCAAACAGGACTTTAAGATCCGCGCGTATATCCGTGAAAAATTTGAACAAGCCGCTGTTTCCATGATCATCATTGAGCGTTTGGCTGAAACAGTCAAGGTGCGCATCCATACCGCCCGTCCCGGTGTCATCATCGGCCGCCGCGGTGCTGATATTGATAAATTACGTGCCGAATTAAAGTCGATCACCGGCAAGGACATGGATAAAATTGTCATCGATATCCAGGAGATCAAGAACCCTAATCTCGATGCTCAATTGGTGGCCCAGGCTGTTGCGTTCCAGTTGCAAAAGCGTGTTGCTTTCCGCCGGGCGATGAAGCGCGCGATTGAACAGTCCCGTCAGTCAGGTGCCAAAGGCATCAAGATCCGCTGCGCCGGCCGTTTGGGCGGTGCTGAGATGGCCCGTACTGAAAAATATCATGAAGGCAAGGTGCCTTTACAGACCTTACGTGCGGACATTGATTATGGTTTTTGTGAAGCCAAGACAACCTATGGTCTTTTAGGGATCAAGGTTTGGATTTATAAGGGTGATGTTATCAAGGACCATGAAGAAATAGAAGCCAAGGCCGTTGCGGCAGCGGCAGCCAATCAACCGCCGGCAGCGCCGGCAGCACCGGTTGCGCCCGTGGCAGCAGCTTAAGAGAGGATTTTATTTTATGTTGTTGATGCCAAAGAGAGTCAAATACCGTAAAACACAAAAAGGGAAATCCCGTGGTGTTGCCACCACCGGCGCCCAGATGCATTTTGGTGAATTCGGTTTGAAGGCCCTTGAAAACGGGTTTATTCCCGCGCGCCAACTGGAAGCTTCCCGTGTCGTCGTGGCCCGTAAATTGCGCGGTTCCGGAAAATTGTGGATCAATGCCTTCCCGCATAAGTCCATCACCAAGAAACCTGCGGAAACCCGCATGGGAAAGGGCAAGGGTGATTTGGACCATTGGGTGGCTGTTGTCAAGCGCGGTAAGATCGTCTTTGAATTAGGCGGTGTTCCTGAAGATTTCGCCAAGCAGGTTTTGCGTTTAGTCGCTTTTAAATTGTCAGTGAAGACCAAGTTTGTTATCCGTGGGGGCAGTCAATAATAAGGGTGTTATATGAAAATCAAGGAACTCAGTAATTTAACAGAAGATGATTTGGTAATAAAAGAAAAACAGCTGAAAAAAGAGCTGTTTGATATGGAATCCCATCGTCAGATGGGCCGTGTGGAAAAGCCGGCCAGTTTCCGTAATATCAGGCGCGATATTGCCCGTATTTTAACGGTATTAAACGAACGCCGCATTTCTAAAGGAAAGACAAATTAATGGAAAACAGGGTTAACAGACGCAGGTTTTTGACGGCCGTTGTCATCAGCGATAAAATGGACAAGACCCGTGTGGTCCAGGTCCAAAAAGTCCACAAGCATGACAAGTATGAAAAGCAGGTGCGCAATATCGTGAAATACAAAGCGCATGACGAAAAGAATGCCGCCAAGACCGGTGACGTGGTGCGTATCATGGAAACGCGGCCTTTATCAAAAGACAAGCGCTGGATCATCAGCGAAATTGTAGGGTCTAAGGTCTAAAAAGGGGCAAGGTGATTTTATGATACAGTTAAAAACAATTTTAGATGTGGCTGATAACACCGGGGCGCGTAAAGCTTCCCTGATCGGCGTTTTAAAAGCCAAGGGCAAGATGTGGGCCAAGGTCGGCGACATTGTCCGCGTGAATGTCAAGGAAAGCACGCCGGATGCCGTGGTTAAAAAAGGCAGCATGGCCAAAGGCATTATCGTGCGTACCAAGAAATCCATCCGCCGTCAGGACGGCACCTATGTCCGTTTTGATACGAATGCGGTGGTCATTATTGATGATGCCGGCAACCCCAAGGGCACCCGCGTTTTCGGGCCCGTGGCGCGCGAATTGCGCAATATGGATTACATGAAAATAATTTCTTTAGCCCCAGAGGTGGTTTGACGAAGTCAAACCGTCCCCGGATGTTTTAGTCGGGGATCTAATGTAAAGAGGAATATATGTTACGTATAAGAAGAGATGATACAGTGATGGTGATGGCCGGCAAGGACAAGGGTAAAACAGGCAAGGTCGTGCGTGTGATGCCCAAGGTCAATAAAGCGGTCATTGAGAATATCAATGTGGTCAAAAAATCCGTCAAGAAATCCGATACCTACCCACAGGGCGGGTATGTTGAATTAGAAAAGCCGGTGGCGTTGGCGAATTTGATGCTGGTGGACAAGAAGTCCAACAAGCCGACCCGTTTTTCAGTCAAGGTCCTTAAGGACGGCAACAAAGAGCGTATCGCGCTGGCAAGCAAAGAAACTATATAATAAAAAGGTAAGATAAAATGGCTGCTCCACGTTTATTAGAAAAATATCGCAAAGAAGTGATTCCTGAAATGCAGGAAAAATTTAAGATCAAAAACCCAATGGCTGTCCCGCATTTGAGCAAGATCGTCATCAACATGGGTGTCGGTGAAGCCATCGGGGACGTCAAGCTTTTAGACCGCGCCGCTGAGAATTTAGCGACGATCACGGGACAGAAGCCCACCATCCGCCGCTCCAAGAAGGCGATCTCGAATTTCAAGCTGCGCGAGAATCTGCCCATCGGTGCCAAGGTGACCTTGCGCCGCGCCCGGATGTACGAATTTTTAGACCGTTTAGTGAACGTTTCATTGCCCCGTATCCGTGACTTTAACGGGACTTCGCGCAAGGCTTTTGACAAGGGCGGTAACTATACCTTAGGCATCACGGATCAGGGGATTTTCCCCGAGATCGATCCCGGCGTGCGTGATTTCCGCATTCAGGGGATGGACATCTCTTTCGTGTTTGAGAATGGCAATAAAGAACAGAATTTTGAGGTATTGCGCCTTTTGGGCATGCCTTTTAGTAAACAATAACGTTTAATCCAAGGAAATTATGGCCAAAAAAGGTTTAGTCAACAAATCTATGGAAATCCCGAAGTTCGCGGTGCGCCAGCATAACCGTTGTGGTTTGTGCGGCCGTCCGCGCGGGTATATGCGCCGGTTCGGCATTTGCCGCATCTGTTTTAGAGAGCTCTCCTGGAAAGGTGAAATCCCAGGGGTAAAGAAGGCTAGCTGGTAACTTAACCATTACACCTCCGGGAGGTGTAATGGTCTGAAAAGGAAAATAATATGTCTGTTTCTGATCCGATCGCTGATACATTAACCATTTTGCGCAACGCCACCAACGCGCGCCATGAGACCGTCGAGTTTCCGGCTTCCAAATTACTGGAACGCATGATGGCTATTTTTAAGACTGACGGTTACATTGAAGATTTCCGTTTATTGAAAGACAATAAGCAGGGCGTGCTTAAAGTCTATTTAAAATATGAGAACACCAAGCCCCTGATTTTGGGCATCAAGCGCGTGTCCCGTCCCGGCCTGCGCGTGTATACGGACAATAACCGTATTCCCAGGGTTTTGAACGGCTTAGGGACAGCCATTATCTCCAGCTCCAAGGGCTTGATTTCTGATCGTGAAGCTCGTAAATTAAAAATTGGCGGTGAGGTTCTTTGTTACATCTGGTAACGCACTGTCGCAACTGTTGCTAGCCAAGTAACAGGGAATATTTTGGTAAGAAGAGGATATATGTCAAGACTTGCAAAAACACCCGTAGAATTACCCAAGAACGTTAAAATTTCTTTTGATAAGACCGCGGTCAACGTGGAAGGTCCCAAGGGCAAATTGTCCATGGCCATTCCTGCGGATGTGGTTTTAGAGAACAAAGAAAACAAAATCATGGTCAACCGCATCAGCGACACCAAGCAGGCCCGTTCCAATCATGGTACCACCAAGCGCCTGATTGAAAATATGTGCGCCGGTGTAAGCACAGGCCATAAGAGGGATTTGGAAGTCCAGGGCGTTGGTTTTCGCGTTGCTGTCCAGGGCAATAAATTAGTCATGAATATCGGTTTTTCTCATCCGATTGAATATGAATTTCCCAAAGATGTTAAAGTGACCGCAGCCAAGCCCACGGAAATTTCCGTCGAGGGTGTGGACAAGGCGTTGGTGGGCCTGGTGGCCGCCAAGATCCGCGGGTTCAAGCCGCCGGAACCCTATAAGGGAAAAGGTATCCGCTATGTCGGTGAAGTCGTTAGAAGAAAACAAGGTAAACAGGTGACCAAATAAACGCAGTTTGTTTGGTCATCCCCGAATGCTTTTGTCGGGGATCTATTTTGGAGCATTATGTTAAACATTAAAGAACAACAAAGAATTTACCGTCATGAACGCATCCGTAAGGGAGTAGCCGGAACAACCGAGCGTCCGCGCCTCTGCCTGCACAGGTCTTTGAATAATTTACAGGCCCAAATTGTCGATGATATATCCGGCAAGGTCCTGATCGGCAAGTCGACCCTGGCCAAGGACGTAAAAACAAAATCCAAGACCGGCGGCAATGTCAGCGCTGCGACCGTATTGGGCGAAGCGTTGGCCACCGAAGCCATCAAAAAGGGAATTAAAAAAGTCGCGTTTGACCGCGGCGGATATTTATACCACGGCCGTATCAAGGCGTTTGCCGAAGCCGCGCGTAAAGCCGGATTGGAGTTCTAAATTTTATGAAAGACAACAAGAAAAACGACGAAAAAGAATTAGACGTTAAAACACCGGCCCAGGCCGAGCAGATCCTCGAACAGGAAAAAGAAGCTATTTCTATTCCTGATGAAGTTGCGGCCGAAGTGCCTGCTGTTGGCGTACCTGCTGCCGGAGTTCCTGGCGGCCCTGGGGCCCCAAGCGGACGCGGCGGACGCGGCGGCAAAGGCGGCCGTGACCGTAAACCATTTGCTAAAAAACCAACCGGTTTAACTGACAGCGGTCTGATCGAAAAAGTTGTTTCCATCAACCGCGTCTCCAAGACCACCAAGGGCGGTACCCGCCTGGCATTTTCAGCGCTGGTTGTTGTCGGCGACGGCAAGGGCAAGGTCGGCTATGGTTTGGGTAAAGCGGGTGAAGTGGCCACAGGCATCAAGAAGGCCCTGGCTGCTGCCAAAAAGCAAATGATTTTTATCCCCCGTCGCGGTACGACGATCACTCATGAGATCATCGGCCAATGCGGTTCAGCCATTGTTTTATTGAAGCCCGCCTCCGAAGGTACCGGCGTTATCGCTTCAGGTGCCGTGCGCGCGGTTTGTGACGGCGCCGGGATCTCCAATATTTTAACCAAGTGTCATCGTTCTAATAATCCTATCAATGTGGTTAAGGCGACTTTCGACGGACTTTCACGTTTGAAAGCCATCAGGAAAGCCGTTGAAGCCACGAGCGAGGTTACTGTCAATGCAAGTCCATCAGTTACGAAGCCCTGAAGGCTCACGCAAACGTAAAAAGATCGTCGGACGCGGGCGCGGCACCGGCCACGGAAAACGTTCCGGCCGCGGCCAAACCGGCCAGAATTGCCGTTCCGGGCGCGGCGTCATGCTCGCTTATGAAGGCGGCCAGATGTCATTGCTTCGCCGTTTGCCTAAGGTCGGCTTTAACAGCAAATGGCCTGCCAAGTATCAGGTGGTCAATTGTGAAAGCCTGAACCGTTTTGAAGACGGGACAACCATTACTCCTGAGCTTTTAAAAAGCCGTCATTTGATCAGGTCCTTGCTGCAACCGATAAAAGTTTTGAGCGTGGGGGAAGTCACCCGGAAATTAACGGTGCAGGCGCACCGTTTTTCCAAGACAGCTGCTGACAAGATCACCAAGGCCGGAGGCACTCCTGAGATTTTAGACCTCAATCCGGCCGCTCACAGCGGTGCGGCATAATATTTTATGTTCTCCCAATTCATAAAAGGCTTAACAAACTGTTTTAAAGTCCCCGAATTACGCCAGAAAATCCTTTTTACGCTGGGAATCCTCGCGGTTTACCGTTTAGGCTGTTTTATCCCGACCCCCGGGATCAACGGGGTGGCTTTAAACCAATTTTTCCAAAAAATGAGCTCTGCCAACGGCGGCGGCAACGTGGTCGGCATCATGGACATGTTCTCCGGCGGGGCACTTGGCAAGATGACGGTCCTGTCGCTTGGCGTCATGCCGTATATTTCCAGCTCCATCATCATGCAGCTTTTAACGGCGGTTATCCCTTCGTTGGAAAAGATTTCCAAAGAAGGCCAGGCCGGTTATAAAAAGATCAACCAGTACACCCGCTACGGCACCGTGGGGCTGGCCATGATCCAGTCATTTTTTATCGCTCTTTGGCTGGAAAGCCCGTCTACCTTTGGCGGGATGCAGATCGTGGCCAATCCGGGCTGGGGTTTCCGTTTTACAACGGTGATGACCCTGACCGCGGGTACTATTTTCCTGATGTGGTTGGGCGAGCGCATCCAGGAAAAGGGTGTGGGTAACGGAACTTCCTTGATCATCACCTGCGGTATTTTATCCAGAGCGCCCACCGCCTATCATTACCTTCGTCTTTTATTGGACCCTTCCAGCGGGGCCGGCCAATTACAGCCCATTGCCATTGTCTTCATGGTGTTCTTTTTGATTGCGGTCATCATCGGTGTTACCCTGATTTCCCAGGGCCAGCGCCGCATCCCGGTGCAGTATGCGCGACGGGCCGGCAGCACCTCAACAGCCGTCGGGCAGGGAACATTTATTCCTTTAAAAGTAGATACCGCCGGTATCATCGCCATCATTTTCGCTCAATCCATTATTTTATTCCCGGCCACGATATCTTCCTTCATGCCCCATAGCGGCTTGCAGCATTTCGCCTCATGGATCCAGCGCGGGCATGCGACGTATTATGTGATCTATGCGATGCTGATCATATTTTTCTGTTATTTTTATACCGCCATTGTTTTTAACCCTGTAGATGTGGCGGAAAATTTAAAGAAGCACGGCGGTTTTGTGCCGGGCATACGCCCCGGCAAAGAGACCGCGGATTATCTGGATTATGTTTTAACGCGCATCACCATGGTCGGTTCTTTGTTTATTTGTATTATCGCCGTCATGCCGGATTCCATCATGGCGTCTTTCAAGGTGCCTTATTTGGTGGCTTCATTTTTCGGCGGTACCGGTGTCCTGATTACCGTCGGTGTCATGCTCGACACCATGAAACAGATTGAATCCCATCTGCAGATGCATCATTATGAAGGTTTTATGAAGACCGGGCATTTACGCGGCCGTAATTTAAGCGGCGGCTATGGCGGTACGGTGACGCGATGAGAGTTGTCCTGTTGGGCCCTCCGGGTGCCGGCAAAGGATCTTTGGCTGGGGTATTAAAAGAGCAGTATCATTTGAGCCATATCTCAACGGGCGATATGCTGCGTGAAGAGATCAAAAAAGGCACACCGTTGGGTATGGAGATCAAAGCGTTGATCACCAAAGGTGCCCTGGTGTCGGATGAGCTCGTTACCAAATTAGTTGAGCAGCGTGTGGCGCATGACCCGGATTTGAAAAAAGGCTATATGCTCGACGGGTTTCCGCGTACGGTCAAGCAGGCCCAGGATTTGGACCAGATATTGGCGAAAGCGAACGTACCTTTGGATTTTGCCCTGAACATGGAAGCGGATGCGGATCTATTGTTGAAACGCCTCACCGGCCGTCGGGTGTGCCGCAAATGCGGTGAGATCTACCACATGACCAATCACCCTCCGCGGAAGGCTGGCGTTTGCGATGCCTGCGGCGGTGAACTTTATCAGCGCACGGATGACAATGAAGAGACGATCAAGGCGCGCATGCAGGTCTACCAGACAAGCACGCAGCCTATTATTGATTATTACGCCAAACAGCATAAATTAAAAAAGCTGGATGGTAATTTAGAAACAGTTGATTTGGCCAAAGCTTTGGCCGCCATGCTTAAATGAAGACCTCCCAAGGTATCCGAATCAAGCAGCCAAATGAAGTTGACATTTTAAGAAAAGCTGGTAAAATTCTTAGTTCCATTGTTGTACAGTTGCAAGGCTCTTTAACAAGCGGTATGTCGACGAAGGACATTGACCTTAAGGCGGAAGAACTGATCCGTCAGCATAAGGTGGCGGCGGCCTTTAAAGGTTACCGCGGTTTTCCCGGGGTGGCCTGCATTTCGGTCAATGAAGCTGTTGTCCACGGTATTCCGGGCCCGCGCGTTGTCAAGAACGGGGACATTGTCAGCGTTGACATCGGCATTATTTACGAAGGTTATTATTCCGACACGGCCGTCACGGTGCCGATCGGGAATATCCCGTCGGAAACCCAGCGTCTTTTAGACGTGACCCACGCCTCGCTCTTGCGCGGCATAGAGCAGGCCAGGGTGGGCAACCGGCTCTCTGATATTTCATTTGCGGTGCAGAGTTTTGTGGAAATGCACGGTTTTTCAGTGGTCCGGGATTTTGTCGGGCATGGGATCGGCAAGCAATTGCATGAAGATCCGGAAATCCCCAATTACGGGCGCCCTTCAGAAGGACCGGTGCTTGCCGAAGGCATGGTTTTTGCCATTGAGCCCATGGTCAACATGGGCACGCATCGCACCAAGACGCTCAGCGATGGCTGGACAGTGGTCACCGAAGACGGTAAACCGTCGGCCCATTTTGAACATACAATAGTCATCACGTCCAAGGGGCCTGAGATACTGACAAAATAAATTTATGGCCAAAGAAGACTTAATAGAAGTAGAAGGAACGATCGCAGAAGCGTTGCCGAATGCTATGTTTCGCGTGACGTTAGAGAATAATCACAAGGTATTGGCGCATGTGTCGGGAAAGATCAGGATGAATTTTATCCGTATTTTGCCCGGTGACAAAGTAAAACTCGAATTATCGCCTTACGACTTAAGCCGTGGGCGCATCACGTTCCGATTAAAATAAAGGATTTTTATTATGAAGGTCAAATCATCAGTCAAAAGAATTTGTTCAAGTTGTAAAATCGTCCGTCGTAACAGGGTGGTGCGGGTCATTTGCACCAATCCCAAACACAAACAAAGACAAGGATAAGTCAGATGCCCAGAATTTTAGGTATAGATCTTCCCAAAGAAAAACGGATTGAAGCCGCCCTTCCTTATATTTACGGCATCGGCCCAACCCGCACCCGTGAAATTTTAGCCCAAGTGCAGATCAGCGGGGACAAACGCGCCAAAGATCTGACAGAAGAAGAGATTTCCCGTATCACCAGTTTGTTGCAAAAAAATTATGTCACCGAAGGTGATTTGCGCCGCGAAGTCAATGATAACGTGCGCCGTCAAATGGAAGTAGGCTCTTACCGCGGCATCCGCCATCGCAAGGGATTGCCGGTCAGGGGTCAGCGGACCAAAACAAATGCCCGTACGCGCAAAGGCAAAAAGCCCGTCGTCGGACATATCATCAAGAAAGAAGCGGCTCCGGCAGCTAAAAAAGCAGCTTAATAAAGGACATTTAGGATAAAAATTATGGCCACCAAACCCGAACAACAGAAACCGGACCAAAACTCTCAAGCCGCCAAGAAGACCCTTAAGACAAAGAAGAAAAACCTTAAAGGTGTTACTTCAGGTGTCGCGATGATACAGGCAACATTTAACAATACCATTGTGACCATTGCTGACAAGCAGGGCAATACGATCAGCTGGGCATCTCCCGGTTTAGTGGGCTTTCATGGTTCCAAGAAATCCACACCCTTTGCCGCCCAGATAGCCGCGACAGACGCAGCCCGCCGGGCCAAGGAATTGGGTTTAATGAGCGTTGATGTATTCGTCAAGGGCCCGGGCTCAGGCCGTGAATCAGCGATCCGCGCACTCGTGGCCGCAGGTTTACATGTAACTTCGATCAAAGACGTGACACCCATCCCTCATAACGGATGCCGTTCACGCAAGAAACGCAGAGTATAAACAATTATTCACTCCCGTTGCACAAAAGCATGTCATTCCCGAATGTTTTTGTCGGGAATCCACAAGATGGATCGGCTCCACCAGGGCTGGGTGAGAAAAATGGGAAAGGAATTACAAAATGGGTCGTGACTTAGGACCGGATTGCCGTCTTTGCCGCCGTGAAGGCGAAAAGCTTTTTTTAAAGGGTGCGCGCTGCTATACGCATAAATGTGCCGTTTCCCGCCGTGAATATGCTCCGGGACAGCATGGTATCACCAAGAAAACCAAGCTCTCCAACTTCGGGGTGCAGTTACGCGAAAAACAAAAGATCAAACGTATTTACGGCGTTTTGGAAACACAGTTCCGTAATTACTTCTTAAAGGCCACCGCCACCAAGGGTGTTACCGGCCATATCCTTTTACAGTTCCTTGAACGCCGTTTGGACAGCGTTCTTTTCAACGCCGGATTTGCCAAATCACGTACCGACGGCCGCCAGATCGTCAGCCACAACCATGTGTCTGTCAATGGCCGCCGCGTGAACATCCCTTCATTCATGGTCAAGCCCAATGATATCGTCGAGATCAAGACCGATGATAGATCATTGGCCACGATCAAATTGAATGTAGAGACCACCAAGGAACGCAAGGTCCCTGGTTGGCTGGAAATCGATGCCGCGAAATTGACGATCAAGGTCGTGCGCATCCCAACGCGTGAAGATGTAACGTTTACCGTCAACGAACAGCTCGTTGTCGAGTTGTATTCAAGATAGTCTTTATTAACTCGTATGACCCTTGGGCTTACCACTCAAAGGGGGACATAAAAACGAAGGAGAGTAACATGGGTGTCAAATGGCGCGATTTTCAAATGCCAAAACGTTTAGATTGTGAAGAGAATAGTTATACAGCCACCTACGGTAAATTCGTAGCTGAGCCTTTCGAACGCGGGTATGGTGTGACCTTAGGTAATTCTTTGCGCCGTATTCTTTTGTCATCCATTGAAGGCTCTGCTGTTACCTCCATTAAAATTGAAGGCGTATCGCATGAGTTCTCCACACTTTCCGGTGTTTTGGAATCAGTGACTGAGATCGTGCTTAATGTCAAAGCCCTGGTTGTGCGTTCACATTCCAAGGCCCCTAAAACAGTTTATATCAAGGCCAATAAAAAAGGCGAGATCAGGGCCAAGGACATTATCTCCGATGAAATTATCGAGATCTTGAATCCTGAGCACCACCTTTTGACCCTGACCCAGGACATTCCGTTTAACATGGAACTGGAAATTTCCCGCGGCCGCGGTTATGTACCTGCAGACCAGAACAAAAAAGAAGGTTCCCCTGTCGGCACCATCGTCGTGGATTCCATCTTTACCCCGATCATCAAGGTGAATTTTACCGTTGAAAACACCCGTGTCGGTCAACGCACGGATTATGACCGCTTATTAGTCGAGATTTTCACTAATGGTGCGATTAATCCCAAAGAAGCGTTACTCTACGGTGCCAATATTTTACAGCGCCATTTGGACGTCTTCGTTGCTTACGGCCAATTGCCTGAAGAGGAAGAAGCTGAAGAAGAAGTTTCCGCCGAAGAAGAGGCCTTGTACACCAAGCTGCGTCTTCCTATCTCGGAACTCGAATTATCAGTGCGTTCTTCCAATTGCCTCAAGGATGCCAATATCAAGACCATCGGCGATTTAGTCCGCCGTCAGGAACCTGAATTATTGGAATTCCGCAATTTCGGTAAGAAGTCATTAACAGAAATTCAAGATATCCTTAAAGCCATGGGCTTGAATTTGGGTATGAAGGTCGATACCAAGAAATTAAGGACCAAGTAAAATGAGACACGCTAAATCCGGCAATCGTTTAAGCCGTAATCAAAGTTTAAGAAAAGCCACCCTGCGCGATATGGCCAAGGCCGTATTCCTGCAGGAGCGCATCTGCACCACCCGTGCCAAAGCCAAGGAAGCCCGCAAGATGATCGAGAAATTGATCACCTTAGGCAAGGAAGACACCCTGGCCGCACGCCGTCGTGCGTTTGCGATCCTGTGCGATCACGCGGAGGTTTCTTTGTTATTCAGTAATATAGCCCCACGCTTCAAGTCCCGCAACGGCGGATATACAAGGATCATCCCGTATATCCAGCGCGCCGGTGATAACGCCGAATTGGCCTTTTTGGAATTAACCGAAAAGAGCCGCGAGATCATCACCAATCAAAAGCGTGTTAAGCCCGAAGCCAAGGAAGCAGGGGATACGAGCAAGGTGTCAGAAGCCGAAACCAAGCCAGTGTCCGCAGAGACGGCACCCAAGCATGGTAAAGCCGATGTCAAAACCGCTCCCAAGGCCGCAGCCAAGCCCAAGGTCGCACCGAAGCTCTTCCAACGCAAAGCAGGGGGAGAATAGTTGGTTTGTGTCATTGCGAGGAGCCCGTAAGGGCGACGAAGCAATCTTTTAATACCGCCCCGTCCGCAAGGACGGGGCTTTTTTATTGCCCTGCGAGTGTGTCATTGCAACATCTCTTCCGTGTCATTGCGAGGAGCGAAGCGACGAAGCAATCTCTTAACACTGTCATTCCCGAATGCTTCTGTCGGGAATCTATCCACGCCGCGAATATGGTAAAATGGTATTGTTCCCGAAACGGGATATTTTTGCCGTCTGCTTCGGTTTACGTCAAAAATGTTCTAAAGATTCTCTTTATTTGGAACATTTTTGATGTAAATCCTCGCAGACATTTGGCAAAAAATCCCTGATTGTTTCGTCCACAATACCATTTAACCATATTCGCCCCATACCCACATTTTTCTGACGAATTTTCTATTTAGTGGTATATTACGTTTTTCAGAGGACATATACTTAACGGGAATTATCATAAGTAAAAAAAAGCCGGACCGTTTCTAAATAAGTCTCTGTAATACAATAAGCTCTGTCAGAAGTGTCCCCACCAGTTAAGAGGAAATATGGGAAATGTTATTGTTGTAATAGGGGCAGGATCGATTGGTCAGGCGATTGCGCGGCGGGTCAGTGTCGGCAAACATATATTGTTGGCTGATTTACGCCAGGAAAACGCCGATGCGGCAGCAAAAACTTTGAGTGATGCCGGCTTTAGTGTCAGCACTGCAAAAGTTGATGTGTCATCGCGTGTCTCTGTTCAAGCCTTGGTCAAGACTGCTGCTTCTTTTGGTGAGATTTCCGGTATCATTCATGCTGCTGGTGTTTCTCCCTCTCAAGCCTCCCCGGAGACGGTCCTCAAGGTCGATCTCTACGGCACAGCGCTTGTGCTTGAGGAATTCGGCAATGTTATCGCGCGCGGTGGTTGTGGTGTTGTTATTTCCTCACAGTCCGGGCACCGCCTGCCGCCGCTTTCTGCCGAGCAGAATAAGTTGCTTGCCACAACACCGGTTGAAGAATTGCTCAAGCTTCCCATGCTTCAGCCCGATCAAGTGAAAGATTCTCTCCACGCTTACCAGATTTCAAAACGCGGCAATTCCCTGCGGGTGATGGCAGAGGCAGTCCGCTGGGGAAAGCGCGGTGCAAGGGTCAATGCCATTAGCCCCGGCATCATTTTCACTCCGTTGGCCAAGGATGAATTAGATGGCCCGCGCGGTGCGGGATACCGGCGCATGATCGAAGTGTCTGCAGCAGGGCGAGGCGGCACTCCTGATGAGGTAGGAGCTGTAGGAGCGTTGCTGATGGGGCCTGACGGCACATTTATCACCGGCAGTGATTTTCTTATGGATGGCGGAGTAACGGCAGCCTATTGGTACGGCGAACTCGCTCCAAAGTAAGAGAAAATAATTGAATTAAGGGGACACAATACTTGATTTCTGCTTTGAGAAAGGACAAGGTCACTGAGAGGTGTTTATGAAATATGGATGGATCATAGGTGTTGTTTTAGCATTAAACCTGCCCTGCTTATGCTTGGCGCAACAAAAGAGCTATCCTGGCTTTGCGGTGGTGGAGCTTTTTGCCTCTGAAGGCTGTTCGAGCTGTCCGCCGGCGGTTGATCTCCTAAACAGCCTTACCGCCGATGTCCGCCAATCGCATCAGCCGGTATATACGCTTAGTTTCGAAGTGGATTACTGGGACAATCAGGGATGGAAGGATCCGTATAGTGCGCCACAATACACCCAGCGCCAGCAGGACTACTCCCAGCGCCTGACAGGTGAGTCAGACCGCTTGTATACGCCGGAGATGGTCATCAATGGTAAGGAAGGCTTTTCCGGGACTGATGAAGATAAGACCAGGCGGGACATTTTTACATATTTGAATCAGCCGGCAAGTAATGCGCTGACGATAACTCTTGAGCATTCGGGAGCTTTACTAAAAGTGCATTACCAGCTTGCTCATGAAAGTTCTGATTCGGTGATCAATGTGGCGCTGGTTGAGCGGGGCATTCAAAGCCAGGTCACGGCCGGAGAGAATGGCGGCAGGCAGATGCGGCATGACAACCTGGTGCGTCAATTAAAAACAGTGGCATTAGAAGAGATGGATACTCAAGGCGACATTGATTTGGACTACCCTAAAGAAGGGGATTTAAAGAATTATTCCATCATTGCCTATGTACAGTTATTTCAAGATATGTCTATCACCGCAGCCACTGGAGTGGATTTGGATAAGGGATCTGTTCATTGAAGGGGTTTTTGCGAAGATTAATCCGGAGTTTATACGGATGTTTAAGGAAGCGATGGGGAAAGATAAGTAGGAACGGTTCAACTTTACCATGATAAATTTCAAATATTTCAAACAATGGATCAAGATTGTAAACAATGTTCATTCTTTACACCTGGTGACCCGATGATAAGTTTTAAGTAACGAGGATTTTGATAAGTTAAATGTCCGAGTGATCCAAAAGTTTAGGATGGAGTTAAAGTGTTTGACAAATTTAAGATATTTATAGAGAATACTACAAAATTACTTGTAGATGTTTTAATTAGCTAATCAATTTTTGTTGAGAAGCCGTTGTTTGCTCAACCAGCCTTGGTTAGAAAAATATTCTTATTTTAAACCAGCAACAAAACGGGAGGGGTAATGAAATTTAAAGGGGTAATATCTATTGTTCTACTTACTTCTTTTTTATCGGGATGTTGTAGCATTGTAGGTCAAAGTGTTTTTCCAGTAACAATTAATAGCAATCCATCTGGAGCAAATATTACAGTTACAGATGAAAATGGGTTACAAATGTTAAATGGGGTAACACCCACAACAATGTCTTTAACGGCAGGTTCATCTTATTTTCATGCAAAATCTTATACAATTAAATTTTCTAAAGCAGGTTATGGTGACCAGGTTGTTGTGGTTAGAGCGGATATAGATGGTTGGTATTTTGCTAACATCCTTTTTGGTGGCCTAATTGGAATGTTAATTGTTGATCCAATAACAGGGAAGATGTGGAAACTTCCTCCTCAGGCAATTGCTAACCTTTCACCAACTACAGCAGCTTTGAACAATAAAACTCGCACACTTCAAATTGCTTCTATAGACCAAGTTCCACAAGAAATGAGAAAGGACTTAATTGCTCTTAATTAAGTTTTTTTAGGATTATATAAATGCCCCCTGTGAGTTTAATAAATTTGCAGGGGGTTTTTTATTTGTTTTCTTAATTGCTTTCCATGGTTAGGACATTTAAAATCAATTAACTAGATTAGTGAAATTAAGAGTTTATAAAATGAAATTTATTAAAGAATATTTGAGTTTATTTTTTTTGTTATTGTTTTGTATATCCCAAGCAGGCTGTGGATTGCTAGAGATACCTTTTGATGTTCTCGGTACTGTTGTCAGTACTGCTGTTAGCGCTGGTTTAGCTTACGGTCCCTCTGCGGCTCCATTTTTTATGTAATGAGAAGCGCATGAATGATCTGGTCAAAAAAACCGTCATTGGATTTATACGGCTTATTATCGGTTTAGGGATTATGCTTTTTGCTCCAGCTTGGACATTCGATTATTGGCAGGCATGGATCTACTTGTTGATTTTTGGCATATCAGTTGCATTAATTTATGTTTATTTGTATAAGAGCGATTCGAAACTCCTAGAACGCCGAATAAACAGAACTGAGAAAAAAAAGAGTCAAAAATGGATACAGTTTTTTATTTACATTTTATACATTTGTTTATTTATTCTTTCTTCGCTTGATCATCGTTTTTTTTGGTCCAATGTTCCATTTTCAGTCGTCATTGCGGGAGATATTTTAGTATCGTTTGGCTATTTCATTATCTTCGTTGTGCTTAAAGAGAATACATATGCTTCCGCCACAATTGAACTAACCCCTGAACATAAAGTTATTTCAACAGGCGTGTATGCGTTTGTTCGCCACCCCCTGTATTTAGGTGCAGTTGTTTTACTTTTGGGCACACCTCTTGCTCTGGGGTCGTGGTGGGGATTACTTATCTTCTTTTTAATAACATATGCTATAAAGGTGAGGCTTCTTGATGAAGAGAAGTTTTTATCCCAAGACTTATCTGGTTATAATGAATATTGTCAAAAAACTCGGTATCGTTTAATACCATTTATTTGGTAAGGGGCGTTTCGTATTATTTTGATTGTATATTATTTATGGGGTCATTATAATTAAAAAGCCATTTAGTGTAGGTTGCCTAATGTGAGGAGATTTATGAAAATATTCTTTGTTGCAATAATGTGCATTGCTCTATCAGGCTGTGTAAGCACATATGTTATTAAAGAAGTTCAGGTTAAGAAAGATGCGAATGGGAAAGTAATTGAAACAATTGAAACTGAACGTACGATCCAGCGAGGCGTTACGAAGGGTGTACAATTTGATTATTTAAAGAATAAACAAAGTGATCAATCGCCCACCATTATTTATTATTAATTGTAAGCTACATACTTTGTATTGAATAAGATAATTTATGAAAAAACTATTGGTAGTATTGATAGGTTTAGGCTTAATTCCTTATACAATGTTGCTTTTTGTAAATAAATGCATACAAGAGATGAGGATTAAGAAAACCTAAAAGATAATAAATTAATCAAAAATCTCCTGTGATTTTAATTAATAATAGGTGGCAGCGCCCTGTTATTGATAGCTTGACTTTATAAAGCAAACGTGAAAAATTAGTAGCAAAGGCCTGCCGCTCTCTGCGGCATGCACGTTATCGGATATGCAATAGAATAAACTGAAGCACTCTGCCTGTACCATCCTGCCGCTTCTGATTTTCCAAAAATTAATTTGCAATTAAGTAACATATATGTTACCTTATGATTAGGGTAGAAGAATACATAACAGAAGAAGGCAAAAGCTATTTTGCTGATTGGTTCGACGGCCTTGATGCGCACGCAGCGAATAAAGTGAACGTTTATTTGACGCGTCTTGAGCAGGGAAATACTTCATGCCTAAAGCCGATTAAAGGCGCGTTCCAAGAGATTGTTATTGATTGGGGGCCTGGTTATCGGGTTTATGCGGGCAAGGATGGAGATAGGTTAATTATTCTATTGGGCGGAGGAACAAAAAAGCATCAACAAAAAGACATTGATCATGCGCAAATGCTTTGGGAAGAATATAAGCAACGCAAGAAGGGATAAGGATTATGGCTATAACACGAAATTTTAAAGAGACAGTCCAGGCTCGTGCCGTACATGACCGGAAATTCCGGGAGGGAATTCTTCGGGAAAGTATTGAATGTATGCTTTCCGGCGATATTAAAACTGGTAAAGCGTTGATCCGCGATTATATTAATGCGACTATTGGTTTTGAAAAGTTGTCCAGATTGACTAAAAAAGATTCAAAAAGTTTGATACGTATGTTTAGTGTCACTGGAAATCCGACGGCGACTAATCTTTTTGACGTGATCCATATATTACAAAAAAAAGAAGGCGTACATTACGAATTACAAGCCGTTAAATAGGGACATGCCTTATTATTGATAGTTAGGGAAGGAGATAATATGCCCCAAAAGTTACCGACATTTAAGGAGTATATAAACGAAGAACTTAAAGATAAGGAATTTAGAAAGTTCTATGAAAAGGAAAGGACTTTTTGCCTGATCCTAAGAAGATTGTTTTTAAAGAAAAAATGACAAAATCAATCTTTGATAAGGAAATGGAAAATCCTAAGTTTAAGGCTGTTTATGATGAAGTTTCCACCCAAATGGATATTGGTGAGCAAATTGCAGAATTAAGATACAAGGCAAAAATGAGCCAGTCAGAGCTTGCCAAAAAGGTAAAAACAAGCAGAACAGCAATTGCACGTTACGAAAGTGGCAATTACGCAAGTTTTAATATTAAAACACTGGCTAGGATCGCATGTGCTTTTAATAAGAATTTGAAGATATCATTTACCTAAAGAAAATAGCCGAATAAATAGGGACAGACACCAATTAATTAAGTCGCTGCACTAACCTTCAGTTCATCCCATCTTCATCTTGTCCCTGCTATAACTACTTCTAGAAAAATAATTTAGATATCTAAAAAAGGGATAAAGGCGTGAAAAGACTATTTAAAATACTGGTTGTCATAGGTATTTTTTTGGTATGTATTGTAGCTTTTAAAGACCTGATCATTAAATCTGCAGTAACAATAGCCGCCTCCCGTATGATGGGAGCCCCGGTACAGATGAATAGCTTTTCATTGGATATTTTTAACTCAACTATTCATATAACCGGATTTAAGATCTTCAATCCTGCCGGTTTTCCGGAAGATGTCATGGTATCCTGCCCTAAAATAGATGTCATCTTTGACCGCGCTTCATTATTAAAGCAAAAGTATCATCTTTTGCTGGTGGACATTGACATGGAAGCCATGGTGCTGACTAAAAATAAAAAAGGAAAGCTTAACGTTGACTTGTTAAGCATAGCGCAAAAATCGAAGTCTTCTTCATCGACGCCCGTTCAAATTGATCTTCTTAATTTGAGGATCGGCAAGATTGTCCATAAGGAGTATAAGGCCGGCAGGGAAACGAGTGTACGTGTGGATGTTATCAATAAACAAAAGAGCTACAAGCGTATTCCCACGATGGAACAGCTGACCTTGCTTGTGCTTGAGGAACCCATGAAGGCCGCCTTGATAAAGAATGCCGGTATCTATGGGGCCGCGGTGTTAGCCGGTGTGTCTATTATACCGGTCATACCTGTTGCCGTCGCCGCAACATTTATAGGGAAATATGACGTACAGCAAAGTGTTGATGTTCCTCTCGAACGAGTGTATAAGATCAGCCTTGAGGTCATAAAGCAAATGGGAAGGATTACTAAAGATGACAAGCCGCACAATGTAATTAAAGCCGATATTAATGGGTCGATGGTGACGCTAAGTCTGAAAAAGAACGCAGACAGTAAGACTAAAATGACCATTTCCGCACGCAAATATATTTTTCCCGAAGCTGATGTGGCCGGTGGGGTTTTATACCAGATATTGG
>JABDFL010000019.1 GCA_013286575.1 Candidatus Omnitrophota bacterium
GGCTTTCGCGAAGACCGGATAAATGGTCAAATAATACCCGCCAAACACCATACGGTGGCGGGTACTCAATCCAGACATTGTTCCCTTCTTTTTTAGGGGGCCTTCGCAACAGCAAAAATGTATGATTGAATAAAAGCCTTCCGGTTAAGAAAAAAACAAACCCCAACTTTGACACATAGGCCCTCAAGGCAGAGGTCTGACGGATGGCCGCAAAATTCACTTTAATAAGATCAACAATAATACGGACACCGGGGCCTCCCAAAAGCAAAACCTCATGCTCCTGGTCCTTCATCTTCAAAGCCTGATATTCAACCATGACGATAAAGGCCACCCGGAATTCCAGTTCCAAATAAGAAGCTAAATACGACCTCATCATGTATTGAAAATTGACGGATCCCCCGGCCCCTTTTTGTCGGCAATAGGAATCCAGTATTTGGGAAAGAAGTTCCTGCTTGCGGTAATACAAGGCTGTTCCCTCGGCATCCAGCTGATTGAGGGAAAGGCAGGCTTGTGAAAAGATTTTTTTTCCAAAGAATTGATTGAACAACGACCCTAACCAAGACGTGGCCGCCGAGGTTTGATGCTCATCGAATCGGATCTCAAGATCGCTAAAAACGCTCTTAAATCCCCAATAAAAAACCGAAAAAAAACCAAGACCTTCAACCCAAATTATTTTATGACGCGATGGCACATCATTGCCCTGCATCACCAAACACTCCTGCCACCATCCATGATCAAATTCTGGCCGGTCATATATTTTGAAGCATCGGAACACAAAAAGACAATGGCCTTCCTATATTCAGAAACCTCAGCCATCCGTCCCATAGGGATCAAATCAGCCAATCGTTTAACAAACGCCTGCGGCTGGCCTGTATATATACCGCCGGGAGACAAGGCGTTGATCCTGACATTCCGATCAGCCCAATATGTTGCCAAATAACGTGTCAATCCCAGGAGGCCGGTCTTGATCACAGAATAGGTGACCGGTTTGACAGGCTGCTTATCCTCTTTCAATCCGGTTTCACGGTAGATCCTTTGATCAGGGGCAATGACTGAAAGATCCGAGGCTATGTTCACAATAACACCTGATCTCTTTTGGGCCATTTGAGACCCAAAGACCTTACAACATAAAAAAGACCCTCTTAAACCAACGGCGAAATCTTGTTCCCATTGCTCAAGAGGGAAATGCTCAAATCTTGAGAAATTAATATTCCCGCCTTTTCCAACTTTGGGATTGTTCGCTGCGTTGTTGATAAGCACATTGATCCTGCCCCAACGCCGCAGGACCGTTCGGCGTGCTGCACAAAGACTTTCTTCACTGGTTATATCCACCTGCAGGCCCATGCAACGGCCTTTATATTTCTTATTTAAACGCTTTTCTTGAGCTTTTAAAGCCCTGTCATTAATGTCTAAAAGGCAGACCTTAGCGCCGGCTTCAAGCAAAGCATCAGCAAATTGAGAACCAAGCAATCCCGCGGCACCGGTCACAAGACAGACCTTATTCTTTAGATCAGATTTTCTTTGCAAGCTGGGCCTCCTTCCATTCCTGGTTACGGAACCAGTTCATCTTATAAAGATCCGGGTTGCGGCGAAAAAGTCCATCCACTTCTTTACGTGAAGCATTCCCACCTACCAATCTCTGGACAGTGCACAAAAGCCAATAATCTTCTTCATAGTCCAGGGTAAGCCGCACCTTTACAGGATGGGGGTCTTCATCGACAAGCTGTATTTTTCTTATGCCCGGGACCTTGTCCAGGAAATACCACATCATTTCCGTGTCTTGCGAATTGCTGACGGCGCATGCTTTCCCTATAATATCGCGCTTCAAAGAATACCCGACACTGGCATTGCCCATGCTGGAAGCCTCTGTCGGAGACACTACGTCATACCCTGTCCCAAGCAGGGCAAAACTTTTTTTGACCAGATCAGCATCAAAGAAAGGGTCATCCGCATCCACGGTATGAAAAACGTCAATACCAAAAGCATCACAGCAATCAAGCCACCGTTTTAATTTATGTTTTTCGGATCCACGAAAATACTTTACTTTATTCTTAACCGCCGTCTTTTCCAAAATATCATCCGCAGGCTGGTCGGTCGTACATACGATAGGTTCCAAGCCAAAAAAAACCGCCCTGCGGATGATATGCTCAATAACATTCACATCCCCGAAAGGCAAAAGGCATTTTTGGGGCAACCGTGACGATGCGGTCCGGACTGTAATGAAAGCTGGTATTTTCATGCCCATCTATTTTCCTTGGATTTCTTTAATAGTCCTTCTTAAAATTTCTGTTTTCTGTTTGGCGATCTCTAAATTCCTATAGTTCGTCTTAAATTGCATCATTTTCGGTTGAATGTCTTCTGCTACCGGACAAGATCCGTTTTTATAATTAAAGGCATCCTTATAAACTTTATCATCAGGTAAATACCTGTTTAAAAAAGGTTTATTCTGCATCACCGGTTCGCCATAAGCCACCGATAATCCGCCGTAAAATCCGTCCCCTCCATTTTTCTTGTAAAGATCATAAAAATCTTTCCATTTAATGCCGTAAGCTGCTTGCCCTTCATATTTAACCGTAAAGGTCCAATAAGAATTCTCGAAACCCGGCGGCACTTTTTGGGGAATGACCCAGTCACAGCCCTCCAGCGCTTCTCGATAAAGACCTGCGACCTTCTGCCTTCTTGCTACCAGAAAATCAACGCGTTCCAGTTGGGCCAAGGCCACCGCAGCGGTCAATTCATTCATGCGGTAATTCCAGCCTAAGGTATCGTGCCTTTTATAATGAGGGTCCTGAAAATCCGACGGCAAAAGCTGTCTAAGGGATTGTCCGGCGCTCAATGTTTTATACCCCAAGCCGCCGGTCTTGCGTATCACTGTAGCAAGACCTTCCTCATTGGTAATGACCATCCCCCCTTCACCGGCCGAAAGGTGCTTTTTATTCTCAAAACTGAAGCTGGCCATGTGCCCGATGGAACCAGCCAGCGCGCCTTTATATTTTCCCAGCACGCATTGGGCACTGTCTTCAATAACATAAAGACCATGCTTCTTAGCCAAACTCATGATCGGGTCCATATCCGCCATAAGCCCATGCATATGGACCGCAATAATTGCTTTCGTCCTTGGAGTGATATTTTTTTCTATGCTTTTAGGATCAATATTAAACGTGTCAGGATCAATATCCGCGTAAACGGGTATCGCATTCTGATGCAGGGTCGCGAAAGAATTCATAATGACCGTCTGGGCCGGTGAAATGACTTCATCCCCGGCCCCAACCCCTGCCGCAGCAAGACAGGTATGCAGCGTTGAAGTACCCGAATTATGGGCGATCGCATACTTACACCCGAAACGGGAAGCAAAAGCCTTCTCAAGCTTCCCGACAAATGGTGCTTTTTTATTCTCGGGATTTTCTGAATCCAGTATCTGAGTAACATACTTTAATTCATTGCCTATATATTTTCCGTATGAACCAGACATATATCCATTCTTTCCTGTTTTTATTTAACTAAACTGGCCTCATCCCAAGCAATATGCGCACGCAACTTCTTGGCGATGGGGACTTCTTTGGCCTGTACCCCGATCTTACCGTCGCCAATGGCTTTTTCGATCTTGCGGACAGCGCCGACCAACATGCGCAAACCTGCGGGTTCAACAGAAGCCGCCTGGTCAGAGCCATACATCGCCCTATCCAATGTAATATGGCGTTCAAGGGAACTTATCCCTAAAGCCGCGGCAGCATAAGAAACTGCCAGCCCAACCTCATGGCCGCTATAGCCGACCTTGCATTTATACTTCTCCTTTAAAGTCTGAATACAGGCAAGATTGGCGTCTTCATCATCCATCGGATAGGTGGACTTGCAATGCATTAATTCAAAAGGACATCCAGCCTGACGGAATATCTCCACCGCCCTGTCGATATGCTCAACGTTGCTCATCCCTGTTGATATAAAGGTATGCTTCTTTTCTGCGGCAATGCTCTTTAAGAGGGGCTCATAGACCAATAACGCAGAGGCCACTTTATTATAACGGCAATTGAAAGGGCCAAGGAATTTCTGGCTCTCCAGGTCCCACGCCGAGGCAAACCATTCAATACCGATTTCCTTACAATACCTGTCGATCTCCTGATACTCCTTGAGCCCGAATTCCAACCCTTCCTTTTGGGCACGCTGGGTCTTTCCCCAAGGGCTTTCCCGGGGAGAATCAAGAAGATCCTTGGAATAAACCAGGTCAATGGTCCGTTTCTGGAATTTGACGGCATCGCAACCAGCTTCTTTGGCCACATTGATGAGCTGCTTGGCGATATCGATCTGTCCGTTATGATTAATCCCTATTTCTGCGATAAAGAAAATTGACATTTGATTCTCCTGTTTAGTCCTTCTAATTTTTAACGTATTTTTTCCTTAAAATATCCCACAATTCTCTAACCACCCCATGCCCGCCTTTGACAGACAAAACGACCTTGGCAATTTTCTTGATTGAAAGATAGGCATCTGCCGGCGCCACAGGCCAGCCGACTAACCGCATCGCTCCTTCATCATTGATATCATTGCCCACAAAAATAACATGTTTAGGGTCGATCTTCCGTTCCTTAAGCACCTTTTCTACAGCGGCCTTTTTGTCCGTAATGGCCTGCAGTACAGGTATCCCCAACTTTTTGGCCCTGACCGCGACAATAGGATTGGCCTCCGTTGATATGATCATTTGAGGAATACCCATCTTCTTTATCGCACCAACAGCAAGCCCATCCCCGCGATGAACAAAAACCGCCTCCCGGCCATCATCCATTAAAAGGGCCCTGTTATCGGTCATCACACCGTCAAAATCATAAATGATGAACTTTAATCCCTTGAACATATCAACTCCCCGCTAAAAATGGCCAACGCCCGCCATATGACGGAATTCCGGACAATTACTGGATAGCTCGTTATACTTGCCTTCACTGATAAGCTTCCCTTCTTTCATGAAAAAGATCTTATCGCATTGCTGTATCGTCGTGAGCCGGTGCGCGATAATGATGATCGTTTTCTCTTTGGACAAGCCAAACAAAGCGCTCATGAATAAACGTTCAGTTTCATTGTCAAGGGCAGCTGTTGCCTCGTCCATCACAAGCACTTGGGGGTTGTGATACAAGGCGCGCGCTATCCCGATACGCTGGCGCTGCCCGCCTGAAAGACGTATGCCCCGCTCCCCTACCGTTGTTTCAATGCCCTTCGGCAAAGACCGGACAAACTCATCCAGCTGGGCTAATTGCAAAGCTTGCCAGACTTTGGCATCACTGACCTCTTGGGGATCAACCCCAAAAGCGACATTGCTCCTGATCGTGTCATCACATAAATAAATTATCTGAGGAATATACCCGATCGTGACCTGCCACGACCTTAGATGGCTATGGATATCCGACCCATCAACCAGGACCGTCCCCGAAGACGGTTCTAACAGGCCCAATATAACATCAATGGCCGTTGTCTTGCCTGCCCCGGAAGGGCCGATAAAACCAACCACACTGTTTTTGGGTATCGTCAAAGAAATATGGTCCAGGGCAGGGGTATTTGCCTTTTCATAATAAAAGACAACATCATCGAGCTTGATGTCTTTGTCAAAACGCAAAGGATCGGCAGTGGTGCGCCCACGCTGCTGGCTCTCGAGTTTTTCGCAAGCGACCAAGTCATCGTAAATGGCATTAAAACTCGGGACAAAAAACTTTAACCCTCCCCATGAACTGCTTATCCTGTTGAGGCTAGGCATCATCCTCAGCGACGCGAAAGCAAATACAGATATCGTCGTAAAAACAGTGCCCGGAGACTGGCCGGATAAAAGGCAAATGGCCATGGCAGACATTACAAGGATAACAACAATGGTTTCAATGAACAATCTCGGGCTTCTTGCCACAAGCTCACTTTTACCTTGCTGTACCGCCATCTGATACGCGTGATAACGGTAACTGTCCACAAAAAAAAGTTCTTTGCCCAGTAATTTGGATTCTTTTATGCTCCCCAATCCCTGATTGACCTGCTGCAACGATAAGGCAATGTGGCGGCCGTTTAACTCTCCCCAGCGATGCAGTTTATCTTTAAAAAAATAAAAATAGAGCGTAAGTCCGCCGGACAATACCGCCATGGCAACAATCGTCAGTAAAGGATTTGTCTTTAGAAGGACTAAAAACAAACACACCACCAACAGCCCTTCTGTCAAAATAATAAGGATCGAAAGGACCCCGGTCTGCATAAGGTTTTCAACCTCTCTCAATTTCTGTTGGAGATCCCCCAAATTCCTGTTCAGATGAAAACTGTATGGGCTTAGCAAATAAGCCTTAAATAGCCTTGTGCACACGTATATTTGTTTATTACGGATAAATCTGCCCTGCAAAAATGCTAAAATCAAAAGAATGATATTCTTAACAACAAAAACAACGATGATAACGGCATCCAGCGCGATCATAAATTCCAGAAATGAATGGAAAGAAAAATAATGATACACATTATGTAAATATGCTTTCGTCTCAAGCATCTCGGGATGCCCCAGCAATGAAATAAACGGGATAATAAGAGTGATCCCCAAGACTTCCATAAATGAATTAAGGAGTATCGCCAAAGAAAGAAAGAAGAAATTTAAACCATCTCCTTTCCCGAAAATGACCCCCATTCGTTTCAATAATTGAAGCACTTAAAAAGCCTCCCCGGTTATTCCGCCTTAATTCAATAGATCCTTATTTTGCAGCAAGAACTTTGACCCCACCCGCGCTTTAAATACCTGGTGCAATTCATCCGGTGTGAATAACTCCCAAAATCTGTGCTGAAGCTCTTCATATTCATCATTTGTCTGCCAGCAGCCCTTCATCCTTTCTTCTTTCTCGACCACAACATCAAGGATCTCTTCGGGCGTGTTCTCAATAACTTCTATCCCTGCTTTCTGATAATCACCCTCCCCTTCAGGAAAGCAATCGAGCATTTCCCGAAAGGTAAGGAACCTTTTTTCCCGTATCAGCCATAATTTCTTAAAGATATTTAAGAAATCCGGCGACCAGGCGCAAACGTTCTTCATGGGGATCCTGTTTACAAAAACCAGTTGTTTCCTGAAAAACATGCCCCCCCATTCCAATCCGCTGTTATTCCCGATATAAAAATGGCATCTTGAGATCAAATACATATCCGCAAAATCACACCTCCAGGGACTCATCGCGTAATCAATCACTTGGGGATGTTTCCATGCGAAAGCCTTATTAACCACACTGCCCATGCGAATAACATAATCCCCGCGCGCCACAAGCTCCTTTATCGCCAGGGTATAATTATCTATGTTGGCATCCCTATGATCGTGATATGACCAATTGTTCTGCGGCTTGAGCTCATTCAAATAAGCATTATCCCGGGCATGGAAACAAACGATTGAACTCCCCGGCGGGATGCCCATATCGCGCAACAACTTTGTCCCACGATCATCCTCTTTTTTTGTGAAAGACGCCATTGGCGGGGTATCATTTGACAACCCATGAATATCCCGGTCATTATTAGGAGGATTATAACAATGCGCTGCCAACAGGGGATTACCCCAGTTGGCCCATACAATCCAATAAACAAAATCATACAGGGGAAGTATCCTTTGCCACATTTTGATCACCTGCCGGTTGCATTTCCATGGACGATCAGGATAAAAAATGTCCACTGCCTTTGATGGACGAAGCCCTGCCCTGCGCTCTAATAAATAAACTTCGATATTCCCAATCCCATGCCCGATCCGTTCCGATACCGGGATAAACCGTATCCAGATGAAGGGGCGCATGACCCTGATCAAAATAATAAGAGGCAGTGTTACCAAAAAAATAAACACCTTGGGTAAAACGGTCGCAAAAACCCAAAGCAAAACATTGTGACGTTTGTTCATAAACCTCTCACGGTTTCACCAAAAACCACCAATAATCACCTTCATATCCAACCCTTTTGAATAATCTTTTCCAATCATCCACATGCATACTCGTTTGGGCCGTGATATTCCACTTTAACAGCAGGTCCCTCTCCTCATCATCACGCCAGGCATTTACGGAAATAAACGTCTTTCCCCTACCGACCCTTTGGATCTCTCGTATGGCTTGTTCGCATTCCTTCAACGGGAGATGATCGACAGTACTGATCGAAAGCACTAAATCAAAAGACGCATCAGGATAAGGCAGAGACTTGGCATTACCAACACTAATAAATGGCCTTATTCCTTCACTGGCCTGGCCACGGGCATACTCTGAAATATCCAGGCCGGCCACCTTTGCCTGCGGCATAAGTTTCTTAAAATCATAAAGCATGAATCCTTTAGCGCAACCCACATCTAAAATGGAAGCATTGCCAGGAAGTTTATAGTGTTCTTTTAACTTACGTACCGTGTCTGTCCAAAAACGCGGGTCATAGTAATACCCCCCATAACCATAAAGACGGTCGCCGTCAAAATATTCTTTCCCGAATTGGCGGGCAACTTCCAAAAGCCTGTGTTCTAAAAGAATGCCGACATTATCCTGCTGATCCACCAGGGGGCCGATCCATCCTTCTTTGGATAATTTACGGCGGCCGCGCTCTTCAATAGGCCTTTGAGGCCGGGGATATAGGTCCAATAAATTAATTTCCGCCATAATCAATCCTGTAATGTAGGTAAAGGTTCAACGATCATGTTCCTAAGAAATTCTTCCCGTGATAAATAAGGGAACATGTCCTCCAAAGACCTTGGGACAAAAACGCCATCCTTCCTTTTATCAAATCCCTGGCGGGGCAATATTTCCTGGTCCGCAGGAACCAATATCTCGCATACCACAGGGCCCTTTTGACGCAAGGCCTGACGGATTTTCTGCTCTATCTGACGATGGGATGATATCTGCATTACCTTGATCCCGTAAGCACGGGCGACTTTTTTATAATCAGGAAGGCTCATGCCGCCTGCAGCATCAGACCCGGCGTGCCGCCCGTCAAGGAAACCATCTTGCGTCCCACGGATGGAAAGATACCCTTTATTTGAAAATAAAAATATCTTGATGGGTAACCGATGATGCACAATCGTCTGTAATTCCTGGATATTAAGCTGCATGCTGCCATCCCCGCAAAGGCAAATCGTACGCTTCTTGCCCGAAGCAAAGCAAACACCGATACTTTCAGGAAGGCCTGATCCCATGGAACAAATGCCTGTCGTCAGGACAACTCTCTGGCCGGTCTTTATCTTTAAAGACTGGAAAGCCGTATATACAATCGTCCCGCCCCCATCGATCACCACCGCATCATCTTCATTAAGGACATTGGAAAGACGGTCAACGAAAACATACTGATCGACAAGTTTCTTTTGTTTAATCCTGTCAGCAGAAAGGCCATTATATTTCTTATACCCGTCACAACGGGACTTCCATTGGGCGGTCATCGCCAACTTCGAATTTTTAAAATATTTCAAACACTCCTGCAGAAAGATCTTTGCATCTGCCTGTATGGCAAGATCGACACGAACAGTGGGGGTATCGATCTGTCCTTTGTCAATATTAACCACTATACGTTTTGCTCCTCTGGCGAAAACAGAATAATTGGTGCCTGTTATAGGAATGCACAGGTGTGATCCAATGCTAAGCAAAAGATCACAATTCTGAACAGCTAAATTGGCTCCTCTTTGGCCGGCGATCCCCGGACGCCCCATATATGAAGGGTGATCTGTCCTAATCAGATCACACGCAGCCCAACTGGAAACAAACGGGATTTTTGTTTTATCAAGGAACGTATTAAGCTCTTCAATGGCCTCAGACAGACGAACGCCATAGCCGGCTAAAATTAATGGCCTGGAAGCCTGCTCAAGCATTTCGCAACATTCCCGCACTTGCCGGGCAAAAACAGGATCAGGCCCCTTTTGATAACCTTCCTGAGAAGGGATGAAACTACGCAATTTCAAAGGATCGATCATGGCCCATTGAAAATTAAGAGGCACATCGATCCATACGGGACCCGGCCTTCCGTGACGAGCTAAAAAAACAGCTTTTTCCAAATGGTAGCGGATCATTTCCGGCGTTTCAATCGTAACCGCATACTTGCTCATGTGCGAGACCACCGGAACAATATCGAATTCTTGAGTACCCACCTGACGAACGGGTTTGCCGCGGGATGAGTGCTCAGCCCTTGTCTGGCCGGAAATATACACACACGGTATTGAATCCTGCCAAGCCGCACACAAACCTGTCAAAGAATTGGTGCCGCCCGGGCCTGTGGTAAAGATCCCGACGCCCAGATTATTGGTCATGCGTCCATAGGCTTCCGCTGCAAAAGCACCTGCCTGTTCATGATGATTAAAAACAGGTTCTGCCTGCGGGTGCCGATAAACGGAATCAAAAAAATGTACAGCGGCCCCCCCTGTAAGGCCAAAAAAATGCCTGACCCCTTTCTTGACGAGGAAATCGATAACATAATCCGATAATTTCATGACCATGACCAAATTCTCTTATAGTTATTATAAGCCGTCAATATTCACATAATGCTTGGCCTGGCCGGCATCAACCAGATAAATCCCTCCGTGACAAAAAGTTGCCCGCTCAGAACAAAGCAATACCGCCATCGGGCTGATTTCTTCAGGTTTGCCAAAACGCCCCAATGGGCAACGGTCCTTCAAATATTTTTGGGCATGCTCGGGCCTTTCTTTCATCACCGTATCCCAATGCCCGCCTTTAGTGATCACGACGCCAGGCAGGAGCGCCGACATCACAACGTCCCCTCCCAGCATCGCAAGGATCCGTCCTGTAGAACGCGTGTACGTTGTCATCGCTGCCTTCATGGAACAATAGGGGACCGGCCCGCTGTTTTCCAACGCAGCGCCGGCGGTAACATTGACGATACGTCCCCACTTGCGCTCCCGCATCCCGGGGATCACGAGATTATTGATCTCCACCCCCACCTCTAAATTCAGGCGATAAACGTCCTTCCAGTCTTTCTTACCGGCAAAATGGTCCGTCCTGCCTAAGGTATCCCCAATGTTATTGACCACAATGTCGAGCAGACCAAACTTCTTTTCAATCTTTTTGATCAACTTTTCAGGCTCTCCATCGACAGTCAGATCAACCACGAAAGCTTCATGCCCTGCCTTACGGCCTCCCATTCTTTCTAAAACTTTATCAAGATCAGCTTTATTGCGTGAGGTCACTACGACCTTAGCACCTTCTTTAGCCAGATCAAACGCAATGGCCTCACCGATCCCCCGAGCCCCGCCGGTGACCAATGCACGCCTATTCTTAATCCCCATTTCCATACTTTTCTCCTTAAAGAGTGTTCAACGGAACGATGATTTGGCGCGGGCCATGCTGTGATAATTTTGACAGCATCGCACGCACGTTATACAAAGAAGCTATCGCTGTTAAAATAACGGCTGATCGTTCCAGGTCATGGACTTCATTCATCGGTTTGATGTCTACGTCCAAATTGATATAACGCAGCCCCTTTTTATTGATGTCGTCATCCATGATGCATGTTAAACGCCCTATTGCCCCATCAAGATGATAATCAAGAACCGGCAACATGAGCGCCGCCCCATATCCATAAACATTCTTGCCTTTCAGGAAAGACAAACGTTGTTTCGTTACTTCCATGTTCATCCGGAAGACTTTATAACGGCTCATCACGTCCTTACGCGTGATAAGGGAAAAAGCCTTTGTTTTTTTCCTGCCGGCGGCTTTACGAAAAATAATAATGATCGATCCCCAAAGATTATGGTTGATCGTAAAATCAACCAGTTCACAACCCAGGTCTTCGAGGACAACCTTGATCGAATGCATTGAAAAATAATTTAGATGCTGATGAAAGATTTGATCGAACCGGCCGGCATCCAGCAAGGTGTCTAACAACGGGAATTGAAAAGCGAATAATGTTTCAGAATGCCCCTGGTCTATGACTTTTTTCAGAAAATCCTTAGGGTTAGCCACATGTTCAAGGGTGTCCTTACAAATAAATAAGTCCGGGCTGCCTTGTAAGCTGACATCCTCAAGATAACCGCCCTGCGCTATGACATTATTCTCGGATAACTCTTTTTCCCGGCCTTTCAAAATAGGATCTATGCCGACTAATTTCTTGGCCCTCTTACTGATCAATTTTAATAAGTAAAGATCATTGCAGCCGATTTCCACCACAAGATCGAGCTTTTTGTCGGCAATAAACTTATCGAGATAATCGATAAAAAATTTCGCCGACTGCTGTCCGGTCACACTTTGACCGGAACGAAAATGATAATTCCCGTACTGCAGCTTGACATCGATCACGCGGCCCAACTGACCATGACCACAATGGCGGCAAACAAAAAATCCCTGGTCCAGCACGCCCAATTTTTGCTTACAAACCTCTCTGGTATAAATTTCCGTCATCGGGAAATTCTTCATCTCCAACATGGCGGCCCCGGATCTCTTGCCGCAGACCATGCAGGAAGGCCTTTGAGTGAACGAAACTTTTCGGAATATATTAATGTCCAATTTTGCTCCCCCTCTTTCTTATGGTAATAAAATTGTCAACGGCCTCTTTATATTGATGTTTTAACATGGCCGAATCAACGGAGTATGTGACGTAACGGATCCCTGCGTCCAGGAAAAATTTTACCCGACGCATATCCGTCACAATGGTCCCTGCGTATTTCCCGGATTGATTTATTTTCTTTGTTAATTTCTTAACCACCCGTTGGACATCGGGATGAAAGACCTGTCCAGGGACCCCCAAAGATTTGGAAAGATCATAGATCCCCAGAAAAACGACATCCAGCTCTTTGTTCTCCAGGATCTCATCAATTTGATCTGCGGCCTGTACGCTTTCCACATGAACAGCAACTATCCCATTCCCATTAGCTTTCTTTGTCAGGACCTGGGCGTTATCACCTGAATATCCCCCTGCACGGGTAAACGGTGAAAAACCGCGATTCCCGATCGGCGGATACTTGGCACAACGGATAACTTCTTTTACATCACCGCAAGAAGTGATGTTGGGGACATGTATCCCATGGGCCCCTATATCTAACGCACGTAATATGTCCGACTCAATCACTCCTCCCACGCGGACCAGCGGGGACACGCCGTTGGACTCACAGGCCATGCACATCAGCTGCGCCGTTTCAAAATTGACCGGGCCATGCTCCCCATCAATGATCAAAAAATCAAGGCCGCTTTGACAAATGATGTCTGCACAGACCGCTGAAGGAATAACGGCCCATGTTCCCAATACCGGTTTCCCCGTCTTCATCTTTGCCTTCAAAAAATTATTTTTAAGCATTACTCACTCCTACGTAATTTGTCCGCCAAATCAATCGTGGTCTGCACGATCAGGTCTTCCTGTCCTGCCACTACTTTGCGCTTCCCCAATTCAAACAATACGTCACGGACATCAACACCATATTGTGTTGAGATCCGTTCGACATGCTTAATAAATCCGGAAAAAACACCTGCCATCCCGCTCACAATCCCGGTAGATGTGGTGACAGGTAAAGTAGCGGCGATCTCATGCTCGAGTAGATCGGAAGCGTCGAGCATTTTATATAAATCCACACCGGTCTCGACCCCCATCCTGGAAAGAATGGCGACAAGGACTTCTAGCTGGGCATTGCCGGATCCGGCCCCGAACCCGCGTGAACACGCATCCAGGATACCGGCGCCAGCCTCCCATGCAGCCACCGAATTGGCCGCTGCCATACCTAAATTATTATGGGCGTGAAACCCCACAGGAATATCCAGCTTGCCAACCAAAAACTCAACACGCTCTTTTACATCTGACGGCAACAGTGTCCCGGCAGAATCCATTAAGATCACTCCTGAAGAACCATAGGACTGGGCCTTCAAACATTCTTGTAACAGCAGCTCCTGCGGGATCATATGGACCATCATCAAACAACTATAAACAATCTTGTCCCGTTTACGAATATACCCAATGTGGCTTTGCGTTGTATCAGCCTCTGTGCAATGACAACCAACACAAAATACATCCACACCAAGGTCTATGGCCGGGCCGATATCTCTTTTGACCGTTGCGAAACCGGGAATACAATAAACACCGAGCTTAGTCTTTTTTAATTGCCCCTTAGCAAAATTGATCATGTCTTTATCGCTCAGGAGACTCTCCCCGATCTGCAAGGATGATGCCCCTAAGCCATTGCCATGGCCCACGATCAATATGGGGATCCCCGCCTGGTCTGCGGCAGCCGCATACTTGACTATCTGATCCTTATTAAGCTGATGGCGGATCGCATGGTTACCGTCCCTTAATGTTGAATCAATCAATAAAATAGTTTTCATAAAACGCTCTCTTTGACGGCTAAAGATTCCTTGGCAAAATCTTCAGCGACCGAAACAGCAACACAATTGATGATATCTAAATTACCTGCGAAAGCAGGTAAATAATCCCCGACCCCTCTGACCTTGACGATCACGACCACACGGCCATTTTCATACACCGGCGGGACAATCACCTTATAGCCCGGAACGTGCTGCTGTATTTTCTTTTCCAGGTCTGCTATGGCCTGGCGCATTTTAGGTAAATCCGGATTCCGGATCTTCACAGACACTGTTGTCTGCATATCGACATCAGGGATCGCGGGATTTAAGATCAAAATTGCTTTAGTATTCTGACATCCGGTGAAACTCCGCAGCCCTGCTTCCGTGTTCTCGATATATTCATCAATGTTCAAACGGGTCCCCGGCCCTGCACTGCGTGAAGCAATACTGGAAACGATCTCAATATATTGAATCTCAGGAGCGACACACATCAACTGATGGGCTATGGGAATGGATGCCTGACCGCCGCAGCTGATCATATTGACATTACGGAATTCCCTTGCCTCTTGACGGTTAATGGCAGGAACGATCATATGCCCCGTCATGGAAGGTGTCATATCGATGACATATTTGCCCATTTTCTGAAGAACAGGCCAATGTTTCACATGGTCCTTAGCTGATGTTGCATCAAAAAGAAGTTCACAGCAGGCAGGGTCCTTCTCGACAGCTAAAATCCCCTGGTCAGAAACATTAACACCTATCTTCCGGGCAAGATTGATCCCTAAAGAATCCATATTACGGCCAATGAATAAATTACACTCCAAATAAGGAGAGCGTCGGACTTTCAGCAAAAGGTCCGTACCGATATTACCGCTCCCCAAAATAGCTACTTTTAATTTCTTCGTTGGCATATCCACCAATTTTAGATCTTAATAAGGCAGCGCCCTGCCACATTCCCCTGCTGCATCATTTCAACAGCCTTATTCAAACCTGACAGAGAAAATTCATCTGTTATCAGGCTTTTTAAATCTAATTTGCCTTCTATGCAAAGACGGACATAACGGGGAATGTCCACCTGCGGCTTACACTCCCCGCCCTTAGTCCCTGTCAACGTCTTCCCAAAATGTAGTGGCAGCGTATACAAAGAAATTTCTTTACCCTTAGGTAGCACGCCGACTAAGATCACCCGCCCTTTCGGGCCGGCCAAACGGTAGCCTTCCTCGATCACTTGAGGGTTTCCCGTATTATCAACGACAACATCCACCCCATTGTCCCCTACGGTCCCGCGCACTACATCAGCCACGCTCTGTGTCTTTGCATTAATGGTATGTGTCGCGCCCAGCTTCTTAGCCAACGTCAATTTGGCATCATGAAGATCAACCGCAATGACCGGAAAAGCAGAAACCATCGCAGCGCCCTGAATGATATTCAAACCCACCCCGCCCGCACCGAGGATAAGGATAGATTGACCGATCTGTAATTGCGCCTTGTTATTAATGACCCCTAAACCCGTGGTCACCGCGCAGCCGAATAGCGCTGCTGTTTTCAAATCAAAATCTTTGGGTATGATGGTAAGACGGTTTTCAGCGACAATGGCATATTCATTAAAAGTCGTGACCCAACCAGCGTTCAATGGTTTGCCTTTCCAGAAATAAACAGGAGGTTTGGATTCAATCCCGCTGCCGGGCATCCAATGCAAAACCACATGGTCTGTTGGTTTAACCTGCGTGACACCCGGGCCGATAGCCACCACTTCACCCGATCCTTCATGTCCCAATAAATGCGGCAGATAACGGTCAGGCCCTTTAACACCCTCAATCTCGCCGATCTGGGAACCGCAAATGCCGCTGAAATGCACCTTGACCAAAACCTGGCCATAGTCCAGCCCTGGCGGCAGATCAACCTGGTCCAGGACCAAAGGCTCTTTTTGCGCCACTAAAACAGCGGCCAGCATTTTTTTGGGTAACAATGACATTAAAATGGCCCCTTGAACCAGTCCCCCGGCACATCGTGAGGGGACGTGTGTTGTTTTTTTAGATCATCAATTGATATTTTCTTTCCAAGCATCCCGGCGACGGCCTTGACAATATCTTCAGCCCCTTGGTAAAAAGCCTTGCTCAGGGCCGGACTCGTCGGGCTTGGGAAATCAGGCAAGGCCATGCGCACAGGGGCTGATTTCAATGCCCCGAATAATTCCATGCTCACGCGTGCCACGATCTCTCCGGCGACAGAACATGTTTCATTCGACGTGTCAAGGACCAACAAACGTCCGGTTTTCTTGACAGAAGTAAAAACGCTTTCCCAATCTAATGGGCATATGGTGCGCAGGTCAATCAAATCGCAATTAACACCGTTCTTTTTTAATAATTCCATGGTGTGTAAAGCTTCTATGGTCATATATGAAAAAGAAACGATCGTCACATCATTGCCCTTATTTAACAATTGCGCTTTCCCAAAAGGGACCCTCGCATCACCTTGCGGAACATCCCCGATAAGATTATGCAGCCATCGGTGTTCCAAAAAAACCACAGGGTCAGGGTCAAAAATGCTCGACAATAAAAGGCCTTTGGCATCTGCCGCAGTGGTTGGCATGACCACCTTGAGGCCAGGAATATGGGCAAACCAAGCCTGTAAATTCTGGGAATGGGTCGGCCCCTGTCCCCAGCCGCGACCTAAAATCAAACGGATCGTAATAGGGATGGAACGTTTTCCCCCGAACATATAACGCCATTTAGCGGCATTGTTGACCAGCTGATCCATGGCCAAAAGAAAAAAATCCAGGCGTTGATGTGTCATGACCGGACGGATCCCGTTGAGCGAGGCGCCAATCGCGATGCCGGTCATGGCATTCTCTGAAGTCGGCATATCAAAAACACGTTTGGGCCCGAATTTTTCTTTCAATCCCAAGGTCGTACCAAAGACCCCTTTGGGATCATCGACGCCCAGGCCATAACAGATGACATTCCTGTCCTGCTGCATGGCTTGATGCAGGGCTTCATTGACTGCGCCGGAAAATGTCAATTTACGTTCCGTCATTTCGTATAAACGTCCTTTCCTAATTCATCCACCGAGGGGAAAGGAGAATTCTCCGCAAAAGCAAAGGCCATGTCCACTGCTTGTTTAATATCGGTTTCCATTTTCGCGATGTCCTGCCTAGAAACATCCTTGCGACCCAAACTTTTCTTTTCAAAAAGCAGGATCGGGTCCCTTTTTTTCCATTTTAAATATTCCTGGTTTGTCCTGTAGCCTAAATCATTATCAAAATTGGGCCCACAATGCTCCCGCCAGCGATAGGTATCAAATTCCAGAAAATAAGGGCCTTTGCCGCGACGGATTTGACCGGCTGTTTTGAGCACTTTTTTATAAACAGCTTCCACATCATTGCCATCTCCCTTTTCCGCCGGACAACCCATGGCCTCAACCATTTTATAAATAGCGCGGCCTTTGGGCTGCCGCACCGAAAGAGGCGAATAAACAGAGTAAAAGTTATTTTCACAAATAAACAGGACAGGCAGTTTTCTAAGGACGGCGAAATTCATAGATTCAAAAAAAACACCTTCTTCGACAGCCCCATCACCTAAAAAGACGCAGGAAACTTGGGTTGTGCCGTGCAGTTGAATAGACAAGCCCAACCCCACGCCGACCGGTACAGTCCCGCCGACAATGGCTGTACTGCCCATAAACCCGACGCTCTCATCAATAAGGTGCATGGAACCGCCCTTGCCTGCGGAACAACCCGTGGCCTTGCCGTAGATTTCCGCCATCATGGCGTTTACATCCCCGCCTTTGCCTAAATAATGGCCGTGCGCCCGGTGAGAACTCACGGCAAAATCATCCGGCCGCAATGCCAGCCCCACCGCGGCAGAAACAGCTTCCTGCCCCGTGCACAAATGGGTCGGGCAGCGCATTTTCCCCTCGGAATAACGCTCGGCAATGGTCTCTTCAACCAGGCGGATATGCTTCATCCGCCGTAACAATTCATGAGATATCTTCTGTTTTTGTGCCATAGTTTTATGGTATAAACCAATAATAATCACCCGTGTATCCGACTTCACTAAAAAATTTCTTCCATTCATCCACATGCATCATGGTCTTGGCTGTCAAATTCCAGGCTTCCATGGCCTCACGTTCCTGGTCATTACGGTAGGCATCGACAGTAATAAAACTTTTTCCCCGGCTGACGCGCTCAATCTCCTGCAAAGACTTAGCGCATTCGGCACGGTCCAGATTATGGATGGTGTTGATGGAAATAATAACATCATAAGATTTGTCTTTGAAAGGAAGTTTTATGGCATTGCCAACGACGAGATTTTCTTTGACATCATCCATGGCATGGGCAATGGCGTATTCGGAAATGTCCAAGCCCTTGACGGTGATGCCCGGGATTATTTGACGAAGATCATGCAGCATAAAACCCTTGCCGCAACCCACATCCAAAACCGAACTTGTGGCAGTAAGCCCAAAATGTTTTTGGAAGGCCGGGATCACCGGCTGCCAAAAACGGGGATTATAATTATACCCGCCGTAGCCATGGCGCCTGTCCCCATCAAAGAAATCTTTACCGAATTGGCGGGCCAAGGCCCTGTCTTGCGGGGTCTTTGCCGCGCCGCGGTCTTTGACGTCGCGCCTGGTTTTCGGATAATTGGTTAAAAGGTCAATTTCCATAAAGTTTTTTCATCGTGCGGATATTGTAACAGTTATCTTCTTCTTTAAAAGCCCCTGCCTGGTAGGCTATGATCAATTCTTTAATGGCATCTTCGACACCATAGCGGCGTTTAAAACCAGTAGCGAGCAGTTTATCAGAATTAAGCCTGTACGAGCGCGGATCATTGGATTCAGTGACAACGATCTCAGCCGGCACATGTTTAGCCACCATCTTCGCGATATCCAAAATGGAAATATTCTCAAAGCCGGCGTTAAAAATCCCTGTGGCCTCGCTGCCCAGTTGGAGAAAATGCATATAGGCCCCGATCATGTCCTTCATATGGATATTGGGCCGGGTCTGATTGCCTCCAAAAACAGTCATTCTTTTTTTGGTCAATGCTTGGGAGGTCATCATGTTGACCGATACGTCCAAGCGCATCCTCGGCGAGAAACCACATACCGTTGCGGGACGCAGGCACTGCAAAATAATATCGCGCTGATAACTTAAAAACACGCGTTCACTAATCATTTTAGTCTTATTATAGTCAGAGATAGGTACAAGGTCCAAATCTTCAGTGACCTGCGCTTCATCTTTCAGGCCATAAACACTTCCCGATGAGGCATAGATAAATTGCTTGACCTTATGTTTGATGGCACGCTCGATCAACAGCATCGATGCCAAAGCATTGACTTCCCAGGCTAACTTGGAATCCAATTCACCGCAAGGGTCATTGGCCACATTCGCCAGGTGCATGACCACATCAACGCCCTGCATGGGGACTTTTTCTGCTTCTCTTATATCTCCCTGGACCACTTTCAAATTTTTATGAGGAGCGAGCGTATTGCCAAACCACATGATATCAAACACCGTGACCTGATGGCCTTGGTCTAAAAGTTCTTTTGTCAAATTCGTCCCGATATAACCGCATCCGCCAGTGACTAAAACATGCATCTTCAAAATCCTTTCTTATGGCTTATGAATATAATGATCAGCTTGCTGTTTAAGGATTTCTAAATTATCCCGGACCCATTTAATGGTTTCATCAATGCCTTCTTCAAGGCTGATGCGGTCCTGCCAGCCCAAGACTGTTTTTGCTTTTTTATTATCCAATAAGTAAGCGGCATCTTTTCCAGGACGATCGTTGACAATATCGACACAATCTTCGAAACGGCCGCCCATCTTTCCGGCAATCAACTGGACCACGTCCCGGATAGAAATATTACGCGCTGTGGAAAAATGGAAGATCTCCCCGGGTTTGGCATCCCTGGTAACGGCCCATGTCCCTTGGGCCACATCACGGATGTGGATAAAAGAACGTACCGAATGTCCACCGCCATGCAGCGGCAATTTTTTACCTAAAAGGATATAAAGAATCGTCCGGGGGATAATGCGGTACAATTGCTGGCCCGGACCATAGACATTTGCTGAACGGGTGAACACCACCGGAAAATTATAATTCTTTAAAAATGTCATCAGGCTTAAATCCGCTGCTGCCCTTGACACTGCATACGGTGTGCTGGGGCAATAATTCGTATTTTCCTGCACCAAACCCTGGCAGGTGCCGTACACTTCGGGTGTCGAAACATGCACATACTTGCGCAAAAAATCACATTTACGCAAACGGTCATGTAATTTTACATTGGCCACCGTGTTCGTCTGGAACCAATGCTCCGGATGCTGCCAGCTTTCCGCCACCATTCCCTGTGCTGCGAAATTGACCACATATTCCGGCCTAAAGTTCTCAATAATCTTCATGATGCCATCCAACTGATCATTCAAGTCCAATCGATAAAATTTGAACAAAGGGCTTTTTTGCTTTTTATACGGCAAAAAAACATCGTTAGGTTCAGCAGAGCGGCTGATCCCGACTGTCTCAACACCCTCTCCCAGCAGAAAATCAATAAAATGGGCGCCGGAAAAAGAATTACTGCCTAAAACAACAACTTTATCTTTCATGACCACTGTCTTTCTTCCAAGATCAATATTTCAACAATCTCGTCATAAATTTAATCAAGTCCACGGTCTTGACCGGTTCACGATTACACACAATCTGCACAGCCAGAGAACCGACCGCGTTTCCTATAAAGGACACCAGCTCCTGGGGGATGCCGCCGGCAAAACACGGCGCTATAAAAGCAAAAAACGCGTCTCCGGCCCCTATGGCGTCTACCACGCGATACGCGAAAGCCGGTGTCTCGTGATAACCGTCTTTAAGCGAGTAACATAAGGAACCACTTGCCCCTCTGGTGGCAATAATATGTTCGC
>JABDFL010000020.1 GCA_013286575.1 Candidatus Omnitrophota bacterium
CTTGGGTAAATTTTAAAGCATTGCTGACCAGGTTATTTAATACCTGGATCAAACGGTCCTTGTCTGCCATCACCGTGGATAGATTTTCAGCGAAACTGGTCCCGATCGTCAACCCCTTGGCCTTGACCACCGCCCCTTGTATTTCAACGATCTCCTGGACAATCGCCTCAGGGCGAAGCGGTGAAAGGTTCAGCACCATCGCCCCTGATTCCAGTTTGGAAAAATCCAGCACATCATTGATCAAACGGGCCAGGCGGTCGATATTCGATTTCACCCTCTTGATAAATACTTTCTGGTCTGCGGTCAATTGTCCCGGGATCTCAGTGTCCAGGATATCAATGGAAGATTTAATGGCTGCCAAGGGCGTGCGTAATTCATGGGAGACCATTGATGTGAACTCATCCTTGATGGCCAGCGCCTGCTCTGCCGTGTCTTTGGCCCGTGTCAGCTCATCACGCGAAACAGTTATCTTCTGCAGATCACCGGCCATGTTATTAAAACTATCGACCAGGCTGCCCAACTCTCCCTTGGCAACAACGTTGACACGGGCCGTCAAGTCGCCCGTCGCTATACGCCTTACTGATGCGATGAGCGCGTCCAAAGGTTTTGAAAACCGCCTGGAAATAAAAAAGGCGAGCAATACGACAATAATGAAAAGCAAAAACATGGAAATAAATGTTTCTTTTATTATTCCCAGTAATTCCGCAAAGAACACCGCCGAAGACAGGCTCAGCACGACCTTAAAAAGCCCTTTATTGTCTGAACCAAGCCTCACTATATCGGAAGCCGTATAAAAAACAGCGGAATTCTCAGCGGGGGCCGCACAGATCTGCCCGCCGTTTAAAGTAAACAGGCCGGCAACATGCTCCTTATAAACAACCTTGCTTTTTAAGTAATCCAAAAAGGCCGTGATATCACAATGGAAAATGACCGCCCCTGCTGTCCCCTCGACCTCAGGATCGCTTTTAGCCATTCCCACTAAAAAAGTATATTTGCCCCCATATTCAAAAGGCCCTTCCACCAATATGTCGCCCTGTTTTGCGGACATCAGCCTTTTAAACAGAACATAAATATTAGAGAATAATTTATTGTCCGATGGAAAACTGTCCTGTGAAACGTATTTCTTTATCCTCCTGGCCCCTTCGGTAACAATGTCCTCAACACCCCTTGCATCAATAAATCTCGCCGATAAATATATCCCGTGCGGCCTGTCGGTAAAATACAAAAATAACCGCTCCACCGAAGGCTTATTGATCAATATTTCATCTTTTTGCGAACTTAAATATGTCCTGAAGCTGTCCGACCTTTCGATGAAATGCAGATCATTGGAGATCTGCAGGGCATACCTGGTGTTAAAATAATCCCCGGCCTCTTTGAGGGAATTGGCAAACTGGGACTTAAGCTCTTCCTTTTTAAAATTTTGTTCATAAAAAAAATACCCTCCGGCCATAACGGTGATAATAAGGAACCCCATTCCCAAAAAGAGAACAAGGAATTGCTGGAAGATGGTTAAGCCGGTGTGTTTATTGAGGATATTTTTCAAGAGCGGCCTCTTTGTCAATATACTCCTCTATAAAATGCTTATCCGACAAATCGATCCCCAGCATCTGCGCCCTTTGGCGGTTGACTATGATCTTACCTCTGCTTGGGACGACGCATGGGATATCCCCGGGATTTTTGTTTTTATGGATGACCATGTCCGCCAGCCTCACAACTTCATACCCCTGTTTAAAAGCAGAATCATCAACAGTCATCAGAAACCCTTCATTAACAAATTGTTTTTCCCAGGACATTTCAGGCTTCTTGATATTTTGCAAATACCACGACGCTGCTTTTAACGGATCTACCGAAACACCTGTTTCATCTTTAAGGGTATTGTGGTTAAGAATAAGGAAGGCATCAGCTTTGTCTTGAAGCCTTAAAGCCGCAGCCTGCCATTCGGCGTAGGAATTGGTCAGGACCGTCTCAACCAGTACCAAAGGAAGCTTTCCATTTTCCTGAAGCTGGATAACTTCCTTGGCCTTGGCCCTGCCGGTTTCAGAATCATCCGAAAGGACCGCAAAAGTCTTCACCTGAGGGAGCAATTTTGTAAAATATTCCAAATTTTCTCTGGGATACCCGGGCTTTAAAACGCCGGTTATATTGTGCCCCGGATGATCAACGGAGTCGCCTAAGCCGTATTTCATAGGCGTCCCGACTATTCCCCTGAAGATAACAGGTATATTGGTATCAATATATTGATTGCCGATATAATTCGAGGCGTTGTCGTCCCCCAGAATGATCAGGTCAGGATTAAAGGATTTGATCTGGCTTAGGATATCAACGGCAGACTGCTGCATTTCTGATTCTGAACTTTTGCGTTTGGTATCCATCCATGCCTTCTTCAAAATGACTTTATCTGTTTCCACATAATCATTTTGGGTATATTCTTGGGCCTGTTCCTTCGTGTCCAAAAACTTAAAGTCCAGCATGGCCGCACAGAATCCTTCATTGGCTTCCTGTTCCCACAAATATTCCCTATGGTAGCTGTTCACGACAAAAATCCTTAATATTTTGGGTTGGGCGTAGGCATTAGGGATTAAAGCAAGGATTACTAAAGAAATAAGGACGCTATGAGAGAATTTCATGCCCTGCTCCTTTATGGATGACCGGCCTATTATCCAATGATGCTTGGCTATTTTTTGACCAAACTGCCCTGCAAAGAAGAAATGACCATGGTCAATAACACGGACCCTGCAAAAAAATAAATCCCATTCTCCGCTTTGGCTGACGCCAGTGCGCCCAGCTTGACCCAAACGATCATGATCGCCGTTACAAAAACATCCAGCATGGACCATTTACCAAAAATATCCATCAAATAAACAAGGCCTTTCCTTTGCTCATCCTTTAGCCTTACAAACCAGACAGCGGACAAAGAAAGCAGCTTCGCAATGGGAAAAATAATGGAAAAAACGAATATGACCACGGCTAAAGCGTAATACTTTTCCGACCAAAGGTTTTGTACGCCGGTAATGATCGAATAGGTATTGCTGTCCCATAATTTACGGACAGTCAGGACCGGAAGCGTCAATCCGACAATAAGCAATGCAATGGCGAGGATGATCAGAATGACTATGTCGAACCGTTTCGGGTTACGCTCCTGTAAAGATTGCATGATGACCCCCAAATAAATTTTTGATTACTAAAACATACTAGCCTTATTAACTTGACCGGTCAATAAAAAAGCCATCCTAAAAAGGGATGGCTTTTTTATTTCATTATGGCCCCTATTTTAACTACATGGCCGCAAATGAACGTTCCACGGCTTTCGGGTCCTTGGACCAGGATCCGCCTATTTGGACTGAGAAAGGATCAGGGAAAATGTCCTCATCCCCGGCTTCAATACCCTTGATGATATTTTCCGCGGCAACGGCAGGACTGGTTTTCTGGAAATCAAAATCACGGGCCATATCTGTATCAATAGGCCCCGGAAAAACAATGTGGACACTTATATTCTTGGCTTTCAATTCGGCCCGCAATGCTTGTGATGCGGAAAAAATAGCCGCCTTGGAAGCAGAATAGCCTGCAGCCTGTGCCATGCTGGCCAAACCCACCACTGAACTTACGTTAACGATTGAGCCCCGGCCATTTTTTTCTATGACCGGTTCAAAAGCACGGACCATGTTCAATGTCCCAAAATAATTGACCTGCATATCGCGCATTAAATCCGGCTCCGTGGCTGTCAGGACTGATCCTCCGGACAAGGACCCCGCATTATTAATAAGGACATTGACGTCCTGGGCACGGGCGAGGGCCTTCTGGATTTGCTGAGGCGATGTAATGTCCAATTCAACCGGAACGACCCTGGCATCCTTCCAGGCTGATTGGTCAATCTTCCGCGCCGCGGCATAGACCTTTTTGACCCCCCTCTTTATAAGGGCGTCTACGATCGCTTTGCCGATACCCCGGTTGGTACCGCTGACAAAAACCACTTGATTATCAAGTTTCATAATTTTCTCCTTTTTACGTTTTTCTTCCATATGCGCGCCTCCGGCATCAATGACTAAAATTCTATTTAATGCCATAAGCCCTTAGCTCTTCAGGAAGCCTTTTAACATCTTTTAAATGGATGACGTTCATCCCAAGCGCCCTTGCTGCCTGGGCATTATTCTCACGGTCATCAATAAACAGGATTTCTTTTGCCTCCATTTGGGTCATCCCCATGGCCATTTGATAAATCTGGGGATCAGGTTTACGGACCCCTAAAAAACATGAACTAAAAAAATTGGTAAAATACCTGTCCAATTTGAACTTTTTAATACGGTAATCATTGAGTTCAAATGACTCGTTATTGACGGCGGCCAAAAGATAGTTGCCATGGGCTTTAAGTTCTTCAAGCAAACTCAAGGTGCTAGGGTGAGGCCTGGATTCATTCTTCATGAATTGAAAAAAGGCCTTCCTGGTGAATTTACGTTTTTTATAAAATACCACTCCTGTAAGATAATCATCCAACGTGATCCTGCCGCACTCAAAACTCCCAAAAACATGATGATGCCGCTGGTCTAATTCCTTAAAATCCAAATGAAAATGCCCGGCAGCCCTGCGGCGGGATTCATATTCCCAGGCATTGGTCAAACACACACCGCCGATATCAAAAAATAAAGCCCGTATGGTCTTATTTTTCATCATTTAACCCTAGTCAAAGAAGCTGCCTGCTGGTCCAAAAACCAAGTGACTTCTCCATGCTGCGGATTCACTTGGCCTGCCGGAAAATTGTTTTTCCCTTCTATGATCTTTTGAAGGACCTGGGCTTTGTCAGGGCCGCTGACTAAGAAAAAAACAGCATGGGCCTGGTTTAAAACAGGCAGGGTCAGCGTCACTCTTTTCTCCGGATAGCCCTTGGCCTCAACCTCGACGGCCAAATGTGCGCTTTCATGAAGGGCAGGATCATCCGGAATAAGCGATGCCGTGTGCCCATCTTGACCCAGCCCCAAAAGCACCAAGTCAAACCGGGGAAACTCATGCGGTTTCAGGGCAAAAAAACGGGCCAACTCTTTTTCATAAAGTGATGCCGACGCCGTCACGTCACGGGTATTTGTTTGAATGGGGTGAAAATTGTACAAGGACGGATCCAATTGGCTAAACAAAGAATCCATGATCATTTTGTAGTTGCTTCGAGGACTATTCCAAAGCACCCATCGCTCATCCCCTAAAAAAAAATGGATGTTCTTCCAATCAAATTGGCCGCTATAATTCGGGCTTGCCATCAGGGAATAGACACCCGCCGGAGTTGATCCGCCGGACAAAACAATCGTGCAGCGGCCTTGGTTTTGGACAGCTTTACGGGAAAGTGCGAGGATTTTTTCAACGGCATTTAAACACAGCTCTTCATAATTTTTTGCCGTGCTCATCTGTCGGGGCGCTGTAATTGGCGACATAGCTTCTCCATTTTCTTCCATCCTGTTCAATAAGTTTGTTGGCGGCCTCCGGTCCCCATGAGCCTGCTGCATAATTAGGGAATTTCGGGGCATGCGATTTTTGCCATCCTTCTAAAATCTTGTCTATAAAGGCCCAGGAAAGTTCCACCTGGTCTTCCCGGATAAAAAGCGTCTGGTCACCGTGCATGCAATCCAACAACAGACGCTCATAGGGCCCCATCAAATGCGTATGAAACACATTTTTATATTCAAAGTTAAAATTAAGAGAGGCCAGGCTGAATTCAGGCCCCGGCTGTTTAGACTCGATCCTTAAGGAAATCCCCTCATCAGGCTGTATTCTAAAACATAGGATATTGGATGCAAATGTGTCCGGAGGGACGGAAGAAAACATGGAATGCGGGATTTGCTTGAATTGGATCAAAATTTCCGTACCATGGGCATTCATGCGTTTGCCGCTTCTTAAATAAAACGGGACCCCTTGCCAGCGCCAATTATCAATAAAAAGTTTCATGGCCACAAAGGTATCGGTCTGGGAACGCGGGGCCACCCCTTTTTCCTGCCGGTAACCGATGGCTTTTTTGCCCTCCAATTTCCCCGGCCCATACTGTCCGCGAACGACATAATCATTGACCTTGCCGCGAGGAATAGGCCTTAAAGCATGAAAAATCTTGGTTTTCTCGTCCCTATATTGCTCGGCATTGAACTTAATGGGAGGTTCCATGGTGCAAAGGGTCAAAAGCTGCAGGATATGATTTTGAAACATGTCTTTGATGACACCGGCATGGTCATAATAAGCTGCACGCTGCTCCACACCCAGCGTCTCATGGGCCATGATTTGGATATTATCAATATACCGGCGGTTCCAGATAGGCTCAAAGATCGAATTGGCAAAACGGAACATCAGGATATTCTGGACAGTCTCCTTGCCTAAATAATGGTCGATCCTGTAGATTTGTTCTTCTTTAAGGTACTGGTGAATGTCATGATTAAGGGCACGGGCCGACTCAAGGTCATGCCCAAAGGGCTTTTCAAAAATGATCCGCGTCCATGGGCCCCCTTTTTTGGGCGGATTGATCAAATGCGCGCGATTAAGCTGGGCAACAACATTACCGCAAGCCTCCGGCGGAATGGCCAAGTGATACATCACATTGCCTTGGGTCTTGTATTTTTGATGAAGTTCTTTCAAGGCATCTGCCAGGTGATGGAAAGAGGCCGTGTCATCTAAATCAGCCACGCGGTAATAAAGATGGCTGACAAACTTTTTTTGTTTGGCAGGGTCAGGTTTGCCGATCTCCTTTAAAGTCTCCAGGACTTGTTTGCGGAAAGCCTGATCGTCCCAAACAGAGCGCGCAAAGCCGATAACAAAAAAATTCTCCGGCAGATGTCCGGCATAATATAAATCGAATAATGCCGGATAAAGTTTGCGATGGGCCAAATCCCCGGAAGCCCCAAAAATAACTATGCCGCATGAACCAGGCCGTTCTTCAGTTCCGGCTCGATGATGGGTATGGACATTCAAATCGATCTTTGTTTTCATGGTCTCCTTACCGACCACTCCTGATGGTCGTAACCTTAGTCCTTTTTGATGGCATGTCCGCCGAACTCATTGCGAAGCGCAGCGACAACTTTATCACCGAAACACTCCTGGTCTCGCGAGCGCAGCCTCTCTAAGAGAGAAAGAGTGATGACAGGGGCCGGGACATTTTTTTCTATTGCTTCAGCAACTGTCCATCGTCCCTCGCCTGAATCAACCACATAAGGGGCAATTCCCTTAAGGTCCGGATTGTTTTTAAAAGCACTTTCAGCCAATTCAAGCAGCCAGGAACGCACCACACTCCCCTGGTTCCAAAGATGGGAAACCTTGGCAAAATCCAATTTGTATTCTGAGGCTTTCATGATCTCAAAACCTTCCGCGTAAGCCTGAAGCAACCCATACTCAATGCCGTTATGGACCATCTTTACAAAATGACCGGCCCCGCTGGGGCCCGCGTACAAATATCCGTCTTGAGGGGCCAAGGTTTTAAAAACCGGTTCCACTGTTTTAAAAACAGGTTCCGGACCTCCGACCATCAGGCAATAACCGTTTTTAAGTCCCCAGATACCGCCGCTGGTGCCTGCATCCAAAAAATGGATGCCTTTTTGAGCAAGCTCTTGCGCCGTGCGTTTGGAGTCTTTATAAAAAGAATTGCCTCCATCGATAATGATGTCTCCGGCAGACATCTCTGCCGCCACAGCCCTGATGGTTTGAAGGGTGATATCGCCCGAAGGGACCATGCACCAGACAATTTTTGGCTTGTCCAATTTCTTGATCATGTCGCTCAACGAACTTGAACCGATGGCGCCTTGTCCTTCCAGTTTTTTGACCGGCTCAGGGCTTTTGTCGTAGACAACCACACCATGCCCGCCGCCCAAAAGCCGCTCCACCATCTGCCCACCCATCTTGCCTAATCCGATCAATCCAAGTTTCATAAAATCCCCCTTAGAATCATTGTCATTCCCGCGAAAGCGGGAATCCATTATAGAATTAATTTTGTGCCTATTGAGAAATGATCTTCTTTCTTTTCTCTTCCAATGCCAAAAGCAATTTTTTAAAAGATGCAGCAAAAGATTCAACGCCATCTTGCTGTAATTTCTCTCCTACGGCGTTTAAATCAATGCCCAGTTTAGCCAAACGGGCAAGGATTTCCTGCGGCTGCCCTTTTTCTACCTCGTCTTTTTTAGCAATGCCATGATCGCGGAAATTCTTCAATGTTTCAGGAGGCATGGTATTAACGGTATTGGGCCCGGCCAATTCTTCCACATAAAGAACATCGGAATACGCCGGATTTTTAGTACCGGTGCTGGCCCATAAAGGCCTCTGGACACGCGCACCTTTTTTGCGAAGAGCGGCAAAAGTCGGCCCCTCGAAAATTTCAAGAAATCTGCGAAAGACCATCCTGCTGTTGGCAATAGCAGCCTGGCCTCGCAAGGCGAGCGCCTCCTTTGTGCCGATGGCTTCCAAGCCCTTGTCCACGGCAGTGTCCACACGGCTCACAAAAAAAGAAGCAACAGAAGTCACCCCTTCCGGTTTCCGGCAAGCCCCGAGTCCCCGGATGTAGGCCTGTGCCACGGCCTCGTAATGGGCCATGGTAAACATAAGAGTGATATTAACATTGATCCCTTCGGAAATCAGCGTCTCAATGGCCGGGATCCCTTCCTTGGTGGCCGGGACCTTGATCATGACATTAGGCCGCGCCACCGTTGACCAAAGACGACGAGCCTGATCAATGGTACCTTTCGTATCATGAGCTAAATAAGGCGAAACTTCCAGGCTTACATAGCCATCCGCTTTATCTTTACGCCGGTATACGGGCATAAAAAAATCAGCAGCGGTTTGAATGTCCTGTATCGCTATTTTTTCATACAAAATGTCTACCGAGGTGTTGGGATCGCCCTTAAGCAACCCGCGTATTTGGGCATCGTAGTCGCTGCTGCCCGAAATCGCTTTTTCGAAAATGGTGGGATTGCTCGTCATGCCGGTGAGACCGTCTTGTTCAATGAGCCGTTTTAATTCACCGCTCGAAAAAAGGTCACGGCGTATATAATCCAACCATATCCCCTGTCCGTCGTTTTCAAGATCAACCAAAGGATTATTTTTCATAGATTATCCTTTCTTCCGGATATGTGTCATTGCGAGGAGCCGAAGGCGACGAAGCAATCTTTTAAAAGATTGCTTCGCCCTTCGGGCTCGCAATGACACTATTCTTTTTGACCCTTTGCTTTTACATAACGCCGTATTAAAGCATTCGTTGAACTATCGTGTTTAAGCGAGTCTTTAGCACCAGCTTCAAGTTCGGGAATGATACGCTGGGCAAGCACCTTGCCCAGTTCCACTCCCCACTGGTCAAAAGAATCAATCTGCCAGATAATGCCTTGGACAAAAACACTGTGTTCATATAATGCAACGATCTTGCCCAAAGCCTCAGGTGTTAATCGTTCCAGAAGGATTGTACTGGAAGGACGATTGCCCTCAAAGGTCCTGTGCGGGGCGAGCTGCGCCGGTGTACCCTCATCATGGACCTCCTTCTCAGATTTACCAAAAGCAAGGGCCTCAGCCTGGGCAAAGACATTGGCCAGAAGATAATCGTGGTGCGCCCCCAAAGAATGCAATGGTTGCAGGAATGCAATAAAATCACAAGGGATCAATTTTGTGCCCTGATGGATTAATTGATAAAAAGAATGTTGGCCGTTGGTACCCGGTTCTCCCCAATAGATCGGCCCGGTTTGGTAGTCAACTTCATTTTCATCAAAGGTGGCGTGCTTGCCGTTACTCTCCATTGTCAATTGCTGCAGGTAAGCAGGAAAACGTTTCAAGTACTGCTCATAGGGAAGGACCGCCATGGTCTGCGCATCAAAGAAATTATTGTACCAAATGCCGAGTAACCCCATGATCACCGGTAAATTTTTTTCAAAGGGGGTTGTGCGAAAATGCTCATCCATCTGGTGAAAGCCGTCAAGCATGGCACGAAAATTTTCAGGGCCGATGGCGATCATCGTCGAAAGGCCGATGGCTGATCCCATGGAATAGCGCCCGCCGACCCAATCCCAAAACTCAAACATATTGGCGGTGTCGATACCGAACTGAGCCACCTCTTTGGCATTGGTTGAGACCGCCACGAAATGACGGGCCACCGCAGCAGGATCTTTCAAAGTGCTAAGGGCCCAGTCGCGGGCTGTTCTGGCATTGGTCATCGTCTCTAAGGTCGTAAATGTTTTTGATGAGATGATAAACAAGGTCTCCTGTGGATCAAGATCACGGGTCGCTTCGACAAAATCCGTGCCATCGATGTTGGAAACAAAACGGAAGGTCATCTCACGCTTGCTGTAATGTTTTAATGCTTCATACGCCATCACCGGCCCTAAGTCAGATCCTCCGATACCCACATTGATGACGTTTCTAATCGGCTTGCCCGTGTGGCCTTTCCATTCCCCGCTGCGTATCCTGGCGGAAAAACGGGACATCTTCTCAAGCACGGCGTGAACTTCAGGGACGACGTCTTTTCCATCCACCATGATGGATTTTCCCTGAGGGGCGCGCAAGGCCACATGCAAAACAGCCCTATTTTCAGTAAAATTAATTTTATCACCCCGGAACATGGCATCCATGCGGCCCTGCAAGCCGGATTCTTCAGCTAATTGGAAAAGCAACTTTAGCGTCTCCCCGGTGATACGGTGTTTTGAATAATCAAAGTAGATGCCGATAGCCTGGGCTGTCATGCGCTCCCCGCGCCTTGGATCATCCGCAAAAAGTTTACGAAGATGCATGTCCTTGATTTTCAGGTGATGGTCCTGGAGGGCCTGCCATGCCAGCTTTGCTGTTAATTGTTCAGTTATTTGCATCGAATTCCTCCACCTTGTCTAATCGGCGTTGATGGCGCTCCAGGCCGCTGAAGCGTGCTTCCAAAAATGTTTTGATCACCTCTAAGGCCAAGGACGCGCCCACGACCCGGCCGCCTAAACATAAAATATTCATATTGTCATCTTCCACACCTTGACGGGCGGAAAAGGTATCGTGACAGATGGCTGCCCTGATACCATGTAATTTATTTGCGGCCACACTTGCCCCAATGCCGCTGCCGCAGATAAGGATGCCCCGCTCACAACGCCCCTCCTGGATGCTTTTAGCGACAGGAAGCGTATAATCAGGATAATCATCATCAGGCACAAGAGAATGCGCCCCGCAATCTTCAACCTTATGCCCCCATTTTTGGAGTTCCTTAATGACAATGGTCTTTAATTGAAACCCGCCATGATCGCATCCAATGGCAATATTCATTAGCAGACTCTCTCCCTTTTACGTGCCTGGACCCATCAAGGCCAGCGCTTGTTTACAAACATTCTCGACAGTAAACCCAAATTCTTTCATCACAACCGGCCCAGGGGCTGATGCTCCAAAATGGTCTATGGCGATGATGGCCCCTTTATCTCCCACATACTTATGCCAACCCTGCGATATGCCCGCTTCCACCGAAAGCCGGCGCGTCACTGAAGGCAAAAGCACAGAGTCGCGATACTCTGGGGATTGGGCATCAAACACCTCCAGGCAAGGCATGGAAACCGCACGCGCTTTGATACCCTTCTCCGATAATTTATCACGGGCAGCGACAATGAGGCTGACCTCTGAACCGGTGGCCATCAGAATTAAGTCCGGTTTTCCGTTAGGCGCATCCGCTAAAATATAGCCGCCCTTGCGAAGATTATCCGCCGATGAAAATTTATCGCGGTCCAAGGTGGGCACATTCTGGCGGGTCAAAACCAACACGGTTGGACGGTCTCTGCTTTCAATAGCGATCTTCCACGCTGCTGCCGTCTCATTGGCGTCACAAGGGCGGATGACATTTAAATCAGGTATGGCGCGCAAGGCCGCGACATGCTCCACTGATTGATGTGTAGGCCCGTCTTCGCCCAACGCGATGCTGTCATGCGTAAAAACAAAAACCACCTGCAGTTTCATGAGAGCGGCCAGCCGGATGGAAGGCCTCATATAGTCTGAAAACGTCAAGAATGTGGCAGAAAAAGGGATTATTGCTCCATGGGCAGACAAGCCATTGCAAACAGCACCCATGGCATGCTCACGGATCCCAAAGGCAATGTTGCGCCCGGAATATCCCCAGCCGCCTTCCACAGCGCCTTGGACTTTGCCTGAATTTTTCTTAGGGTCCTCAAAACTCCCAAGACCGATAAGGGTTGTAAAAGTCGAAGGATCAAGATCAGCGGAACCGCCTATGATTGACGGCAATTTTCCGGCAATGGCATTTAAGACCTTTCCGCCGGCAACCCTGGTCGAGACACCCTTGGCATCAACAGGAAAAACAGGGATATTTTTATCCCAATTATCCGGAAGTTCATTTCCCATAAGTTCATATAATTCCTGCGCCGGCTGTGGGTATTTTTTTTCATAAGCATCAAATACCGCTTCCCACTCAGCCTCAGCGATTTTACCGGCTTCAACCGCCTGCCGAAAATGCTGCAGGGTTTCCTGCGGGATATAAAAAGGCGGCTCTTGCGGCCAGCCTAAATTCTGTTTGGTTAATTTGACCTCTTCTTCTCCTAAAGGCGAGCCGTGCGCTTCAAAGGTGTCCTGCTTATGAGGTGAGCCAAAGCCGATATGTGTCTTGACTAAAATCAATGAAGGTTTGGCGCTCTCTTCCCTGGCCCGATGGATAGCTTGATAGATAGCGTCCAGATCATTACCGTCCTCGACTGATTGCACATGCCAGCCATAAGCTTCAAAACGTTGGGCGCAATTTTCGCTAAAAGCAAGGCGGGTTTCCGCTGAAAGGGTGATATGGTTATTATCGTAAAGATAAATGAGCTTCCCCAGGCCCAAATGCCCTGCTAAAGAGGCGGCCTCCGAGGCAATACCCTCCATCAAATCGCCGTCGCTGACAATCCCGTAAATAAAATGATCAATGACTTTGAAATCAGGGCGGTTATAACGGTCACTCAAATAACTTTCGGCAATGGCCATGCCGACACCGTTAGCAAAGCCCTGGCCCAAGGGGCCTGTCGTGACTTCAACCCCCGGTGTTACCCCTCTTTCAGGGTGTCCGGGAGTCATGCTTCCCCATTGCCGGAAATCTTTGATTTGTTCGAGCGTTAGATCATACCCCGTCAAATGCAGTAAGCTGTAAAGCAGCATTGACCCGTGGCCCGCGGACAACACAAAACGGTCACGGTCAAACCAATGCGGATTTGAAGGATTATGTTTTAAGAAATGTGTCCATAATACATACGCCATGGGTGCGGCCCCCAGGGGCAATCCCGGATGCCCGCTGTTGGCTTTTTGAACGGCATCAATGGACAATGTCCGTATGGTGTTGACACAAAGTTCATCCAGGGAAAGATCAGCCATAGACAAATAATCTACTATCCTATAGATAAATTTACAAGATGATTTTTACAGGGGCATCAAAAAACAGTCCTATTTAAAGAAAATAGGAAGAATATTAAAATATACTATAAGGTTAAAAGGATGAAAGAAAGATTAAGATAAAATTAGAAATAAAAAATGTCGTGTTTGTCGGGTTGGCGGGTTGAAACTAAACTGATATTAAAGATTCATAGGGAATCTTTAATTTATCATGCAAATTACGGATCATCCTCAAACTTAATTTCCGTTTTTTATGCAAAATCTCAGAAACCCTGTTGGCACCACCAAGAATATTGGCAACGTCAGCTTTCCCAATCCCCATCTGCTCCATACGAAATTTAATAGCTTCAACGGGATTGGGAGGCAGCATAGGGTAATTTTTATTTTCATAGGCCTCTACTAATGTTGTTAGCACATCCAAAGTATCGCCTTCCCGGGTATTGGGTTTGGCATCCCATAAACGGTCAATTAGCTCTAAAGCTTTTTCATAGTCCTTTTTTGTATTAATAGGATAAATTTTAATTTCCATAATTATATCTCCTTTACATCAATATTGTCATACTGTCCATGTGTTCCAACGAAACGAATATAAAATATTTTGAATTCATACTTAACAGCCACAACCAAACGGTATTTATTCCCACAAATATTAAATACCACTCTTTCATTACCAACAATACTGGCTGTACGGTAAATCTGTTTAACCTGGTGAGAGCTTTAATTGCTTTATTAAATAATCGGGATACATTGATTTTTTTCATTTTACTTTTAATAAGTATACATCAATAAAAAACCCGCTACAACTTTAACAGTTACAGCGGGTTATAAAGTAAAACTCCCCCTAGCGGACGAGTTTCTGAACTGGATCGGATCAACTGATGTTGAAATCCTTTTGACTCAGATCAATACGCTAAACATACACTAAAGGATATTTCTTAGGATTTAATAACGCATCAACCGAAAGGTCTTCATCAATTAAAGGCCAATGGATACCGTAACCTGAAGGAGAAACATCATAAGCTTCTCGCTCTTTTTTGGATGCTTTAAGCAGTCTTTTAGAAATTTTGGTTAAATTAATGACAATCTCTTTGCCATCTACTTTCATTTTCATTTGAGAGCCTGAAAAAGTTATCCCTTGAACCTTATGTATTGTTTTCATCTATTTTCTCCTCTCAAATTCATTCCACTGCTCAACTATATAATCAAAATGATCAAAAATAATTCGACGAATTTACCTTTTGTCTTTATCTTTTAAACCAAACCATAAAATTTCTAATATCGTCGGCATAATTAACTATAACATAACAAAAAAGGCGCTGCAAACTTAATGTTCACAGCGCCTTATGATATTGGCTCCCCGGATTGACGTCTGACTGCGGGCTTTTATGGTCTCGCACCATCTTCAAGACCGTTAAAACGATCCGGAATCATACCAAAATCTTATTTCTTAGACTTATTGCCGGTTTCTGACACTTTATTAGGAATAAACCCCAATGGCCCACGGTTCTTAACCGCCTCTTCTTTATCTGCCAATAAGTCCTTAATAGCGTTAAATACCAAAATTATCTTTTTATCGTGCTCCTTGAACTTTTCTTGAAATTTGCGCTCAAGATCTTCAATTTTTCGAGCCAGGTCTTTATGCGTAGCCATCACTTCCCGCAATTTTGTAAATACACGCATAATTTGAATATTTACTTGAACCGCACTTTTAGATTTTAGAACACTAGAAAGCATGGCTACGCCTTGTTCTGTGAATACATACGGCAGGTATCTTGTACCACCCCAACTTGAGGTGCCAATTTGGCACCTCAAGTTTTCTACATCTTCCTTCGTTAATTTAATTAAAAAATCTTCGGGAAAACGCTCAATATTACGCCGAACTTGACGCGTTAACTGCTTTGTTGATACCCCATAAAGTTCAGCCAAATCTCTATCGAACATGACCTTATGACCATGGATCAAATAAATCTTATTTTGGATAATTTCTACGGGTAAGAGACTTAATGGTTTTGTGACAACCTGCTTTTTCATGGATCCCCCTCACGTTAAAAATGGTTAGATAATTAAAAACAACTTGGGGGAATTTTTAACAATTGCATCCGATTGGGGGAATCAGAAAAATCTAATTGATAAATATTATAATAATCTGGCGACAAAAAACAATCAAATAATTTCTAACTCCGAATTAAGCTATTTTTACAACTAGCTAATGACCAAATTCCACGAACTCATCCATCAATAAAAATGCCACCAGAAAAGCCTATTAAAAGCACTTCTGGTGGCAGTGTCTCTCATTTTGATAAGAGACAGCATTGGCTCCCCAGTCACCCCCAAAAATCCGAACTTTTTCTATGAGGTATTTTGGGGCCTGACCCAAGTCAAAACGACCAACCGTTGGGTCATATTGAATTAACTCAATGCTGTCCAATAAGTTGCGAAAACAAAGCCGTCTGGTTTGCCGGCTTGATGGAAATAATCACAGGGTCAAGGCCGTCAAAATTGCTGCTTATTTGGGCCAAATCCTGCTGGCTCAAAATGGGCACGCCGTTGCCATCACGATTGATGGTCATGGCAAGATTAGCGGAGTTTAGGTCGATACCGCCTGTATTATTTCGTCCTTGAATAGTCATTGCGGGACTTCTACTTTCTACCGATTCCCATAAATGATCACCTGTTAAAGAAATAATCAAATCGGAATTTCTACGAATTTCTGGCATGATAGTTCTTTCATACATTTCAGCAATTCCCCACATTTTATCAAAATCGTGAGAAAATTGTTCAAAATCGCTATACTTATTCTTTAAATCTTCCCAACCTTGGGCTTTACGCCATGATTTTGCTTTACCCATATCGCTTTTAAATGATATGAGTAAATCTGTTTCTTCGGCCAAACGTTCATATCCTTGTTGATTATATCCAACTTCAACTCCTTCAAAAAAAACAAAACTGATTGCGCCATCAATATCTTTCCTTGCAGGTTGTCTGTCTCTGATTTTTTTATCAAAAACTGGCAACACTATATGCATTTTTGCAGATGAACGTTTCAATTCCGATAAAATCTTTACACCCAATTCCAAATCGTGAGTCCCTAATCCTGGTATCGTTAATCCTTTAACCTCCCTTTCCTGCTTAGGGTAATAAATATCATCAATTGAAAGAGTAACTGTTTGCTCATGTGTAAGAACATGCATGATGATCTCCATCGCCCGTGCAAATGTGCTCTTGCCTAGACCGGCTATCCCGCTTAGCCCCACCACCATTGTCGATAGTCTGCGTTCACTTCGAACTCTCATCAAATATACCGCCGTTGGTAAACAGAATCTCCAAATGAACTCTTTTTTTAAAGGCAATCGTTCCATCTCATGGGAAAAGGCTAAAGCTCGAAAAGAGGACATTAACTGTTGAAAATATTCATCAAAATTATTGTCTAATAGCCCAAATGCCTTACCATATATTTGCTTAATGTCGCTAAGCGTTGTTGTCCTAAGTAAATTTAAGTCGGGTATCGTAATTTCTCCATTGTTTGCTAAGCGGTTAAGTATAGATTCCAATTCACTTTCAGCCTTATTTGTTTCTCCCCCGACCCTAGTCATCGCCCCATCTTGCGTTGCCTTCCCCCCCTCCGTCATCGCCGCATTGGATTTCATTAAGAATTCAATCTTTCCATCTCCTGAGGCTTTTTGCTCGACTACTCTAAATCCGAATCCAGCCAACCATGTCCGCTTTAGATCAGACCCAATTAAACGGGCACTCCCTCGCTTGTCTGTTGTGGACTCGAATAATATGGGAAGAACCACGCCGTATTTCTGTTTAAAACTATCCACTGTCTGCCTTATGGAACCAACTAATTCATGCAAAAGTCGCAGACCGGCAAACCCATAAGGTTTTGGTACGGCAAAATCAGAAATATAAATAATTTCCCTGTTCCTTTCCTTGTCAAAACCGACATAGGCAATGACAAAGCCCTGGAGCTTGCCGTGCTCAAAATAACCCAGGCTTAAATTCTTTCTGCGTTGGCCTTTGACAGCTTCGTTATACGTTGCGGCCGTCAATTCCATCCCGATCTCAGCCAAATGATCTCCAAAGGGCCCGCCTTTAAATGCCTTACTTTCAATATAGGCCGCTTCCAGCGTATCTTCATAGCTTAAAGGCCTAACTCCAGACAACGGGGAGACAGCCGGAACTACCCCGGAAGAATTGCCTAATTCAATGACCCTCACATTCTCCTTAGTTTTATCCGAATAAGTTAACGGCACTTGAGGAATATACCGGTTATCTTCCACATTAGGTAGTTTGGACAAATAATCTCCATCGGCATATCCTACAATGATTTTACTCGTATCTAAGGGCCTTGAACGAGTCCTCAAACCGTTTTTCAAAAAATATTCTTTAAAGAACGACCTGTAAGCTTCCTCAATAATGCTGTCGATATCTGCATCCTCTGAGAAATTGACCATATAGCCCGGCAGCCCTTCCACGTTATCTACCGACATATAAACGTCCGGAAACATTTGCTCGATAAAATGCTCGCCTAATAACGATTCCAAGTCGTCCGAAAGATGCACAGTTTTCATAATTTGAGGGTAAATTTGCGGAATGCGCCGGTCTAAGGTCAACACGCTTGTGGCGATTGGCCTGCCTGCCATGGTCAATGTCATAAAAGCGGTATTGAGATTAAACAGGTAAACATTGTTCTTGCCCGAACCAAAAGCCATGCATGTTGGCAGCATGCTGCCGGTCAACACGGCATCAGGCCTGGATTTAGGCAGTATCTCTACTTTATAAGAAGGCAGCCTTAATCCGTAAGCCATTAATTTTTCTATATCAAATTGCGCCTTTTTTAAACGATCGATGATGGATACAAACGGAACGGGTTTCTCTGAGGACGCATTTAATAAAGACAAAATCTTTAAAAGCGAAATCCTGATCCTTCGATCACGCTCAGGCAAAAATCCGCCGGCTGAATCCAGACGTGCCAAGGCATCTTTAAATATTTGCTCTATCACTGGCCTTAAATCGGCTTCACGGGCATATCCGTTATCTAGCAAATACTTTAATAATACGCCTCCTCTAAGCTTGCTTAATTTTAAATCCACCTGAACTGCCCCAAGACTCATGGAAAAAGGCTTGATGGCCTGGAGTCCGTCAAAAGATCCAAGGACAAGCCCATTTCTTAATTCTTCGGCTGTCAAATCAATATGGTCAAAATCAAGCAGGGCGGAAGGTTTGTGGGCATCATGCAAATCCGCCGGTGTATTGGCATCATTGAGGCCAAAGAATTCCTGGGGCCGCATTACCATTTTTTCAAGAGCGCCGTAATCCCGCATATGGGCATGCAGCAAAAGATGCCGGAAATAACCGTATAATTTTTGCCCCTTCCCTGTCCCATTTTGAAACGCGGAGAGCGTCTCGAGGACCTGCTTTTGGCCGGCAATATTAAACAAGGTCCGCAGACGCTGAAATTGCTTCCAACTTTTTAAAAAAGCTTTTTTCCCCACCAGTTCATCCCGTAACTTTAAAAAAATGGGGTCATCGATCTTCTCATTCAACAATTTCCGTCGCCATTGGCTGCCTTGACCGCCGTAGGCATTGGCCATCTGTAAGACCTGCCAAAATTGCTGGTAGCTGACCCATCCGTCTGAATCAAGTCCTGTGTCCATCGGAATTTGGCTGAAAACATTGCTAAAGAACATCCTGCGTTCCTGCTGGTCGAGAGAACCTATAAAAGCATGGATATGGCCAAAAATACTTTGATGGTCATTGTCCAGGAGCATTGTCTCAAGCCCAAGACCATGGATTTTAGATTGCAGGAAATGAAGCAATTTCCCCCACGGCATAAGGTGAAACCCATCCTCGATGCTTTCTAAAATCTTTCCAAAATGTTCCCCCGAATACAACGGCCCTTTGTCTAATAACTCAAAAAAAGCGTTTAATTCCTCTGTAGATAATAAATTTTTGTCGACAAAACTTCTTAATAACCTTAAATTTTCTTCGCTTTTTTGGCCAACTATCCCCGATAACCTGAAAACCAAAACGCCAAGGGCTTTTTTCCGGTCAATGCCTCGAGCAACAAAAGGGGCAGCTTTATCTTCATCCACGACCTTCCCGACAAATTCAATAGCACCTTTATTAACTGTATTTATATCTTCATCGGAAAATTTTAGAATAAACCGCCTGAATAAAAGGTTATGGATCCGTTTCATGTCAAACCCTTCTTTGACTAAGAGAAACAAAATATGCACGACATCGCTGTAATGATCCCCAAACAACCCGGGCAACTGGTCTAACAATAAAATAGCCGTCTCCTGCCTCCCCAATCCGGTCTCATCAATCAACCGGTCAAGCATGCCGTCTTTGTACAATATAAAAACTTCCGGTGAGATGCTATTGATCAAGTGTTCCAATATCTCTTCCCGGTTTTTTCCCGAATGTTGAGGATCCAGGTCTTTTATTAACTCCTCAAAAAGACCATAGTCGGCCATTATTTTCTCAACCCTCAAGGGGTCATCCTTGCCGACATACTCATTTAAAAAAGCAACGAGGCTGTTTGTCTCCTTCCCCCAAACTCTATGCAGCCCTTCCAGGGAATTATCTTGTTGCAAATGGGCAATATTAAATACCCGGACCTTCTGTTTTCCGACCGCAATGATATTATTGCCGTCCTGACTGAATTTAAAATCATCCTTCCCGTCATCATCGGCGATCAAGGTTTCGTGACCATCGGTGGTATTGATGAGGCGCAAGGACGTCACCCCCATTTTTCTCATTCTTACTAACAAATGTCTTCCATCCGCCGAAAGACGGGCGCCCGTACCATGGCCTACATAAACCCTTGTTCTTGCCCTGATATCAAAAAGATCATAATCAAAGAAAGAAGAATTAGGTATACGCCGTTCAATTAATATCAAATTATTTGAAGAAAGTGTCGTCGATTTGACAACAAATGGGAAATTCAATAAATTTTTTTCCACTGACACTCTTTGACCTTTAGCCATATCAAAAATATCCACTGAAAAAAAATTGGGCCAAACAAAAAATTCGCTGTTAAAATCAAAATTTTCGATATATATCGTTGGTATTTCAGTGGTTTGGTGATTTCTGCCCTGCATATCAAAGGTTTTTATAAAGCTTTTATCTTTTTGTATCGCGGTGATATGTCCACCATTATCAACTGTAAGGGCGTCAAAAATACCTTGCCGGTCCTGGGAAGGTTGCATGGGAAAAGATTTATTCGCACCGTCACTCAAATTATATGCCTCCATACGGCTTCCATCATTTAAAATGAAATAGTTTCCATCGGCAGAAAAGGCGGTTTGGAATTCCGTAAGCTCTTTCTGGCTTAATATTTCCCTTTTGCTGTCAAGATCGAGCAATCTAAAACCATGCTCCTCTTTGATTAAAAGCCTGTGTTCGCCGGGAAGGAATTCAACCCCTGATGCTTGTTTTAGATCATAATCGAGGTATTGTCCGGTGGTGTTGTCATAAATTTTAAGCCTGTCGGGGATATCTTTGACAACGAAATACCTCGCATTAGGAGAAACATCTTCAAAGGAGGCGCCTAAAATACGCTTTTCAAAATCCGGTTTCTGGGTT
>JABDFL010000021.1:0-18812 GCA_013286575.1 Candidatus Omnitrophota bacterium
GCTTGTGCCAATAAATAAACCAGAAAGGCATTCAGGCAATGGATAAGGAGATTGACCCATCGATACCCGGGAGGATGTAAGGCACACCAATGATAATTGAACGCAAAGCTCAACCCCACCAGGGACCTGGTGTTAAAGGCATTGAAAATCTTCGGGACATTGATGGTCTTGACGGCCTCATTATCGACGATGGAAGAATTATCGTCAAAACAGAAAGTGGGGCTTTGTAAGGGAGTCAAATAAAGGACAACACCCCACAATAGGATGGCCAGGAACACCCCTAGGTCTAATTTGCTGAAATTATTGATTGGATTTTTCAAGCCAGGTCTTGACAACTGGGGCCTTACCCTCTTCGATGGATTTTTTGACATTTTGGACCAGGCTTTTAAGCTCTGTCACCTGCATCTGCACGCCCTGGATGGTGGCCGGCGGCTGGTTCCTGTTTTGGACAAGGCCCTGGAACCCGGCGCTTTCCAGGGTCTTTCTTAACAAGGCACGGGTCTCTTCCACCGCATCCGTGATTTCTTTGATCTTGTCATCGGAAGGATGTCCGATGCCGGAGACTGACTTTTGCAATTGCGCCACCGAGGCATTGATCTGGGTGATCATATCATAAGCATCAGAAGATTTTCCGTTGGTCCCAAGCTCAGTGCTCAAATTCTGGAGTTCGGTATACGTCTGATTGGCCACTGTTGTCAGGGATGGATCTGCACCTGTCTGGCCGCTGACCTGGGCGACCTTGCCAAAGACCGTGAGCATCTGGCCGGAATCCGTCGGGGTCCCTAAATAACTTTGTACGCCGGTCAGCGCATTCATAATGTCTGTTGTGCTGTAGGTACCCCACTTGGTGATAATGGTATTGACATTGGTATTAACGCCTGAAATTTTTCCAAAGAGCGTGTTATTGGCTGCCGTGTCCGTTATGGTGCCGACGATGCTCTGGATACCGCTCACATTGGCATTGATGGTATTGATGGTCGTAGACAAGGTGTTGAGTGTGCCGGCAATGCTGGTCAAGTCGGAAGAAGTGCCGACATTGATCATGACACTGTCCGAACGTTTGGCGTTAGGTTCAGTACAGACAATGGTAAAAGCACCGTTAGGCCAGCTAAAGGTAATTGCTTTGGTGTAAATACTGGTACCGGGGACCGTGCTTGGAATGGCCTCGGACATCACGGCAGAAAACCGCTCTACATTATTAACATCATATACCGCAATCTGCGGCAGATTAGCCCCTGTCAAACCTGCATCTGTTTGATAACTGACAACGACGGTGCCACCGGAATCAACAGTGGTCGGCATATTTAAAATCCTGGCATGAAGCTGGCCTAATTGGGCGCTGGTGGCCAAGGGTGCCAAGGCACTGGACAATTGCGCGTTTGTCACCAACGGGGCCACTGCACTGGCGATGCTGGAATTCGTTGCTAATGGGGCCAAAGCGTTTGTTAACTGAGCATTTGTTACCAAGGGCGCCACTATACTGGCTACTCCTGAACTCGTCGCCAACGGTGCTAATTGCCCCGTTAATTCCGTACTCGTCACTAACGGGGCTACTGCACCTGCTACCCCTGAACTCGTCGCTAAGGGTGCCAACTGTCCTGTCAATTCAGCACTCGTTACCAAAGGCGCTACCGCACTCACTACCCCTGAACTCGTTGCCAATGGTGCCAATTGCCCTGTCAACTCCGCACTCGTCACCAACGGGGCCACGGCATTCGTTAATTGTGCGCTGGTGGCCAATGGTGCCAGTTGTCCTGTCAATTGCGCACTCGTCACTAACGGGGCCACCGCATTCGTTAATTGCGCACTGGTGGCCAAGGGGGCTAACCCTGTTGATAACTGCGCTGTCGTTACTAACGGGGCCACGGCATTCGTTAATTGCGCACTGGTGGCCAAGGGGGCTAACCCTGTTGATAACTGCGCTGTCGTTACTAACGGGGCCACGGCATTCGTTAATTGAGCGCTGGTGGCCAAGGGGGCTAATTGACTTGTTAATTCAGCACTCGTGACTAAGGATGCTACTGCATTCGTTAATTGAGCGCTTGTTGCCAATGGTGCTAACCCTGTTGATAACTGCGCCGTTGTCACTAACGGGGCCACGGCATTCGTTAATTGAGCGCTGGTGGCCAAGGGTGCCAATTGACTTGTCAGTTCAGCACTTGTCACCAAAGGTGCCACCGCGCTCGCCATACCGGCACTGGTGGCAATAGGTACTAACGCATTACTCAACTGCGTGTTCGTGACCATATTGCTGTGAGTGGCATTGACCAGGGCCCCGATCGTGCCCGCGCTAAGCGGGTCCGTCGCTGAACCCAGATTGTTAAGGAGGGTCGTTGTATTTGTATTGATCGTGCTGATGGTGGTCGTAAATGGGGTCAGCGAACCTCCAAGGGCGACCAGGGAATTCCAATTAACTCCTGAAATTTGGGTCAATGTCCCGTTGAGGTTGGTGAGTGTGGATGAAAGGTTCTGCACTGTTGAGGAAGGCACCAGGCTGATGGTCATGCTGTCAACGCTATTACTGGCACCTGTGGACAGGTCAGAAACGGTGATGGTGTAATCCCCGTCAATTTGAGTATGGTCAGGGTTCGTATCAAGCGGTGTTGCTGAAACATAAGGGAATTGGATGGAAGCAGTAAAAATTTCCCTGTCCCCCACTATCGGCCCGGCCGTCATCACCGTAGGTTCTACAGGATACACGAAATCGTTGGTATTTTCAGCAAATGGGTCCTGGACGCTGATATTGGGGGGCGCCGCGCTTGAAAGCCTGGCCACGGCGATAAACTCAATGGTAATAGTATTGCCTTCAGTTTCTGTTGTTTCATGGTTTAAAATTTTTGACAGTACTCCTCTTTCAAGTTCAATGCTCAATTGCGCGCTGGTCACCAAAGGCGCCACAGCATTTGACAACTGGGTGCTTGTTGCCAATGGCGCTAATCCCGCTGACAATTGCGCTGTCGTCACTAACGGGGCCACCGCACTGGCCATCCCGGAACTTGTTGCCAACGGTGCTAATCCTGTTGATAATTGCGCCGTCGTCACTAATGGCGCCACGGCGTTGGCCATCCCGGAACTTGTTGCCAAGGGTGCTAATTGTGTTGATAACTGTGCCGTCGTGACCAATGGCGCCACTAAACTGGCCTCCCCTGAACTTGTTGCTAACGGTGCTAACCCTGTTGATAATTGCGCTGTCGTCACCAACGGAGCTACCGCACTGGCTATGCCTGAACTCGTTGCCAATGGTGCTAACTGTGTTGATAACTGTGCCGTCGTGACCAATGGCGCCACTAAACTGGCCTCCCCTGAACTTGTTGCTAACGGTGCTAACCCTGTTGATAATTGCGCTGTCGTCACTAACGGAGCTACCGCACTGGCTATGCCTGAACTTGTGGCCAACGGTGCTAACTGTGTTGATAACTGTGCCGTCGTGACCAACGGAGCCACCGCACTGGCCACCCCTGAACTCGTCGACAATGGTGCCAACTGACCTGTTAATTCGGCACTCGTGACCAAAGGTGCCACTAAACTGGCCTCCCCTGAACTTGTTGCTAACGGTGCTAATCCTGTTGATAACTGTGCCGTCGTGACCAATGGTGCCACTAAACTGGCCTCCCCTGAACTTGTTGCTAACGGTGCTAATCCCGTTGATAATTGCGCGCTGGTGGCCAAGGGTGCTAACCCTGCCGTCAATTGCGCGCTGGTGGCCAAGGGTGCGACGGCATTGGTCAATTGCGCATTGGTGGCCAAAGGTGCCAGCTGTGCGCTTGTCGCCAAGGTCGAAACAGCGTCCCAATTGACAGCACTATTGCCCGGAAGCAAGGTCATGATGACACTGTCCGAACTGCCGGTGGTGGGATCATTGCAGATAATGGTATAGTCACCCGTCGCTGTTAATGGCGCCACCCCAAAAGAAAGGTCATAATACCAAATCTTGTTGGCCCCATTCTCCGTGTCCGCAGTCATGTTCAGCCCTGAAATAGCAAGGCCGTTACTCGGATTATAAACCGTAATTTGAGGCGCTGAAGCCCCCGGGATCGGGTTATTGGCTGATCTGCTGACCCGATAGAGCACGCGGACTGTCTGTGCCGGAAATGAGCTTGAGCGGTTGAGTATCCTTGAACTTACCTGATCTATTTGTTCAGGCAAGCTGGTCTGCGCGTCCTGGTTGATCTGGCTGACCTGTGAATACAGGGTGGTGGTTTGGTTCTCCCCCACCGCTGCCCCTATACTTTGGATGTCCGTCCAATTAATGGTATCTGTTTTAGCTTTGATATCGGTTACGTTCGTCCAGTTGACTTCGCCGTTAAGATTTGTCACTCCTGTATCAATGGCATTGACCGTGTTGGTCAAATTTGAATTCACGGCACCGATGGAATTATTCAGGTTATTAAGCATCGTTGGTTCAACAAGATTGTAGGAAGTGTTGGTGTAATAACTGGTGCTTCCGCCTTTGAGGGTAACAGTGACAGCGCCGTAATAAATATTGTTTAGATTAAGAATAGCCACGTTCAACGGTATTCTAAAGACATAGGATGTGGGATCCAGACAACCGCTGTCAGGGCTTGGCGTACAGGATGAACTTGCGGAAGCGGTCAGGGTCGCCACAGTGGCCCCTGTGGCGTCTGTTAATGTCACTGAACATGTATCGGCAGGACTGGTGGTATTATAGCTGGTCACTATATCACTGCTGGTAGGGTCCTGCATCCAGCAATTAATGGCATAAGTCCCTGTACCTGTGCCGGAAGAATTATAAGTCAAGTTGGAAAAAACATTATAGGCGCTGGGAGCTGCCGGCTTCATCAGTACAGTTATGGTCTCTTGATAACTTGACGGCACCCAATTATTATCCACATATTCAGCATACACAGGATTAGTACTGGTCTGCAAAAGGTCCGTCTGATAAGTGCTATAAGGATAGAGCCTCAAATAGGTGCCATTTGAATAGTTTTCATATCCATAGGATGTTTTTAAAACAACCGGCAGGCCACTTACTATTGTATTAGTCAATTGGGTGTCTGAAATTTCTATGGGCGTGACTTCACTGACACCGTCAGACGAGAGAGGCACCCAGGTAATGTTATAATAAATGACGTTGACTAAAAAATTCACCGAAACATTTGATTGCAGGTCCTTGACCGTGATAGTGACCGGAATACTGTAATCATTGGCCCCATTCCCGTTGCTTAACAGGAACGCCTGTATGTCTTGGAACAAGTTGGATTGCGTGGATGCGTCCGCGGGATAGGCCTGTTTGGCGATATCATTGATGATATCCAGCGCCTGGTCCCATTGAATGGTACAAACAGTTGCGGTCGCGGGATTAGTGCTGATGCTGGGGCAATAACTCCCGCTGACGATGCCGCTGTCTGAATCCAATGTATTTGAGTACGTATGGCCGCCGACGGTGCTTGAATAGGAAATTTTTAAATTACGGGCCACCCCGGTGCCGGATGTGTTGCCGGCACCAATATATCCGGTATACGTCCAGCTGATATTTTTACTGCTGTCAGGGTCTCCTACTGCCCAGGTGTTATTAGTACTGGTCGTGGCCACGATTTTAGGAAGGATTTTAAAAGAATTCGGCGCTTCATAGCAGTTGGTGAGAGTAGAATCACAAATTTGGATATAGACTGTCGGGGAAATTTGGTCAGGCACGGTCCAAGTGGCCGAATAATTAGTACCGCTTGTGTTGGTGATTGTTCCGGTAGTTGTCGGGTTCCAATGCACCTGGTCGGTGCTTATCCTTAAGACGGAACTGGTTGTCGCAATGCTGTTGTTCCATGTAATGGTGGGGGTCGTGTCCCCTACATTAAAATAAGACCCGCTGGTGGCCGTGCTGTTGGTCAAATTGCTGACGACTAAATTAGTGTAAGAAGCCGTCACCTGGAAAACACTGCTGTTTAAGGAAGGCATGGAAGGCGCGTTTGTGCTAGTGGCGCATAACTCATAATATCCTGAATTATTAATTATTACGTTTGTAAACTGCGCTGTTGGATTGGGAGCGCTGCCGGTGACCGAAGGGGCCAGGTTTGTCGTTGTTCCTGTAAAACCGGTTGCAGTGCACGTAGAACCGCATGAGCTGGACAAAGAACTGGTACAGGTGATTAAGCCTAATGAAACCGGATTGGTCGTAGAGCCTCCCACATTTTGGTCCCAGGTCCAGGTGCTGCCGCTTTCCGATTCAATGGTAACGGCGTCATTAAAAGTAGTGACGCTCGCTTGAAGGGTCGTCGTCGAAGGGGTGAACACATGCAATCTGGAAGGTAAAAGAGTAACGGTGGTTGAAGCGGTATATGTACTCTGGTCGGGATCAGCTCCTCCTCCGCTCAGATTTTGATCATTGGAATCCGCCACCTGGATTTTGGCGCTGGTACTGGTACTGACATAGGGAGTTATGAAAGATGTTAAAGAAGGCGCGTTTGACGCCCAATAAGTCGTTGTCTGGTCGCTTAAAGCCCCCAAACTAGACCAGGTGGTCCCTCCATTAGTCGAAGAGGAAACATTGTAGCCATAAGGTGTGCTGGTGCTCCAATCAAGAGGTTTGGCGTATGGACAGGCCCCTGAAATCCTGCAATCCGTCCAACTGATGTTCTGGGTGCTGTCCATGACCCCGCTGACCCATGTGGCACTATCAGAAACAGCCCCGATGGCGATCGGCGATTGGACGGTAAATGTAACATTAGGGGTCTGTTGCAAAGAAGATGTAGGGTCTGTCGCATAGAGTTTATAGCCCGTGGCGGAACTTACCGTTTCAAAATAATAGGAACTAAAATCCGCCTGTCCGCTTGAGGCCTGTGTTTGGGCGGTAGGGCAAAGCTGGTCTGATGAATAATGACAACTGCTGTTGCCATTGTCATAAATACCCAATAAGACATTATTGCCATCCTTTAAATTCAAAACAACATAGTCACTGCATTGTTGGATCCCATATCCGCTTGAAACACTGCAAATCCCACTGGTGTTATCAGCGTAATTCTGAAGGTCTGCCGCAAAATAACCGGTCGCCCCGGAATTCGACCCTCCCAGCGATGAGAAAGGTTGTCCAGGGTACATATGGATCAAGGAATAAGAACACGTCGGAGTACCGACGGAATCATATTGAAACGCCAGCGCGTAAGGCCCGGGACTGCCCCAATTCGATGTGTAGGAGGAATCATTATCAACGCACCAGCCGCTTCCGACACCTCCATTGTAGTTGGCAGCAAGGGCTTGATCAGCCCCCTGCACCATGGCCATACACAGCAAAAAAATATAAGCAACTTTTTTTATGTCCATAATCTTTTATTGTTGCGGGGCCGACCTTGCGCAACGGACCCCCACATCAGACCTAAAATCGCCGCTGGTACTGCTGGAATTTTGAAAACTAGTACGAACTTCCGGACGGCCGACATAATTCGTTGTATTCCAACTCCCCCCTCGCGTGCCGCCAAAATCAGCGGTATAGGCGGTTGTGTCATCCGCGGCCCCATCAACACTACTATAGCCCGGCCAATCAGAATTCGTGGCAAACCCATCTAATGTCCCGCCGCTGGACCCTGTAGACAAATTACCATTGCCATTGGTCCCGTAAAAAGGCACACTCCCCCATGTTGTGGGGCCAGCGCCGGTTTGGGCTTCAATATAAACTACCGGTTTATTAAGCCCACCTGCCAAGTCCATGACCCCCCAATAAGAGGCGCCTGATTGGGCAGCTGTAAGTGACGGAGAACAAGTTACTGCGGTGGTACCACTATAACAGGTAGATGCCCAGCCTACGCGAAAGGGGCCTAATCCATTTCCCCCGGCAGTACTTCCCGTATCACTTGGCCCTAAAACCGATGTTGAAGTCCAGTTGACGCCCTCATTAGTCAGTCCCGCATTGATAAGACCTGAATACAAGGAATCTGTGGGCCAATTAACAGCTGTTGTACCCCAAGGATAGGTCAAATAATTAGGAGGCGCTAAATTTTTAAGAGTAACAATCCCGTGGTATTGTAAATTTGTCAGGGGTGCCTGGGCAGCCCTTGAAAATTCCAATTCCGTCAGAGGACGCAATCCAGACCATGCTGCAATAGCATCATTATGCCTCCAATCAACATAATTGCATGCGATCCATGGCCCCACATTATGGGCCGGATTCGGATCCACATAAAAAGGAGAACCACTGGGATTATAACTATTAGGCCATGTGATCGGACTGGTACTGCTGAAACTCGTGGGAACCATGATGCCATTGCGGTTGGAAACCACGCCCGAATTGCTAAAAGCATAGATGTTGATAGGGCTGGTCCTTCCCTTTATACCGCTAGCTATTAAGTTGCCTTGTTGATAACGCGTCAAGGTGTTTAAAAAGCTCACCATTTGGCCCTGTGTCAGGTCATATTTCATGATATAAAAAGATTTCGTTCCTTTAGGGAAGGTATCAAGCACTGTCACATTAGGACTGGGTCCAGCAGAATAGGTTACTGTGGCAGTTGGACTTGCTGCTGCGGCCCCGACTGTAAAATTTGGTTCTGTTTGGTCGGTGTTAATCGTCATTAAATAAGGAGGATCGTAGTTTTTCCCTGAAACGGTGAAGGTTGTTGTACTTGTTTCAAAACTGGATCCTGAAGTAGTCGCGTTCGAACCATTGTTATTGGATGCGGAGCCATCCCCTAAAGATGTATACGTCGAATGACTTGAATCAAGGGAAGCATAACTACTCGCAGGGCTTAAACTGGGAATATACACCATTTCAAGGGCCATGACCTGTATATCGGCTTGCAGGGCCTGGGAATTTGTAAGGCCCTGGGCCCCATAATTCCAAATAAATTTGACTTGTTGGACTGAAAGCGTCCCTGTATTTGAAGCCGAAGCAAATGCCCCCTGCTGATGCGGTTGGATAAAAGCACCTACAGTAATATAGCCAGGAGTGATTGTCCCGCCGGTCAGGGTACAGGTTGATCCTGAACATGTGCCGCAAGTATTGGTGGTGTTTACAGTCGCTCCTGTCCCTGAAGGGACAGCGCCTACGGAACAATACGGCACATTGGGGCTGGTCGCGGAACCGACATTATGGATCACACATGTATTGTTATACGTGGTGGGATCGCAATAATAATCTATAGGCGCAATAATATCTATGTTGGTACAAGGGCTTGCATTAGCGGCGTTCATGCTCTCGCATACCCCTTGAGAAAAACCAGTGGGGTTTATGACGCCGGTCGGTATGGAGTAATAATTTTTTATGACAGAGCAGCTGGAACCGGCACAACTGTCAGTTGGGGAAACATTCAAATAAACCGGATGCCAAACAGGAGGAGCGGCTAAATTGGAATTGTCCAGGTATTTCAAAAAAACCCATGCAGCGTCATTATTGATATTGTCATACCATGAATTGTTCCAGGAAATATCAAACTGTATGGTCATTGTTTGGGTTGACGAATTTTGTGTCTGCAAGACATTTTGTACGGTAATATCATTGGCCTGGGCCAACGGGCATAAAAAAAGGCACATGATGGCCAATGTGCCTGTTAAACCCAGGGTGTTTAGTTTGCTTGTCATGATACTGCTCCTTGGAGCCCCAGCGGGACGTATAATAATATAGCTTAAGGCCCTTGTTTAAAGTATACCTGTTATTTTAGCTTATGCCACCCAACATTTTATCCAACCTTTGTATCGAATCCCTCACCCCATCGGCCTGCGGGTCATGAGGGGCAAGTTCCAAATATTTCTGATAATGTTCAATGGCCCGTTGGGGATCATTTTGATGGGCATCATAAATCAAGGCCAAATTGTAATGGGCGTCCGCATCATCGGAGTTTATCTGCAGGACTTTTTCATATTCTTTGATAGCATCATCAAATCTCTCCTGCTCCTGGAGCATAACGCCTAGGTCATAATGGGCATCTTCGAGCTCTTTGCGTAAAGGCACCAACTGCCTATTGGACAAAGACGGCAGTGGGGTTTCTTTTTGCTGAAGGACTTTATAAAGATATTGTTTTAAGGCGGTGTTTTGCTGGGTAAGGGCTTTCAAGGCATTGATCAGCTGCTGCTGATGGGCCCTTAACTCCTGGTTTTCTTTTTTTAAATAAGCATTGGCGCTGAAGGCCGTTTGCAGGCTGGTGCCATTATTGTCTTGGGCCCAAGATAACGACGGTAAGGAAAAAAAAGAAATACCGAGCCAGAGACATGCCTTAATCATCACTCCTCATCCCCTTGGGCTTTAGATTGTCGTCTTCCTGTACCGGTTGGACATCTTGGGCCCCATTCGCAGGCCTGGCCTCATCATTGATTTGGGTCTCTTCATTGATTTGGGCGTCCTCATTACTTGTATCAAAAGGTGCCGACGCCGGATCTATCGGCGCAGCTGTGCTGTTGTCAGGGATGCCATCACCATCCCCGCTGATGATGTGGGGAGTGATCATGACAACGATCTCGCTTCTCTCCACCCCCGTGGAGGTGTTCCTGAAAAGGGAACCCAGGTAAGGGATCTGTCCCAGGACAGGCAATTGGTTGACGCTCTTGACTTTCTCATCTTTGCGAAGCCCCCCGATGATCACTGTCCTGCCGTCTTTGATCAATACCGTCGTCTCCGCGGAAGTTTTATCGACTTGCGGCACCTGGTTGGTCACTTGAGGGGCGATGGTATAGGTCAGCGGGGTACCGGCGGTGGATATCTCGGGCTTGAGCTTGATGCTGATATACCCGTCATCGTTGATAAAAGGTGTCAGCGTCAGGGTGACACCCACGTCGATAAAAGCCACCTGGGCGGCGGTCGTGGAGGCGACAGTGCCCGAGGCCACGGTCGTCGTCACATAGGCCTGGGTCGTTCCGACGACGATCTTGGCCTCCTGGCCATTGACCACCGCAATGCTGGGTGAAGAAAGGTTACGGGTCTCGCCGAATTCCTGCAGGATCTGCACCACGGCCGATGCCAGCCGGGTGCCGCCTCCTATTTGAAAATAATTCGGAGAGGTGGGCAAATTGTCCAGGGAAACGGATGACAGGGGAAAATTACCCCCAAAATTAAGGCCTTCAAGTTTGGCTTCATCAAAGACCTTGTTCCAGTCCACCCCCATGCTGTTTCTTTTGTCTAAGATCACCTTGATGATTTTGACTTCAATAAGCACCTGTTTTGTTTTCTGGTCCATGCCCCTGATCAAGTCCTCGACTTCCTTCATCCGATCGGGGAAGGCCGTGATGATCAGGTGCTGATTGCGTTCATCAACGGCAACGGTGCCGGTTTTTTTGGCATCCAGCCTCTGGGCCAGGATGGCCTGGATATCTTTGGCCTTGGCGTATTTGAGGTCAAATGTCCTGGTCAGCGTCACCCTGTCCAAATCATTGATGGCCTTTTGCATTTCAACAATTTTCTCAGGGGTGTCGACCAAAATGACAGCACCGGACTCTTCGTCCACCATCACCTTGCCGATATCGCTTTTTAATATATCGATGGCTTTAAAAACAGAATCAGGCTTGGCGTATTTTAAATTAATGATCTTGACCACGCGGGAATCGGAAAAATTACTGCCATGGATGCTCTTGTATTCCCTATCACTCATCACATAAAGGACATCTCCCCTGGTTTCATAAGCAAGGCTGTTGGCCTGCAGGATAATGTTCAACGCTTCCCTGGTGGTGACATTCTTAAGGAACAGGGACACCCGCCCCTCGACGTCCTTGGCAGCGATGATATTAATACCCGCCTTCATGGCCAAAAATTTAAGGGCATCCACGATGTCCATGTCGCGAAGATCAAGCGCGATGCGGTGGTTCAAGCCTTCTTCAATGGAGCCAGCAGCCGGCGGCACCAAAGAAAAAACATCCCCCGATGAAAAAGGGACAAAGACAAAAAGAAAAAGGAAGGCTGTCCTCAACATGTGCTGTATCTTCATAGCAATTCAACCTGACTGTTGCCGGATTGTAAAATGACCCTGTCTTGAAGAATGGACTTGATCTTAAGCCCCCTGATCTGGTCTCCCACCTTTAAAAAATACATTTTTTTGGCTGCTTTGTCTTCGATCATCACTTCCGTATCATCCCCCTGGTATATGCCTGACAAATTTAAATCTTTAATCATGGCCTGCAGGTCCGCCTGGGACGCCTGCGGAACCTGGGCTGCCGGGCCAGGCAACCGGGGCTTGGGCGGCGGTATGGGATGAAAAATGTCCCTTTTTTCGGCCTCCTGCGTGTAATTTTCTACAGGCATAAAATCCTGCGGGGACGCCGCAACAGGAACAGCCCCTGACTCCGCCAGCGCACTCCGGGCCAATTCAGAAACCCCGGGGCGGCGGCCTAAAATATCCGCCCCCGCCCAAAAAACAAGCACTCCCAAAACAAGGACAAGGATGCCATTAATGGCTTTCAAATTAATGCTGCTGCCGGGAACGTCGACGGTATGGGTCTCCGGCGGACCACCTGCCAAACCTTCCATCATCTGCCGCCAAATATCCTGATGCTTGGGTTTTTTGGCTTCGGGCGGATTTTTCCCCTCCCGGATGGCATTAAACAATCTTTCTTCCGGAGAAACTTCCTTTTTCATACCGGTTGGACTTCTTTTTGAATAATAGCCTGTATGACTTCCTTATCAACGATCGTTTTTTTATACATCACCAAATATTCCAATGCGTCATGGCAGAGCATGGCTATCCGGCGCGGATAACCTTGAGTACGGCAAAAAATGGCCCTGATGGCGTTTTCATGAAAAAGATATTCCCGGGAATCATGCCCTGCCCGGGCCAACCGGAATTGAATAAGGGACTCGACTTCCCTTTCGTCCAAAGGATAAAGTTCATATTTAAGGGCTATCCTGTCCCACAAATTTTTAATTTGACTGATCTTAGGCAGGAATTCAGGCTGCCCCAATAAAATCAGCTGAAGGGTCTTGTATTCGTTGGTTTCATAATTGAGCAGGGAACGCAAAACTTCCAGGCAGGCCGGCCCCATTTTCTGGCATTCATCGATGATCAGGACAATGGTCTTACGCTGTTCCACTCCCTGCTCGAAGAGAAACCTCTCGATTATTTTCATATAATCCAAAACAGTCAGGCGCTGCGGATCAAGGACATCAAAAGGGATATGAAGACGTTCCATCAAATCAGCCAAAAATTGTTGAGGGGTATCATAAATGGGGTTAAGGATGATCGTGACGATGACATTCGGTTCATTGGACAAGTCCTGGGACAGCTTACGGCTTAGTGTTGTTTTACCGGTGCCCACGTCACCAATGACAAGGCCCATGCCCCTTTTGAGATCAATGGCAATTTTCAGACGGTAAAGTGCTGCTTTATGTTCTTTGGATTCATAAAAAAAATCCGGATCCGGGGATGTGGAGAAAGGTTCTTTATATAGTCTTAATAATTTATAATAGCTCATTCAGTTTTATATAAAAAGGTCATTAATACTCCCCTTTTAAGATTAACAAAAAAGACGGACTTATCAACAAGATTGTGAACTAAATTCAGGGGATAATCCGTGATTTCCGGACCCATTATTTTTTCTTGACAGTGCGCTTCAAGGCCTTGGTCATACGGGCCTTGGCTTCTTCCTTGCTTTTGCCTTCGGTGAGATGTTCCTTGCAGATAGCGGCATAGCCGCTGCGGTTTTTGATTTTGAAAACGGTGATTTTGTTTTGAGCCATGGTCACGCCTCCTTGGGTTTATCGGGCCGTTGGACGGTCAGTATTTCTCCTAAACTTGCGTAGTGGTTTGCGCCTAAACGGGCCAGCGGGTTGATCTTGGCAGGGTCTATGATGATACGGTTTTTATTTTGGCTGACAGCTTCTTCATCTATCCAAATACGGTTGATCTTGCCTAAGATCAATCCCTGGGGATCTTCGCCTATTGCGTGAATGGCATATTTTTTACACAGGAAGGCGACCTTGGCAGCCTTGATCTTAGGCAGCGGCCATCCCTCGACGTTCTCTACGCAGATATGAAATTTATCAATTTCAGAAACGCCGTGAGGCAAAACAGATGAGGAATTGCTGACGTCATGGACTTGTTCGACGGAAGGAATATGCACGACAAAATCTTTGCGTTCAGCGATATTGACCCAGGTGTCTTTGCGATTGGCCTCATCCTTCCATCCTACTGAAAGCATGAGAATGGGCGGATTGCTGGTAATGGCGTTAAAAAAAGAAAACGGTGCCAAGTTATAAGTCCCCGTGCCATTATCCGAAAGCACCCAGGCAATCGGCCTCGGGATGACAAGCTGGATCATCAAGAAATAAATTTGGTCAGCAGTATATTGGTTGCAATCGATGAGCATCGGCCATGTCCCGGATTCCCGCTTTCGCGGGAATGACAATAATAATTATTGGAATGAGAATTAATTAGATTCTTTTTTTAAAGCTGCAATAAAATCAGGATTGACAGTGTCGCCTAAGCTTTGGGTTTTGTGTACATCGGCCCATGCTTTATCATATTGTTTTAACTGATAATACGCAACAGCTCGATTAAAATAAACTCTTGGGTAATGGGGGTTGATTTCTATGACCTTGGTCAGATCAGCGATGGCTTCATTAGGGCCATTCTCCCGAAGGTAGGTCAGAGCGCGGCCCATATAGCCTTTGGCCACCTTGGGGTTGATGGCAATGGCTTGGCTAAAATCATCAATGGCCTGCATCCCAAAACCTTGCTTATAATAAATCGCCCCGCGCAGATAATAGGCAATGCTATCTTTGGGGTTGATCTCAATGGCTTGGGTAGCATCGGAGACCGCATCGGTTAAATCGCCGGATTTAACATAGGCAAGGGCACGGTTGGTGTAGGCGTCTGCGTTATTATGGTTTGCGGCAATGGCTTTGGAAAATTCAGCGATCGCCTTGCCTGTTTGGGCGTGGGCGGAAGAAATGCCTAAGAACAATATACAAATGATGGAAAAAAAATTCATTTAATATATTTTTCTGCTAATTGGGGAACATCTTCCAGGCGCACGTCGCTGTGCCAGGTATTTTCGGGATAGACCATGATATTGACACCTTTGGCACACTGGCCTAAACATCTGGCCTGGGCGACACGGATGTTCGGATGGAGTTTGCGCTCCTTGGCGATCTCACGCAATTTGCGGAAAACCTCTTCCCCCTTATGGTCCCCGCAGGATGCTTTTTCTCCGTTGGCATTGTTGGTGCATACAAAAATCTGGCGCTGATAGGGTGTGTTATTTGTCTGCATAAGCAAATCTCCTGAATATATACCCGAACAAACGCGGCGGAATTATTTTTTGTACCATGACACGCATCCACGATGAAAAATCCGAAACATAACGCAAGCCCGGATGGGATTTATTGACGATCTTTTCAATAAGCCGGGCCACGTCTTCCGGGTCGCGGTTGATATTCCTGGTATATTTTTGGGCCACATGATTTAATTTTTGGCTGAATTTATAATAGGGACTTTGGGTATTATCAAAATTCCCGGCATAATGTGCATTTTCAGCAAAGATCCTGGTCGGATAAGAGCCCGGCTCTACCAAAGAAACTGAAATGCCAAACAAGGCCAATTCAAAATTAAGGCTTTCACTGAATCCCTCCAAAGCCCATTTGCTGGCATTATACGCGCCCAGGCATGGAGAACCCACTTGGCCGGCTATGCTCGAGATATTGATTATTTTGCCCTGTCCCCGCCGGCGCATCAACGGGATGACTTCACGGCAGGCATTTTGCACGCCGAAAAAATTTGTTTCCATCTGCGCGCGGATCTCTTCTGCGCTTAAGTCTTCAAAGAAACCGGCGATGCCATAACCGGCATTGTTGACAAGCACATCAATGTGAAAATGTTTTTTTTGGATCTCTTCGACGATATTCTTAATGGTGGCAGGTTTGGTGACATCAAGTTCCCGGATAAATGCCTGTGCCTTGCGCTTGGCCAATTCATCTTCTAAAGCCTGCTTCCTGGACAAATCCCGCATGGTGGCCCAGACAAAATGGCCTTGGGATGCCAGCCGCACCGCGGTCAGGAAGCCAAAACCACTAGAACATCCTGTGATTAAAATTACTTTTTGATTATCCATGTCAGGAATTACAAATTTGTAGCTTTTTGGAGCAATAAACAATCAACAAGTGTCAGGGCGATCATGGCTTCGGCGACCGGGACTACCCTCGGCGCCAGGCAGGGATCGTGGCGGCCTTTGACCTGGACCTCAACCTGCCGGTGTTTTTCGTTAAGGGTTTTTTGCAGTTTAGATATGGATGACGGCGGCTTTAAAGCCATGCGAATAATAATGTCCTCACCGGTGGATATGCCGCCCATGATGCCGCCGCTATGATTGGTGGCTGTTCCCACCTTCTTATCTTTAAGGATAAAACGGTCATTATTCACAGAACCTGTCAGCTGGCTGGCCCCAAACCCTTCGCCGAATTCAATGCCTTTGACTGTCGCAATGGACATCAAGGCCTGGGCCAAACGGGCGTTAAGTTTATCGAAACAAGGGTCGCCTAAACCCGGCGGGCAATTCTTAACGACACACTGGAGTATGGAACCCAGTGAATCACCGTTTTTGCGGGCTTTTTCAATTTTAGATATCATGACGGGAGCAACCTTGGCATCAGCCGTACGCACCGCGTTATTTTCGATTGTCCTGTAATCAATATTTTTGGCATAGGTGTCACCAACGGCCAAGGTGTACACAATAATTTCGACCTTATGCCTGGCCAAAATCTTTTTGGCCACGGCCCCGGCAGCCACCCGGCAGGCGGTCTCGCGCCCGGAAGAACGCCCGCCACCGCGATAATCGCGTATGCCGTATTTGGCCATATAGCTAAAATCCGCGTGCCCGGGACGGAACACATCTTTGATGTTCTCATAATCTTTGGAACGCTGGTCTTCATTGCGGATCAAAATGGCCAATGGCGCGCCGGTGGTCTTGCCTTCAAAGACACCGGAGAGGATTTCAGCACGATCGGACTCTTTACGCTGGGTCGTGATGGTACTTTGCCCGGGACGGCGGCGGTCTAAATCTTTTTGCAAATCAGCTTCGGACAAAGGTAATTTCGGCGGCACGCCGTCGATAACAACACCGATAGCAGGCCCATGGCTTTCGCCAAAGGTGGTGATCTTAAAAATTTGTCCGAACGAGTTGCCTGCCATATAGAACCATTCTCACTTATCTTTGTTCGCCACTAAAGCAAAATCCAAACAATATTTTTCTAAATCTTTTAAAGAAGTATTATAAACGGCAGCGTCGATATATTTATCCCCCAACAATTCACGCAAATAGCACAATTCACGACGCCTCTTGTAAAGACGAACATCATCTTTTGTTATGTCAATTAATTCAAATGCCCGTTCCAAAGCCTGGTTACGGGACTTCAAATCATTCTTGTCTTCCCAAATCCTGGCACGGGCAATCTCACTGCCGATATGCCCCATTTGCTGGCACAAACTAAACTTAAACCAGCGTTCTTCATTGATCATAACATCACCATTTCATCAATGATATTTTTAATTTGGCGGCGCAAATTTAAATCTTTAATTTCCCGGTCCATATTGCCTTGACGGGGCCGGATATTGATCATGGACGTGTATTCCAAATATTCTTCCCTTGTTTTTCCAGGATAAATATTAAAACCCCAAAGGTCTGCCTGTTTACTCCCACGATCCAATAATACTTGCTCGCAATCTGAGTGAAGCTCACCGCCTAAAGCGAGCAGGCGTTTATTTACATCAATAACGCCCTTGACCATGTCCCCATAACCTGATTTAGCTAACGCTAAGAGCTCTTCTTTAGGAATCGGAGAATTAAAAACTTTTATATTCATCTATCCGTCACAGCCCCTTTTGAGGCGCTGGTTACTAGTTTAGCATATTTTGCCAAAACGCCCCTGGTATATCTTGGTTTTGGCGCTTTCCAGGATTTTTGGCGTTTTTTGATCTCGGCTGCGGGGATGCTTAAATTGATTTGGCGCTTTAACGCGTCAATGGTGATAGTATCACCATTTTTAACTATGCTCAAAAGGCCGCCGTTAAAGGCTTCGGGTGTGATATGGCCCACCACAAAACCGTGTGAGCCGCCGGAAAAACGGCCGTCGGTGATAAGGGCCACGTCCTTGCCTAAACCGCGTCCCGAAATAGCAGACGTCGGTGAAAGCATTTCACGCATGCCCGGGCCGCCGCGGGGGCCTTCATAACGGACCACCACCACATCCCCCTTGACGATCTTGCCATCCAAAATAGCCTTTAACGCTGTTTCTTCAGAATCGAAAACTTTAGCTTTGCCCGTGAAGGATAATCCTTCTTTTCCGGAAATTTTAGCCACCGCCCCTTCTGAAGCCAAATTACCGTAAAGAATGACCAAATGGCTTTCTTTCTTGATCGGATTATCAAAAGAACGGATGATTTCTTGGCCGGCAGGATACGGTTTCACATGAGCTAAATTTCCGGCCATGGTTTTTCCGGTAACTGTCAGGCATTCCCCGTGCAAAAGACCGCGGTCCAAAAGCATTTTCATTAACGGTAAAATCCCGCCGATGGCTGACAGTTCCGCCATCACAAAGCGTCCGCTGGGCTTGAGGTCTGCCAAGACCGGCACCTTTTTGCCGATGCGGGTAAAATCATCAATGCTTAATTTGACACCGGCGGCATCGGCCATGGCTAATAAATGTAAGACCGCATTGGTTGAACCGCCTAAGGCGATGACAACCGTGATGGCATTTTCAAATGCCTTTTTGGTCATAATGTCTTTGGGGCAAATATTCTTCTTTAATAAGTCTAAAACAGCGGCACCGGCCCGTTTGCAATCGTCTTCTTTTTCTTTTGAAACAGCTATTTGCGCGGAACTGCCTGGCAAGCTCATGCCTAAGGCTTCAATAGCAGAAGCCATGGTGTTGGCGGTGTACATGCCGCCGCAGGAAC
>JABDFL010000021.1:18822-19351 GCA_013286575.1 Candidatus Omnitrophota bacterium
GCTTTCCACATTCTTTAATTCCTCTGCATCAATTTTTTTATTGGCAAACTGGCCCACGGCTTCAAATACTGAAACCACATCCAAATTCCTATTATTAAAACAACCGGGCAAAATGGTGCCGCCATAGACAAACACCGACGGACGGTTAAGACGGGCCATGGCCATGATGCATCCGGGCATATTCTTATCACAGCCGCCCACCGCCACCAAACCGTCAAAACCCTGGCAGCCCATGACAGTCTCAACAGAATCCGCAATGACCTCACGGGAAACCAGGGAATACTTCATCCCTTCAGACCCCATAGAAATACCGTCGGAAATAGTGATGGTGTTGAAAATAACAGCTTTGCCGCCGGCCGCATCCGCCCCTGCTGCCGCTTTCTCAGCCAGCGTGTTAATGTGCATGTTGCATGGCGTGACCATGCTCCAGGTGGAGGCAATGCCGATCTGGGGCTTGGTAAAATCCCCGTCTTTAAAACCAACGGCCCCCAGCCGTGCCATGCTGCGGGCCGTTGGTGTTAAAGACGGG
>JABDFL010000021.1:19361-20864 GCA_013286575.1 Candidatus Omnitrophota bacterium
GCTGGGGGCGCGGTCATAACCGTCGACAACGATTGCTGAATATTTTCTAATGTCCGGCATATTATCTATTTAACCATGAATGCTCGGTTTTAATCTTATTTTCATAAGCCGTGATCTTATCTTCAAACTGCAAAGACCAGCCGATGCTGTCTAGGCCTTTAAGCAGGCATTCCTTATTAAAGGCATCTATTTGAAATGAATAAGTCTTGCCCCCTGCCGTAACTGTTTGCGCCGGTAAATCAGCGCTGATGACAGCGCCTTTATTTTTCTCAACAAAAGCAAATATCTCGTCTACTTCTGCAGATTTTAACTGTGTCAATAAAATCCCGTTCTTAACACAGTTATTATAAAAAATATCCGCGAAGGAAGGGGCAATAATCAATTTGAACCCAAAATCGCTCAGGGCCCAGGGCGCATGCTCGCGGCTGGAGCCGCAGCCAAAATTATCGCGGGCTAAAAGCACGGTGGCCTTGCGATAGGGTTCCTGGTTTAAAATAAAATCAGGATTCTCACGGGTCCCCTCGTAATCACTATAGCGCCACTCGTGAAAAAGATGTTTGCCAAAACCGGTCTTTTCAATTTTTCTTAAAAATTGCTTGGGGATGATGGCGTCGGTGTCGACGTTGACGCGGTTTAAAGGTGCCGCAATGCCTGTATGGGTCTTAAATGGTTGCATATAGTCCTTGTTAAGAGATTGCTTCGTCGCTTCGCTTCTCGCAATGACACCTAATATCACTAATTTTACCTTCCAATGCGGCGAGGGCAGCCATGGTGGGGCTCATTAAATGCGTGCGCCCGCCAGGGCCCTGGCGGCCTTCGAAATTGCGGTTGCTGCTGGACGCACAGCGCTCACCTTTTTTTAATTGATCATCATTCATGCCCAAACACATGGAACAGCGCGCATACGGTGGAAATTTTTGCCGATAAAAACCAGCTCAAGCGCCTGCTCATTAATATCCTGGATAATGCGATTAAATACACACCGCCCGGCGGAAAAATTTCCATTGATCTTCGCCAACAGAAAGATTCAGCGGACATTGATATCGCAGACACCGGTATCGGCATCCCTGAAAAAGAATTACCGCATATCTTTGACCGTTTTTACAGGGTTGACAAATCCCGCAGCAGCATCGGTTTTGGTTTAGGCCTAAGCATTGCCCAATCCATTGCCGTGGCGCATGGGGGGCAGATCATTGCCCGTGCCAATGTCCCCCAAGGCACCGTTTTTACCATTTCCCTTCCGTTAAAAATTAAATAACGTTATAGAATTCTAATTTTATTTTAATGCCTATCTAATCCGAAGATGTTTAGACTTATGGGCATCAATTATAGAGGGGCAGTAATGAAGAGAGTCGCTTTAACTTTATTTGTTTTTATGGGTGGTATTCCCTGCGCTTTGGCGGACGATTCAGCAATGGCTGCAACACTGTCTGACGCGACACATGCGATCCTGGGCGGGGTGATCAAATCCGTTTCCTGGGCAGACCCGGCTAAAGGCACCAG
>JABDFL010000022.1 GCA_013286575.1 Candidatus Omnitrophota bacterium
AGCTGCATTCCGGAGATTATCAGCGAGGCAGGGCTGCTCATTGACCCCAACAGCACTTCTGAAATGGCCAATGCCGTCAGGAAAGTCCTTCAGGACCCGGTTTTGAAGAAAGGGTTCATTGATAAAGGCCTAAAGCGTGCCCGGGATTTTGAAACTGAAAAGATCGCCCAAGAAATGTATGGTTTTTTAAAAACACTTGAAAGCCCTTTTGATGGCATGCGGCAAAGACCATTGGTCCCAAATAAAGGTGATGCCCTCAGGAATGACCACATTGCTGACCTTTTTGCCAAAATCGACGGGAATTTTCCTGGTGGAAAATAAAACACAGCTGTCTGCATTGTCCTGCACGCTAAAATAATGCAAAAAATTGGCCAAAGCCCGGCCAATGCCTGTATAAACGCCGTCCTGGATCTCCCGCGCATCAATACCTAAACGCAACTCTCCTCCTTTTTATTTTCCTACCGCCAATCGAAAAGCCAAATTCCTGGGCAAACCCGCTTCAAGGATCTTTCTTTGGGCCTCATGGATATTATAGGGCACGCGCCTTAATTCAATGGTTTGCAACCCGGTGTCATAAATGCAAAAACCGGCCATTGGGTTACCGTCCCTGGGCTGGCCCACACTGCCTGCATTAACTATATATTTGTATCGAGGCTGTATTTCCACGGTCGAGTTGTCCAAATAATAAGATTTCCCGTCCGCCTGGACAAACACCCCCGGCACATGCGTATGTCCTATAAAACAAACCGGAACATCCATCAAGGCGAAACTTTCCATTGCTTTTGACACATCGGTCATATACCTGAATTCTTGCGGCTGATATAATGACGCATGCACTAAGATCAAATCCTTATTTTTAACAGATAATTCCAGCGCGTTAAGATAAGCAATGTCCTCCATGGAAATCTGACTGCGCGTCCATTCCACGGCAGCCCTGCCGTCATCGGTGAAATGTGAAAAATCCAACCTGCCGCCGACAGCCCAGTCATGGTTCCCTGCCACGGCCATGGCTTTAAATTGACGGATGATCGCCAAACACTCCTTAGGATTGGCCCCATAGCCCACGATGTCGCCGGCGCATAACAAGGCCTGCACCTGGGCCAGGCTGCATTCTCGAAGCACTGCCCGCAGGCCTTCCAAATTTCCATGGATATCTGAAATAATCGCGTAACGCATAATCAATTCTGAATTGGACCACCGATTAAAACATTCGGGGGTGACATACGTATTAATTGAAAATATAATTCCTGGGTTTCTTGGGCGTTATGTTTGACATCAAAATACTGTTGGGCCCTCAATCTTGCGGCCTTGCCCAATGCCGTTCTTTTTTCATCATCCCGAAGTAAAGAAAGCACGGCGTTAACAAAGGCATTTTGATCAAAGGGTGCCACCAATATCCCGCTTTGATCGTTTTCAATTAATTCCGGATTACCGCCGTCATTCATGGCAACAATGGCGCAGTTCATGCCCATCGCTTCCAATACCGAACGGCTGCAGGCATCCTGGGAAGTCACATGGCAAGACAGGTCAAAGATCGCCATCCACGGCCGCACATCGTCCTGCCTGCCCATAAAAAACAATGATCCCTGGAGCCCAAGCTTAAGCGCTTTGGCTTTTAATTCCTTCAGCCGGCCTTTTGATGCTTCTTCAAACTCTCCCCCCACGACAAAAAAAGAAACATCAGGCTCTTGGGCCTTTATCAGTGCTGCCGCTTCAATAAAATATTCCACCCTGCGTCGGGAAGTCAAATTGGTGACAATGCCGGCTATCCGTTTATGTTCACAACCATATTTTTTCTTTAATTCCGTATTGGCTGCCATGGGCGAAAATTTATCCAAATCCACCCCGTTTAAAATGACTTTGACTTTTACAGGCAATTCACCAAAGCGCCTGGCCACCGCCTGAGAATTACAAATGACCGCATGCGGTAAAAATAAGAACATTTTTGTGATATCCGCCTCACCTTTCATCAGGATATTACGTTCATGCCAGATCACCGGGACATTCATCCATCGGCCGATGATCGAAGCCAGGATATTATTACGCGCCGTGTGGGAATGGACCAGATGAATGCGCTCCTGAAGCATAATTCTCCTTAAAAAACCGAGAGTCCGGCCTATGGCAAAAATATTCCAGGGACGCAGTTGGGGGAAAGGACAAACAATGACTTTAACCCCTAATTGAGCGGCCTCACGGGAAAAATCCCCTGCAGAAGGCACGACCAGCAACGGAAAAAAAGACCCCCTGTCCAGGTTCTCCCACAAACCCAAAAGGCTCTGCTCACCGCCGCTGATCTCGGATTTATTATGAAGATATAAAATATTGTATTTAGGCATTCTTTTTCAGGCACTCCTGATATAAATTATCGATACGCATAACCATCAATGGGGCTTCAAACTGTTCTTTAAATTTCCTTGTTCCCTCCCGCGCGTATTCACGGCGTTTATCGGTATTAATCATTAACTCTTCAATGGCTTGGGCGAGCAAACCCGGATCATTGGGATTGACCAACCTACCATTTTTGTGGTCATCTATAAGTTCCGGTACGCCTCCAATCCTGCTTGCTATAACAGGCAATTGGACGCTCATCGCCTCTAACACAGATATGGGCAGGCCTTCACGCCGGATAGACGCCAGGACAAAAATATCACTGGCTGCCAATAACCGGGGAACATCCGTGCTTGCTCCCCAAAAAACAACCCTGGGATCCAAATTCAATTGCCGGGCCAGCTGTTTTAGCTCATTGTCCATCGGCCCTTCACCGACGATCCAGCATTTACAATGCCTGCCGGCCTCCCCCATTAAACTTAATGCTTTGAGCAGCACCTTATGCCCTTTATTCTCAAACAAGGAGGCCACTGTGATGATAATGATCTCATCTTCAGGCACATGGAATTCCTGACGGGCTTCCTGCCTGGAGGGATGATTGACGCTTGTAATCCCGTTGTAAATGACCTCGACCCTGGATGCGGCGATCTTTTCATGGTTAACGACAAAATCCTTCACATTATTGGAAACACAAATGATTTTATGGGTCATCAGGCCCAGCACGCGTTCAATAAATAAATTTTGGGGAGTATAATGCCAATACGTGCTGTGGACGTGGTTAATGCATACCGGCACACCCGCGATCTTAGCGGCTATACGGCCGATGGTTGAGGCAAAATAAACATGCGTATGGACAATATCCGGCCTGGCTTGCCTGAAAGCCCGGGCCAATCTTAAAATATTCAAAGGATTGTGATAGGTGGCAATATTGAAAATACGGACAGGGATTTTCTTTTGCCGGGCAAGTTCAACCAATCCGCCGCCCTGATTGACGCACCAGATCTCCACATCATATTTTTCCCGGTCCAGGCCGCAGGCGATCTCCAGGGCGACCCTTTCGAGCCCGCCGCTGATATCAAACCATTCCACTAAATGCAAGACCTTGCGTTTACCTACCATGCTCATATTTTTATCCGTTTTAAAAAACGATAAAAGCCCCTGGCCGTATCAAAGGCCTTATTGTATGTTTTGTTATACTTATAACTTTTATAAACATCCTTTGAAAATCCCGCTTTAAATTGCTTGGCACCCAGCAGTTGAGGCTCATCTGAATAGCCCCCCAGATCGAAAAAAACCTTGCCTGCCTTTTTGGCATGGCAGATGGCTTCCCAAACTAAGAGTTTATTCCCATAACCTATATATTTACCCTGATCTTTATCAACTTCCAAACGCCTTGATACCGATATGACCTGGCGCATATTCTTATCATCTTCGAGATATAATTGCCCGCCCTGCATTTTGTCGTCGATAAAAGATACAAACAATACCCCATGGCGTTTCATTTCCTCCATGGGGACTTGAAAACGGTGCAGCTCCTTACTTTCGCGGAAACGGCGGTTTAATTCCATAAACTCTTCATAATCCTGGTTGACCCTGACCTTCACCCCGTTTTGCCGCGCCCTTGTTATCTGGTGCCTGGTGGTTTGGTCGAGCTGTTCCCAAATCACATTTAAATCCCGGTTTAGATCAATGCCGAACGTATTTGATTCAGCCATTTGAAATCCCGGCAATGAAGAGGCCTGACTGCAAAAATGAAAAGTAACATGATCATAGCCTTTGACATCAAAAGGCCCTGGGGAAAACCAGATCTCTTTCTTCTTAAAGCACAGGATTTTTCTGTCGATTTCGATCATTTATATCTTTTTAGCCACCACCACCAGGTTTTTGTCCAAATTCTCGGGGACCGTATAATCCTGGATGTAAAAACAAAACCTCAAGGCCGCGTGAAGCATCTTCACTAATATCCTGCGAAAAAAAGTGCGCAAAGACCTCAACGGTATTTTGCGCGGGCCCAAAATCCGTATATCTTTAAATCCGGCAGTGGCCAAGGCCTGCTCAAGGCTTTTGGAGGTAAATCCATTTTCATGGGTCAGGTCATTGTACCGGGCATCCAGGCCAAAGGGATTGCTCATATTAGGGACCCGCAGGACCAAGGTGCCGTTATTCTTTAAGGCCTGAAGGCTTAAATCCAAAAATTTAAAAATCTCCTCCTTGGGGACATGCTCAAGCACATCATGGGCGGTAATGAGATCATAACGTCCCTGTTTGTCTTTTAAGAAATCCATCCCGTCCACTGTTTCCACACGGTCGGTGATATGCTGCCGGCAATACTCCACTTGTTGAGCGCTGATATCCACGCCATAAAAATGGCGGTAGCCTTTATGCTTTAAGTGATACAAAAAATCCCCGGCCCCGCAGCCAAAATCCAAAATCACGGCCTCAGTATCTGCAGGCATAATACCTTCATAATCGATGCTAAAAGCCTCGGATGCCATTTGAAATTGCTTAGGGGTCAAAATATTGCCCTTTTTGTAACTGGTTTCCAAATACTCATCGAACAGTTTCTTGCGATAGTCCTGGGGCATGATTTATCCTTTTTGTAAAATTTCCAGCATCTGTCTAAAACGGTCCTGGTATGTATGACGGGCCAACACTTCCCGGCAGCCCTGATAAGCAATAAGCTTACGTTCTTCTTCATGGCCCAAATAATAGGCTGCTTTTTCCCTCAGATCATCGGCATCGTCGAAAAAAACCAAATGGTATTTGTCTTTGAATAAAACAGCCGCATCTTTTTGCCGGTCGCATAACACAAAAGACCCGCAGGCCATGGCCTCAAATAATTTGGGGCTTGCCTGATGGCAGGGGACCTTATCATCCTGATAATGGACAACAATATTGATTTTAGAAGCATTGTAAATCCTGACCCATTGGTCATAATTCATTTTGATATTGACTGCTTTTTTCTTCAGCAAGGAATTTTCCGGCAATTGCTGCCAATAGGGCCCCCATATGCCGATATCAAGATCTGCAACAGCCTCCAGGAGTTTGCCCCGGTTGGGATAATAGGAGCCGATAAAAACAAGATCATGGCCGTATTGCTTTTGCTCTGCCGGGCCCAAAGTGACCTGCTTATGATAATTAGGATCACAGCCAAAAGGGACCAGGGTGACATTTTTAAACCCACGGGCATGGAAAATATCAGCGGCCTCAGAACCGGCGCAAAACAATTGGTCATAAAAGGGTGCCGCCTCCAAAATGTTTTTAAAATCAATGGGCACGTCTGTCGTCCATAAGGCCGCCGGGACCCCCCTTTTTTTTATCTCTTGGACGGTGGCAGGCAAGACCCTCTGACCGCCGATAATAAAACAGGCATCCGGGCGTTTGTCTTTAACCAAATGGACCAGTTGGGAGTTAAGCCTCCTTAAGTCCCATTGGTGAAGAAAACTGACTTTAGACCTTATCCTTCCGGGAATTAAAAAACTGCGGTCATCAAAAGAAATTAAACGGTGACCCAGATACCCTATCGCCTCCTCACGGTAGACCATGGTATTGACAAAATTCGGATTATGATATCCCGCCATTAAAATATTCATCTTAAAGTCAAAGCCTTCATTAATTTTAGGCCCTGGTGGGCCAGGTAATCACGTTTGGATTTAAATATTTTAAATGAGTGGCTCTGCCGGGTATGGCCGGCAAAGCGTTTTTTAAATGCCTCATCACCGATGCTAAAATCAAATTCCTTAAATCCCTGTGACCCCGCATAGATCAAAAGCTCGCGCAACAGCACTTCACCCGGGGAATGTTTTGATAAAAGGGCCTCAAAGGAGGGCTTGTACCAAATAAACCGCTGGCCGTAAGTCAAGCCAAAATGAAAAGCAATGCTTGCGCCCTGAGATTGAACTGCCGTAAAATTGACCCATTGGTGCGGGCACAGCCCCCTGACAAGATTTTTATAAAACCGCTGGTTACGCTCATCCCAAAAAAGGCTTTGGTGATCTGTCTTTTTGCAGCGCTGGATATGCTGTTCAAAAAATTGTTCCAGAAAAGGCGTGATCTCTTCTGCTGTTTTCAAATGTAAAACCTCATACTCCCCTTTTTTCCGGAAATACTGGTAATGCCTTTGCAAACTTTTCTTATTAGTCAATTTTTCCACACTGTTCTTATCTGAATCAAAAATAATGACAGGACATGGGTACTTGGAATATAAAGACGCCCAAAAGCCCGCATCGGCACTTAATGAATTAATAATGCCCGCCGTTGGCGATTCCTGCGGTATATTGTCCAGCGCCATCGCGTCCCAATCGTTCTTTCTTGTGCTAAGAAATTTAAATATTTCCCTTAATACCTTTGTATTTGTCTTGTCATAGATAAAATCGCAGTAATCTGAATGTCCCGTGCCGATAAATTTAAGGATGCGCAATGCACCCTTGCGGACGATCATCAAAGGCGCAATCGCTGTTAGGCGGCCATTGTCCCTGACTTGAATTATAAAAAGCCCGGCATCCTTCCCAAATTCTTCCAGCCACGCCGCGTGCCATTGATGGGTCTGGAAAACAGTGTCTGTCCCGCCACGGGCACTCAGGGCGTTCCATTCCTGAGGGTCAATATTGCGCCAATTGTGCTCTAAAGAAAGATCCATTTTTAATTGCCCTTAAAAAACGCCCGAATCCGGACAAGCTGCGTTTAAAGCCTCCCAAATCACCGCTGTTATGGATATTCAAACGTTTTAATTCATAATGGTCTGTTTTCAAACCATTGGTCCCGATCATGGTGGTCAAAGCGCATTTATATCCTGAGGCGATCAATTGGGCTTTGACGGCATTATTGAAATCACCCTTTTGGCCATTGGGATAAGAAAAATAATCACAGGGGACCTGGGTCTTTTCTTCGATACGTCGCCTTGATTGCGCTAATTCACTTTTGATTTTCTCCTCAGGGCAATGGGCCAATATAGGATGCGAACAGGTATGGCTTCCTATAGTGACAAATCCGCTGGCCTGCATTTCCCGGATCTGTTCCCAGGACAACGGAGCGTAAATTTCATCGCCCGCGGCCATTGATAATGCCTGTTGTGCCTGCTCTTCGATGCCATCCACCGCACGCGCCGCTTCAACGGAGGGCATTGCTTTTAAAATTGATTTGACCCGCTTATCTGTTTCTTTTCTTGCCTGCATGCTGTTAAGGTCAAAATGGTGCTTTTGCCCGCCCAGATCCAGGCCTAATGATGTTTTCTCTGTTTTTGAAAAAGCATACTCAAGCCTGTCCACCCAAAGGCAGGATTTTTGGTCAATGAAATCAGTGGCAACAAAAATGCAGGCAGGCGCCTGATGCTCTTTGAGCACGGGAAAAGCAAGGCTATAATTAGACCTGTACCCGTCGTCGATGGTGATCAAAACCGGATGTCGCGGCAAAGGCTTGCCTTCAACATAAAAGGCCATTAATTGCGCCAATGAAATAATATTGTAGTTTTTCTTAAGGTAAATGAGCTGTTCTTCAAACCTTTTAATGTAAAGGTGCTTGCCATGATAATTTTCAATGCCGTCATGGCGGCTCTTATCCGTAAAACCATGATATAGAAGTATCGGGACCATCAAAAGCACCTATTTTTCAGTTGTCGAAGGGTCAAATTTCTTAAAATTCTTTGCCGGTGAAAAATATTTTATGTAAGGCAATTCTATAAGGCACCAGCCAAGGATCTTTATAAATTCCATCGGACGCAACTCAATCGCTTTCCGCAACCAGGGAAGACTTTGTACCCATGTGCCATTAATGCAATGGAGTTTCCCGAGCCGCTTTAAATGCGTGACATAAATATCCGGATATTCCGCAAACGCCTGTGCGTGCTTTTCCACCATGCGGGTGCGCCCAGGGATCAATTTGGCATAATCCGTTGAAATCTGCTCTCCGTGCATATTGATCCGCACCAAGGTCTCATCCACGTAATCAAATTCAAAATACCGGGCGATGCGAAGCCACATGTCCCAATCCTGGCAGCTCGTTAAAGATTCATCAAACAGCCCGGCCTTGTCAAAACATTCTTTCTTCACTAAAACACTGCTCACGCTGCTTAAAATGGTCCCTAATAATAAACGTTGATAAACATTCCCCCGATACCGGGGCGGGTTTATTTGCACAATTTGATGTGCCGCCTCATCATAAATCTCCGCCCCCACATAAATGAGACCTGTTTGGTTCGATGCTTCTTTGAATTTTTCCGCCTGCCTGGCTAATTTATCCGCAAACCATTCATCATCATCATCCAACAAAGCGATCAATGGTGCCTGGGCTTTTTTGATGCCTGTATTACGGGCGGCCGGGCCACCTTTGTTGACATCATGTTTAATATAATAAATACGGGCATCCGGAATGCCTTTGACCATCTCAGCCGTGCCGTCAGTCGACGCATTGTCAACCACTATGATCTCAATACCATTGAGCGTTTGATGAAGGACACTATCCAACGCCCTTTTAAGTTTTTCCCGACGATTAAAAGTTGATATGACCACGCTCACAACAGGCATCATGTTGGATGCTCCCAAAGGCCCCGGCATAGATCCGCTAAACGCCGGTTTAATTTTTTGATATCATAACGCTCTTCGACGTGCCGTCGCCCTGCCTGCCCCATCGCAGCCCATGATTCGGGGTGATGGATGAGCTGTTCCAATTTGTCCGCCATGGCCTTGCTGTCCCTTGCAGGCACGATGCAGCCGGATTGATGGTCTGACATGACTTGGGCAACACTGCCGACATCGGTTGCGACGACCGGCAAGCCTGTGGCTTGCGCTTCCATCAGTACCACGGGAAGGGCCTCAGCAATGCTTGGCAAAAAAAACAAATGCGATTCGCGTAAAATCCTGATCACTGCCTCTTGAGTTTGGGGGCCCATCAAATGCACCTTGTCTTTGATCCGTAACTTTCGGGCCATCGCCTCTAAGTCTTCCCGTTGCGGGCCGTCACCCAAAATATAATATTCAATATCCGCGCATCCCCGTTCAATGACCAATTGATGGATAGCTTCAAGGCCATAGAACAACCCTTTTTCCTTGACCAGGCGGCCGACAGTCAGTATCTTGACAGGCCCTTTAGCAGGGCGATTCCGTGCGAAGTAGGCATAACGCTCCAGATCAATGCCTACCGGATGCCCGCGGATCTTATCAACCGGCGCCCCGAATGCCACCAAATGTTCATAGTTATAATCACTGATGCTTAAATAACAGTCCCCTTGTTTAAAAAGGGGGGCATATATTTCCCCGCCGCCTTCAATGCCTCGACGGATATCGTAGCCATGGAACATTGTCACTAATTTACCCTGGACGCCCAATTCTTTCATTAACGCAGCAAAATTCCCGTTAGGCCCATAATGGCAAAGAATGATATCGATCTTTCCAATGGCCAAAAATAACATCACCTTATACAGATAATTCAGCGATAAAGCTTCTTTGCCGTATTTAAAAAAATTCAAAGAATTCAAGACCGCTTTTGGATTACGATATCCGTAACGGATAATCAATAATAAGCCCCAAAGCACACGGGCCAATTTATTGCTGACACGGTCATTGTGGTAATACGTCATTTTTAAAAGATCATATTTGCGGATATCATCGTGAAAATCCCGGTCATCCGGACGGGCCGCTGAAAAAATATCAACATTATGGCCTAGATCGATCAATCCCGTTATCTGATTAAGGATAAATGTTTCGGAAACAGTCGGGAATGCGTCAACGACAAAAACAAAATTCATGGTCTTTGCCCCTTTTGCCATATTCCTATGGAAATCAAACGCCATAATAAAATAGGGTCTTTATTAAGTAAGGCGCCGTACCCTCCCTGCACGCGCAGCCGGGGAAACGACAGGAAACACTCCTCCAGCAAAGGAGCGAAGGTTTTGGCGTTATTGCGGAAATAACGCTGATACGGAAACCGGAAACCCATTTTCTGCCGCCGCCAAATTATCTTGGGCGGAAGATGGGGCTCCATGGCTTTGCGCAAAATATATTTTGTCCAACCGTTGCGGAACAAATAGCTGATAGGCAGGGTCAAGCCAAATTCAACCAGCCTATAATCTAATAAAGGAAAGCGGTGCTCAATGGGTATCCCCATTGTAAAATGATCACTGCTGCGCATATAAAACGGGAGTAAGGCCGTCTGAAAATGGAAACGCCTTTGCTCATCAAAGGACAAGCGGGCATATTTGTCATGGTAATTTGATGCTGTCGTAGGAAAGCTCATCGAAGACCTATTAGAGCATTTCGCGTTAACGCCCAATTTATTGAATACCGACCGGAAATAATTCCCGACAGTCCCGGCAGACTTACTGACCGTTTTATAACGCCGGCAAAATTCATACCAATCAGCCCTCAAATAAGAATTAAAACCCTCTGCCTTCCACTCCTGATAGGCCTTGGGCCAAAAACTTGCTTCATACCCTGCCAAGGTCTCATCACCACCGGCACCGGTCACCACCACCTTTACCCCTTGCGACTTCATGATCCGTAACATTTGATGGTGCGTATAAGCATTGGGATTATCAAAGGGCTCTTCCATAAGATTTGAGAACGGAGCATAGTCACGGGCAAAATCATCTTCCATGTGAGTCAAAACCCGGTAATCCAAATCATATTTTTGCAGCATGGAGCGCGCGAAAGGCTCTTCGTCAGCCCCTTGTATTTTGGCGGTATAGGTTGTAATTTTATGTTTGTTCAATACCGAGGCCGCGGCCACCACCGAAGAACTGTCCAATCCCCCGCTTAATTCAAAAGCCACCTTCACATCAGCCCGCAGGCGGATATCGACGGCATTAAAGAATATGTCCCGGAATTCTTTAACGGCCCGGGGAAATGAAATATCTTTTTCCTGCAGTCTTTGGGAAGGGAAGGTCCAATATTGTTTGACGAAAGATCCGGACAGATCGGATTGAGAATGTGACAAGTAAAGTGTAGTGGCCGCAGGCACTGATTTTATTTCTGAATAGAAACTTGTTTGGGCAATGTCTTTGAAACCGGTTTGGGCAAACCCTAAAATGGCATCTTCATCAGGCGCTGCTTTATGATCATTGATATCAATCAGCGGCTCTATATAACTTGAAAAATATATTCCTTGGGGCAATTGACGATAATAAAGCGGGGCCACCCCCATTCGATCGCGTGAAAAAACGAGTAAACGGCTGCCGCGGTCATATAAAACAACTGACCAAAACCCGTTCATCTTGGGCCATAGCGCCTCCTTCCACCGGGCATAGCCTTCCACCAGGACCTCGGTATCGCACCGGGTCTTAAATACCACGCCAAGCGCGGACAATTCACTGCGCAATTCAATATAATTATAAATTTCGCCGTTAAAAACAGCGATGACAGCCCCATCCTGACTGACAAAAGGCTGATGGCCTTTCTCGCTCAAATCCAAAATAGCATAGCGCGTATGCAAAAAAGCAAGGTCGTGGCCCATGCCGCCGGTTTCGATATGCGGCAATGCCCCCAAAGACGCATGTGTATGCCCGTTCCTGTAAAGCTGATATGCGTTTTGTCCCCGTGAAATAAGGCAGATGCCCTCATCATCGGGGCCGCGCTTGCGGATCGATTGTAATAAATTCTCTATTTCCCGGTATGAAGGCTGAATGGGCGCATTTAAACAATATCCGGAAATTCCGCACATCTCAAGCTCCCCATGATCTTTTAAGCCGCCGGATTTTTTGGACCAATCCGTCAGGCCAGCTTGTCAGCGCCCACAAACGCCAGGCAGGCAGATAAAATAAGTTGCCTTTCAAAGAAAGGAGTATTTCACTCCTGGCCTCGGCAAGACGATCTTGTTTTTCATAAAGCCTCGCGGCACGGAAATAATGGCTCTTCCATGGTTTGATAAAACGCTCCTGCACGCCTTGAAGGGCTTCCTGCACCTTTTCTTCTCCGTGGACCCCTGTCAGACTTTTCTCGTGTAAACGATAATAAAAGAGAATGGTGTCCATTTTCTTCATACGGAATTTCTCCCTGACCCTTAACCAGTATTCATAATCTTCGACCAGGAAAGCTTCCTGATTAAAATCACCGACGGCCTCATACACCTTCCGCCGCCACAAGCGGCAGGGGCCTATGCAATTATCTTTATCCAAATAATCCGGGTCCTCCGTGCGTCCCACCCTCAAATAATTGCCGTTTTTATCAATGACCTGGTATTTGGTATAAACAAAATCAATGTCCGGATGGCGGTTTAATTCTGAAACCATTTGGGTAATGGCATCAGGGTCAAAATAATCATCGTCTGATGCCCAGGCCAAAAAATCTCCCGTTGAAACAGAGAACCCATGGTTAAGCGCGGCAATATGCCCCCGGTTTTTTTCAAACCGGATAAGGCGCAGGCGGTCATCCTGAAAACTATTTATTATTTCAACAGTATTGTCCGTTGAACCGTCATCGATGACAATAAGCTCAATATGGCGGTAGGTTTGGTTAAGGCAGCTTTCAATGGCCTGGCGGATATAGGTTGAGCCGTTAAATGTGGGAAAAACAATGGTGACCCTTGGGTCAAAACTTTTATTTTCTTTCATCTCCAATACTTTTTGGTAATACCCCGCTTCCAGCCCGTCGATCTTCCCCGCCTCAAAACATTCGACACTTTTTCTTGCATTTTTCTTCAAATTCGCCCTTAAGTTTTCATCGGTGCAGGCCCTTTTAAGGACTGTCCCCAAGCTTTGCGGATTTTCGTATTCCTTGACTAGAAGCCCGTTTTCTGAATCCACGATGTATTCATTCATCGGCCGTATATCGGAGGTGACAACAACGGCCCCGCAGGCCAGGGCTTCGATAAAAACGATGCCAAAACCCTCGTCACGGCTTGGTGTGCACATGCAATCACACCAGGAGTAATATTGAGGAAGCTCTTGATTAGGAACACTGTCTATAAAATAACACTGCTGTTCAACACCCTCCGCCATCATGATTTCCTGATAGGGCCCCTTCTCCCCCAAGCCCACGGCGATCACGCCATAATCTTTCCCTAAAAACTTTAATGCCTTTATTAAGGTGTCCAGGTTCTTTTCCCGGCTTTTTCTCCCGACGAAGAGTATTTTATATTTAAACGGGAACTTTTCCCCCCAGCCTCTCTGCCCTGTTTGAGGCAACGGGTGCATGACTTCAAAATCCACACGGTCCGGCAAAATCCATGCACGGTCCTGTTTTTTAAATTTTGGGGTGACCGCTTCTTTAACGACCGGGGAGACGCATAAAACAATATCAGCGTCCTTAATGGCATCATAGATACGTTCCGGCCTCCTGTCATGCACGGAAACAATGACCGGCACCCCATTGACCTTGTTCCGGCATGCCCAACGGGAGGCCCAGTTGCCGCCATAGGCCCTGACGATATCGATCTTCAGATCTTTGATCCTCTTTTTTAATTCCTTAACAGGCGTATGGACCACCCTCATGCCCAGCCATTCCCGGCGGTCTTTCTCAAAAGGGGACAATAAATAGACCTCATCAAAGAACCGGCAAGGATTGTAATAATTCCTCACCCATTGCTCATAATGCCCTTTTTTAAAATACTCTTCAATCAAATCACTGGGGATGACAGCCAATCTTTTCATGGTTGAATTCTTAAACCGCTGCTTCCGGTGTTTTTGTCCATCGGTGAGGGAGCTCAATTAATGACCTTTGAGGCTTGTCATCTTTCCATAAGACTTCCAAAGCGCCGGCTTCTTCATACAATCGGACCAGATTCATGCGGTTCTCCGTATATAAACAGACAACACATGTATACACGCCCACCGGAATGTACAAGCAATCAATGGATACTTCAAAATATCCCTGTCCCTGCAATTGGCTGACTTCAAGCCCGTCATATCCGGAATGCAAACTGAAAATATTGTCCGTGCTTGATACGATCGTGAACCTTGGATCATGGTGCCTGAAAGTAATGCCTATGCTGGGGTTTGGGACCATGTCCTTGAAAGAATAATGAAACCTGATCTTGACCGCATCCCCTGATTTGAATTGTTTTTTGACCTGACCTTCCTTGTCCAGGAAAATGACCCCCGTAATCCCTTGTGCATCGAAATTGCCGGTCGATTTCTTTTCCGACACCTTTTCTTCGTTCTTAACATCCTCCAAATACCGGCCGATCGTCTCTAAAGTATCCCCCATCTTCACCATCTTGCCTTTTTTAAGGTAGAGGGCCTTGCGGCAGATGCTCTCAACGGCATACCTGTCATGCGAGACGAAAACGACCGTACAGCCGTTCTTGAGTATATTGTTGGTGATGAATTTAAGGCATTTGTAATGAAATTTGATGTCCCCGACGGCCAGGATCTCATCTATCAATAAAATATCCGGCCTGCAATGGATGGCTATCGCAAACCCGAGCCGGACGTACATGCCGCTGGAGTAGTACTTGACCGGTGAGTCCAAAAAGTCCCCGATATCGGCAAAATCAACAATAGAATCAAAATTCCGGCCGATCTCTTTGTTGCTCATCCCCAGGATCGCGCCGTTAATGTAAATATTCTCCCTGCCGCTGAGCATGGGATGAAAACCGGCACCCACCTGGATAAGCGCTCCCATCTTACCCTTGACCGTAATGCGGCCCTTGTCCGGCATAAAAATACCGTTGAGCATTTTTAATAATGTCGTTTTCCCGGACCCATTGGGGCCGATGATGCCAAAACTGTCCCCCCGCTTTAATTCAAAAGAAACATCATCAACGGAAAAAAATTCATCCTCGCGCAATTCAGAAGCATCAGGAATAATGCCGAATGTGCTCTGCAGGATATCCAAGCCCCCATACATGATGGATTTTTTAAGGCTTTTACAGAATTTTTTGCTGACCCCTTCACACTGGACGACAATATCGCTCAAAGCGTTTTATACCCTTTCCGGGACCTTGGTTTCCGCCAAATGAAAAATACGCCATGCCATTAAAAATATAAGCAATGAGACCACTGAAGCCACCCCAAAAAGCACAGGTTGATGGATCGAACCTTCTGTCATCAGCTCTCTGGGGGCATTGATCAAAGGAGATAAAAGATTAAACTTAAGCAATAAGAAATTCTTGGCGGGGACAGGATAGAGCACCGGCGTCAGGAACATCAAAAACATCAATAATAAAGAAACAATGTTGCCGATGTCCCGCATGACACCGTTGAGCAGGGACAGCACCAATGACAGGCCGACCGTCAGGAACAGCAGCGGCAAAAGGACTATGGGGAAAAAAATGATTTTCCAGGAAGGAAAATATTTAAAAACACAAAAGAAAACGATGATGAGCCCAAATTTGATGAGAAATTCAAAAACACTTTGGGCCATGGATGCAATGACAAGGACTTCACGGGGAAAATTAATTTTAGTGACCATGTCCCCTGCCCCGACCAGGCTGTTGGCCCCGGAATTAAGTCCCGTCGCAAAAATTTGCCAGATAGACAGGCCGATGAGGGCATACAAAGGATAGGGTATGGAAGTATGTTGAATATGCAAAATACCCGCATGATTAAGGTACATGAAGGTCCCTATGGCCACAAAAGGCATGGCCAGGCACCATGCATTGCCCAAAAGCGACTGTTTATATTTGGCGGACAAATCCCTGGCAAACAAACGCCAGATGAGTTCATGGAAATCATATAATTCCCCAAACATTTCTTTCCAAATCTTAATGCCCTGTTTTAACTGTTTGTGCGGCTCATAAACACGGATATCTTCCAAGTCAAACTCCCCCTAACCCCCTCTTTGAAAAAAAGAGGGGGAATTTTTGCTCGAATTTAAAAAGAACTGGGTGTTACGCAGATAGGTCTTCTGTTCTTCAGGGCCTTTGACGGGTGCCGGTACCGCCGACTTTTCCAAATACGGGATGACCATGACCATTCCGGCCAAAAACCAATAGGGTTCCATAATGCGGATAATGATAAATGTATTGGCTGTAAGAGCATGGGCGAGCATCCCCACATGGCCCGCCAAAAAGCCAATGGCCAGCCCCTTATACAAAGGGTTCCTGGTATTCTTATATATTTTGAGGACCTGATGGAAAATCACTATTAAAAGCAAGGTAAAAGCAACAAGCCCTGCCAGTCCTGTTTCGACCAGGACCTTGATGAATTGACCGTCGACGAAACTGACCCCCGTCAAACCAAAACCCAAGAAAGGCTTGGTTTTCCATCTTTGGAACAGATCGATCCAGTCTAAAATACGCGCGGAAGGAGAAGCGCCCAGGGATACCGCCCCAATTTTAACTGTCGGGATATTTTGCTGGTATTCGGGGGTCACTGCAGAGGCCAAACGGTGCATCACAAAATCGGGCTTAAAGGCCAAAAACAATACTAAGAAAAAAGCCATGATACCGACCAAAACCGTTTTGGTGGAAAATTTGCTGAAAAATATCAGGCTCAAATACATCACGACAATGGCACCATAAGAAGCGCGCGACAGGGTGTGCGCAAAAGGGACCAGGGTGAAAACGGCCAGGAGCATTAACGCCCATTTCCATACTCCCAAATTGACCTGCGTCAATACCCCCAACAATACGCCGAGCATTAAAACCTGATACCCCCCCAGCGTATTAGGCTCCCCGCTGCCGTGCTGAAAAGGGGCGGACACGCGATCAACATGGCCGATTTGAGAAAAAGCATAAATGTCGACAATGATAAAAACAAATAAAAATATTTTTAAATAGCCCTTCATCTGTTTTTCACTTTGAATAATGCTGCTGGCTAAATAAAAAATAATGAAATATTCAATATACTTGAACATAAAAAACAGCCCCTTGGCCGGGGCCACATTTCCCGTGATCATCCCTTTGAGGGTCGCTATCGTAAAAACGATGCAATAAAGAAGGATAAACCGGTTGACCGGCATATTCCTGATGAAGGTAAGCCCGCGGGTCACGGCGATGCGCGCCAGCCATCCGAACATAAAAACAACGATGAGCAAATCCTCGATGCGTATGGTGATGTCCTGCTGCTTTGAAAAGCCTCCCAGGTCAATCTCGGGAGAAAGCAGCATGGCGACGATCAGCAGGCCCATTGCCCAGTCGCTGTGAATGAAGGCCAGGATAAATAAAAAAAAACTGATGATGATTATAAGAGGGGCATACGGATGGGTTGAAATGGCCATCCCTATGACGAGGAAAAAGAGGGCCGCACCTGCAATAAGCATTACATTCTTAAACATTTATGGATTGATCGTCCTTTGGTCCTTTATTCTGGAACTGCTTTGTCCATTTCTGGATAAAATTTTCACTTTTCTCGGGCCTCTCCCCGTAATAACGGTAACTGAAAGCGGAATAACCCACCTGCGCTTCGGTCTTGATATTGTTGAGGATGATCCCCATCAAATTGGCCCTGGCCTTGAGCAAATTGGATTTGGCCATTTTTAAGACCTCCTTGGGGGTCTGCCCTACCTTATAAATAAGGACGACGCCATCGACACGATCACAGATGGTAATGGCATCAGGAACAGCCATGACCGGGGAACAGTCAATGATGATCACTTCAAAATTTGTTTTCAACTCCCTGATCAATTGGTCAAATGCCTTGGAGTTCAAAAGCTCCGAAACATTGTCTACCGGCCGTCCGGAGGTGATAATGCTTAAATTATCTATCCCCGGGATTTGCAGCAGATCATCAACGCTCAAGCCTCCGATCAGGATGTCCACCGAAGTATTAATGGCCTGGGCCCAGGTGACATTTCCCATTAAAATATCGGATAACCCCGGTTCACGGCTTAGCCCAAAATTCTTGTAATCTGTCGGACGGCGCATATTAGAACCCAGCAGGACGGTCTTTTTGCCCATCTGGGCCATGGAAATGGCAATATTACTCACTGTTAAGGATTTTCCTTCCTGCATGTCAGAACTGGTAAAAAGGATCGCTTTGATGTTCTTTGTTTTCATTTGCTGCAATAAATTGGAACGGAGCATTTTATAACTCTCCGCGGGCCAGGACTTGGGGTTTGAAATGGTGATGAGGCGCGCCCGGTGCTGGCGCAATTTTTTGTCCGGCTCGTCAATGGCGTCCTCGGACGCGGAAAGGATGTATTCCTGGCCTATATGCGGAATGATGCCTAATATGGCCATATTAAGCTCCTGCTCCACATCATGGATGGTGCTGATGGAAGAATCGACGCTCTCCTTGATAAATGCAATGATCATGCCAAGCAATAATCCGACGGCAATGCTGACTAAATAATTGACCAGGGCATTGGGCTTGATCGGCCTCTGGGGGACTTCTGCCGGAGAAACAACCATGACCACATCATCAATGACCTTGGCCAGATTTAACCTCGCTTGATCGCGCTGCTGGATGAGCCCGTCATAAGAAGTCAGGAGCCTGTCGACATTGCGTTTTAATCCCAGGTATTCCACCTGGTTCGACGATAATGACCCTGAATCCCCGTAAAATTTATTGACGATGCGGTAAAGGACTTCTTTGCGTGTTTCCAGAAAAAGTTTCTTGACCGCCAAAGCCAGGTCACCTTCCAATTCGGGGGTCACCGGCCGGTTAAGATTGGCTTTCAGCTCGCTGACGATCTTGGCTTTGACCTCATCGATGGTCTTGTCCTGGGCTATGACCGCCGGATGCTTCTCGGTATAATCGATCAAAAGTAAAAACCGCTGGAATTCCAGCTCCAGCAGGCGGCGTTTTAACCCGACGAATATATAATTGGAGGAATCATCACCTGTCATTTTATCAAAAATATTCTTGGTTTCTCCGCTGGAAGCCGCGTCCTCGAAAGCCTTTAATTCATTATCTATCCGGATCATTTCACTTTCAAAATCAAAGGTCCCCTGGATGGTCATGCGGTCCAGGGCCTCTTTGACCTTGGGCGTCACCTCAAAGACTTTCTCATTTTCATTGAATTTTTGAAGTTGATTTTCCTGATCGGCCAATTGTTTACGGTATTCCGCCAACTGCTTGTCGATATAATCGATCAAGGCCTGGTTCTCTTTTTTCCTGCCGTTGATATTCTCTATGCCATAAACATCAGCGATAGCAGTGGCCATTAACGCCGCTTTTTTGGGGTCACTGGAACGGGTGCTGATCGTTAGGATGTCCGTGCCGTGGATCTGTTCGACAGTGACATAGTCACGGTATTTCAGGGCAAAGACATGCAGGGCTTTTTCCCGTTCTTCCGGATCAGAAGGCAGGACTTCAAGCTTCTCAGCCACTTTTTTTAAAACCGGAAGGCTGGTAATCAACTGTATGTCCGTTGATAAATTGACTGTTTCCGCTGCTTCATCCATAGGAACAGCCGCCTCACCCTGCCCTTCAGGGCTTACGGCCAGGATGGGCTGATGGCGCTCAATTTTTAACTCCAATACAGCCTGGTAAACAGGAGTTTGTAATTTAGTAAAAATGACCGTTGAGACCATGACCAGGGCAAAGATGGTCCCAATCGTCCTTTGCCGCTTGCGCATGATCCGCCAGTATTCTGAGAGTGTCAGTTCGTAATTTTCCATGATCAAAAACTTCTGGTGGCTGATGATTTAAGGATCTGGTTTCCGCCTAAAGTATAGTAATCCGCGACATAGCCGAATAATTTGCCCAAGATCGCGT
>JABDFL010000023.1 GCA_013286575.1 Candidatus Omnitrophota bacterium
AGGAAGGCAAAATGCAGGTGGAGTTGGCCCAACTGCAGTACCGGCTTCCCAGGCTTACGGGGCATGGCGAAGAAATGTCGCGTTTAGGCGGCGGCATCGGTACCTCCGGCCCCGGTGAGACCAAACTTGAAATCGACCGTCGACGCATCGGCGAGCGGATCACCAGGTTAAAAAAAGAGCTCAAAGACGTCACTCAAAGCAGGCAGGTCAAACGCAAAAAACGCCAGGACCAAAAGATACCGACCATAGCCTTGGTCGGCTATACCAATGCCGGTAAATCGACCCTGTTAAATACGTTAACAGAGTCAGAGACGCTTGTTCATGACGGGCTTTTTACGACCCTGGATTCGCTGTCCCGCCAGGCGGTTTTGCCTAATCACATGAAGGTGGTTTTTTCCGACACCGTCGGGTTCATGCACGCCTTGCCTCACGGGCTCATCGAGGCTTTCAAAGCGACTCTCGAGGAGGTCCAGGAGGCGGATTTATTATTGCATGTGCTGGATATCAGCCATGACGATTACCGGAAATTTTATGATGCGGTCAATGCAGTATTGGATGAACTTAAGGTTTTGGACAAGCCCATGATCCTGGTGCTTAACAAAATAGACAAGCTTGAAGACCGGCAACGATTACAGGAATTCAAAAGGGACGTTGCCTATAGCATAGGCATTTCCGCGCTTAAGGGAGAAAATATCCAACAGTTGTTTTTACTGATCGAAGACATCTTATCCGAGGGCTCAGTGGATATTGACATCATATTGCCAGCCAATCGCATGGATCTGGTCAATTTAGCCCATAGCCAGGGACAGGTGCATGAAGTCAAATTTTTGGCTAAAGGCATCCGTCTTAAAGCTTCCCTGCCTGCAAAAACTGCGGGAGCGTTGACTTCCCGTAAGTGCGTTGACAAACGGGGTTAACTATGTTAGATTTACGAAATATGTTCCGTCGAAATATTGTCTTATCCTCTATATTTTTACTCGTATTTCCTTCACTTAGCCAGGCTGACTGGGTTTGGACTCCGGAGACGGGCAGGTTCATCAATCCCAAATGGGAGGTCAAGCCTACACCTCAAGACCAGTTGGAATATGCCCAGAGTTTCAGGGACCAGGGCAACTGCAAGAAAGCCATGGCGGAATACAAAAAATTGCTCAAGGCCTATCCCCGCGCCAAGGAAGCCCCGGAAGCTGAATTTTTTACAGGCCAATGCCTGGAAGATATGGTCAAGCCATATGAAGCGTATCAAGCGTATCAGCTGGTCATTGATAAATATCCTTTCAGCGAACGCGCCGCGCAAATCGTCGGGTTAGAATACAATATAGCCAACCATCTCCTGGAGAACAAAGGCCGCAGTAAATGGGCCCGGGTGGTCATAGGCAGCGACGACAGGGTCATTGAAATATTGCGGACCGTTATCAAGAATGCGCCTTACGGCCGATACGCGGCGATTTCTCAATATAAGATCGGGCTTTATTTGAAGGAAAAAGGTGATTATCAGGATGCCCGCGATGAATTTGAGAAGACCATGAATGATTATCCTACCAGCGAATGGGCCCAAGCCGCCAAATTCCAGATTGCCATGGCAGACACGAACCGGGCCTCGGATGCGCAGCATGAGCAAAAGGTCACGGGCATTGCCATGGAGGAGTTTAGTGAATTTGTCAAATCCCATCCGGACAGTCAATTGACCCCGGAAGCCCAGGCCCAGATGGCCCGCCTTAAAGACAAGGAAGCGGAAAATAATTTTGTCATCGCCGAATTTTATAAAAAGCAGAAGAATCTCAAGGCCGCCCGGATTTATTACAGAGAAGTTATTAATAATTACGCGGACACCTCCTGGGCGCCTAAGGCCACGGCCATATTAAAAATTATCGGTGAATAATAATGGCATCCCGTCTTTTGTCTCTATTGCTAGTTTTGTCTATTGCCGGCTGCGGGTATACGACCGGGTCTTTATTGCCTCCCAAATACAAAAAGATCGCCGTCCAGCCTTTCCAGAATAAGGTGAGTTTTACTGATGAAAATATTCAGGGGGTGTATGTGCCTGTTCTGGAAACCAATGTCCGCTCTGCTATCATAGACAGGTTTTTATTCGACGGGAATTTGCATATTGCTGACCCGGACAAGGCGGATTTGATCCTTAACGGGAATTTGCTTGCCATTGCACAGGATGATTTGCGCCAGGACGTCAATCAAAATGTCCAGGAATACAGGATCCGGATCATTGTATCTTTGTCTTTGACGGATACCGCCACCGGCAAGGTCTTGTGGACAGAGCCTTCTTTCACCGGTGAAACAACATATTTCCTTACAGGGTCCCAGGCCGAATCCCAGAGTGCTGCGATTGACGCCGCCCTGACTGACCTTGCCACCCGTGTTGTCGAGCGTACCGTTGAGAATTGGTAAGATATGATTTATCTTTTCCTTGGTGATGACCTGCCAGCCAAAGATGCTAAAATTACCGAAATCAAAAATAAATTTTTTAAAGATTCCCAGGAAGCCCTGGCTTTTGACTTTGATAATCTTGATGCCAAGGAACTTGGGGCAGACACGCTCAAACAGGCGTTTTTGACCCTGCCTGTCATTGCTCCCCATCGCCTGATCGTCGTGCGTCAGATACATAAATTAAAATCCGCAGACATCCAGGTCCTGGTCAATTTTTGCCAAAAACCGGCGAAGCATTGCGATGTGATCTTAGAATCCACGGAAAACACGCTTAAAGGCGATTTAAAAGATTTGCCGCTTTATTGCAAGGGGCTGGTGATGGCCCGGCCTGAAGGCCCGAATGTTTTTGACATGACCAGGTTGATAACAGCCCATCGCAGCAGCGAGGCATTAAAAATGTTGGATGGTTTTTATCGCGATAACGTACATCCCTTACAGATCATGGGCGCCCTGGTGTGGTATTGGGGGAAGGAAGGCAAGGCTTACGGCCGTGAACGTTTCGAGCGGGGGCTTAAAGCCTTGGAAGAAGCTGATTTGAACATCAAACGCAGCCGCCTTGAGCCCCAATATGCAGTGGAAAAATTAGTGGTGGAATTAGGCTTGTTGCTTCGGCGCTGAGATCAAAGACCGGGCGAAGCGGGCCTTGCGGCGGGCCGCTGTTTTTTTGTGCATGACGTTGCGCTTGGCGGCCTTATCAAACTTTTTGTAGATCTCTTTGAGCAATTCCTGGGCATCAGCATTTTTTTCGGCTGCCGCGGTGGTGAATTTCTTGACCGTCTTTTTCAGGTCAGTCTTGATCTGCAGGTTATGCAGGTGTTTGGTATGGGCTTTACGTAAATCTTTAATGGCAGTACGGCGTTGTGGCATGAAAAAATTCTCCTTTTAATAGTAATGTTAAGGAAGCAATAATAGCAAAGCACCTCCGATATGTCAACGGATAAATCCAAACCGCCCCATCAGCACCATGCCCTCTTAAAATCCAGCGGTATTGTCGCTTGCGGGGTATTGGCCTCAAGGATGCTGGGATTTGTGCGGGATGTGATCATAGCCCGTTTTTTAGGCACCGGCTTTTTAGCCGAGGCGTTTTTTGTGGCCCAGCGCATCCCGAATCTTCTCAGGGACCTGGTGGGTGAAGGTGCGGCTAATGCGGCCATTGTGCCTGTTCTCTCAGAGTATGCCCATCATAAATCCAGGGAAGAATGGCAGGAATGCATTAACGCGGTCCTGGCCTGGGGCGTGATTATTTTGGGGAGCATTACGGTCCTGGGTATTTTCGCCGCTCCATGGATCGTGCGGGCCATCGCCCCGGGGTTTGCCGGAGAGCCGGGGCAATTGAAACTGACCGCTGATCTGACGCGCATCATGTTCCCCTATTTGATTTTGATCGCCTTAACTGCTTTTCAAGCGGGGATATTATATTCCTTAAATGCTTTTTTTGCCCCGTCTTTTGGGCCCTGCCTTTTGAATTTGGCCATGATCTTAAGTGCCTGGGTGGCGAGTTTATTTTCATGGCCCTTGGCGTATGTGATATCCGTCGGTGTTTTGGTCGGCGGCATCTGGCAGTTTTGGGCCCAATGGCTGGCTTTGCGCCGCCGGGGGGTTTACTGGAAATGGCCCATAAGCTTAAATCATGAAGGGGCCCGTCAAACGGCCAAGCTCTTGCTCCCGCGTTTATGGGGCGGCGCTGTCTATCAATTAAATGTATTTGTGGATACTTTCTGTGCGTCACTTGCGGTGATTGTGGGGGCCGGCGGCATTGCCGCGATTTATTATGCCAATCGCATGATCCAGTTTCCTTTGGGGGTTTTTGGGTATGCGCTATCATCAGTTGCCTTGCCGTCGCTATCCAAACTCGCCCAGGAAGGGGACATGCCCCGCTTTAGAGCAACGCTGTTTTTTGCTTTGCGCAATTTGCTGCTGGTTTTGATACCGACGGCCGTGGGGATGGTCATTTTCTCGCAGTGGATCATCCATATTGTTTTCCAGCGCGGGGCTTTTGATGCTTATTCGACGATGGTCACTTCGCAGGTGATGTTCTATGCCGCGTTGGGCTTGCCTTTTTTTGGCGCTTCCAGAATCCTGGTATCTGCCTTTTACGCGTTGCAGGACACAAAGACGCCGGTCAAGGCAGCAACGGTTTGCCTGATCGTTAACGTTGTTTTAAATGCCGCCCTGATGTTCCCCTTAAAAATCGGCGGCATCGCCCTGGCCAGCAGCATCGCCGGCGCCGTCAATTGCCTCCTGCTCTGGAATGGGCTTAATAAAAAATTATCATGGAAATAGGTATTAAGACAAAGATCAAAGGATTGCCGACCGGCAGCGGGGTTTATTTGTATAAGGATGCTGCCGGCACGGTTATTTATGTCGGCAAGGCGGTCAATATCCGCAAGCGGGTGGAATCGTATTTCCGTAAGGAAACCGGAAGCCTGAAGACTGATTTTCTGGTAAGCAGGATAGAGCACATTGAAACGATCCAAACAGCCTCCGAGGCTGAAGCTTTGATCTTAGAGGCCAGCCTGATCAAGCAATATCAACCCAAATATAATGTCGAGCTTAAGGACGGCAAGACCTATCCGTTTATCCAAATCACTAAAGAGGAATTTCCGTTAGTTTCGGTGATCAGGTTTAACGCACGCAGGCATAAGGATATAAAAGCAGATCTTTATGGGCCCTATGTCAACCCGGCGCTTATCCGTGAAGCCTTGCAAATCATCCGCAAGATTTTCCCTTTTCGTAGCTGTGAGCCCTTCGCCGATAAATTATGCCTTTATTATGATCTGGGTCTTTGCCGGGGGCCCTGTGAAGCGAAGATCAGCAAAGAGGAATATCAGCGTAACGTCCGGAGCATCAAACTTATTCTTGACGGCCGAAAGGATGATCTCTACCGCAATTTACGCCTGGAAATGGAGGAATTGTCCCGTCAAAAAGATTTCGAAGGCGCGGCCCGCCTGCGTGACCAGATACGCGCCATCGGGGCCTTGTATTCAGGGACAGGGGACATCAATTATTTCAAGGAAGCGGAACAGCTGCAGCGGGCCATAGGCCTTGAGCGGGCACCTGTGCGCATCGAATGCTTTGATATTTCCAATATCATGGGCAATCAGTCGGTGGGTTCCATGGTTTCTTTTTTAAACGGTAAACCGGACAAGAATAATTACCGCAGGTTCCGCATCAAGACGGTCAAAGGGATAGATGATTTTCAAATGATCGCCGAGATCGTGCGCCGGCGTTATACCCGGCTTCAAAAAGAGGGTTCGGGTTTTCCGGACTTGATCGTGATTGACGGCGGTAAAGGCCAGTTGGGTGCGGCGATGAAGGAATTAAAGAAATTGAACCTGGCCTTGGCCGTCATTTCCCTGGCCAAGCAGGAAGAAGAGATTTTTATTCCGGGTAAACGCATTTCCCTGAAACTGTCCCGCGATTCCCTGGGACTAAAGCTGCTTATGCGTCTGCGGGATGAAGCGCACCGCTTTGGCCTCAAATACCATACCCTTTTGCGTGCCAAAAAGTTCCTCGACAAGCCCTGATTTTAAGATTATCATGTTCAAGTTTTTAAAGGTCAACCCTAGAAAGGTTTTAGATGGAAATTGGTATTGTAGGCTTGCCTAATGTCGGCAAGTCCTCGTTGTTTAATGCGTTGACCGGTGCGGCCGCGGCGGCGGAGAATTTTCCTTTTACCACGATCGAACCTAATATCGGGGTGGTGCCTTTGCCTGATGGGCGCCTGCATGCCTTGGCCCGGGAATGGAATTCCTCCAAGGTCACTCCGTCGGGTATCCGTTTTGTGGACATTGCCGGTATTGTTGAAGGGGCCTCCCAAGGCGAGGGTCTGGGGAATAAATTCCTGTCCCATATCCGTTCAGTGGATGCCATTGCCCACGTGGTGCGTTGTTTTAAGGATGAGAATGTGGTCAATGTGATGACAGAGCTTGATCCGCAATCTGCCGCGGACATCATCACCACGGAACTTTTATTGGCGGACATCCAGCAATGCCAGGCAGCGGTGGACCGGTGGTCTAAAAAGGCCAAGTCCGGCGACAAAGACTCCATTGCCAAATGCAATGCGTTAAATGACTGCATGAAGGCGTTTAATGGCGGGGTCCCTGCCCGTCGATTAAGTATTCCTCAGGAGATTTTAAACGAATTCCAGTTTTTGACGTCCAAGCCCTTGATGTATGTGGCTAATACCGATGAGGGAACGCCTGATGAAGCCCTGCTTAAACCTTTGCGTGAGCGTGCGGCAGCCGAGGGCGCAGTGCTGGTTTCTTTGTGCACGAAATTGGAAGCTGAGATCGTGCAATTGCCTCCTGAAGAGCGCGATGAATATTATCAATCCGCAGGCATTACCTCGCCGGGGTTGGCGCGTTTGGCCCAAGCCGGCAAGGAATTGCTCCAATTGATTTGTTTTTTTACGGCCGGCCCGCAGGAAACGCGCGCCTGGCTTATCCCTAAAGGGACGCCGGCTGTCAAAGCCGCCGGGAAAATCCATACGGACATTGAACGCGGGTTTATCCGCGCTGAGATTTATCGTTATGACGATCTTAAAAAACTCGGGTCCTATAAAGCCGTGCAGGAAAAAAATCTGGTCACTCTCGAGGGTAAAGAGTATATTATGCAGGACGGCGACTGCGCGTATTTCCGTTTCAGTGTTTAAAATTTATGTCAGACCAATTAAATAAACAGTTTGATGAACTCGCCCAAAGGCTGGCCGGCCTAAGGGGGTATCTTTGACTTGTCTGCCAAAGAACAAAAGATCATAGAGATCCAGGCGTCGATGTCCGAAGAAGGATTTTGGGAGCATCAGGAACAGGCCAACAAGGTCATGCAGGAGCTCAAGGGCCTCAAGAATATCGTCGAGCCTTTTGTGGATTGCGTCAAACGCGTTAATGACGCTAAAGAATTCTTAGGGTTGGGCGAACAGGATGAAGATTTAAACAGGCAATTGGCCGAAGAGGCCATTGCTTTGGCAGCCCGTATTGATGCGCTGGAATTGCAGGCGCATTTAAGCGGGCCCTATGACAATGCCAATGCTCTTTTGAGTATTAATGCCGGTGCCGGCGGCACCGAGTCCTGCGATTGGGCTTCCATGCTCATGCGCATGTATCTGCGCCACGCGGAGTCCAAGGGATATAAGTGTGAGACCATTGATATCCAGCACGGTGATGAGGCAGGGATTAAAAGTGTCACCTTGCGCATTGAAGGTGAAAAGGCATACGGTTTTTTAAAATCTGAAAAAGGCGTGCACCGGCTGGTGCGTATCTCACCTTTCGACTCAAATAAACGCCGGCACACGTCCTTTGCTTCGGTCGAAGTCATTCCTGAGGTTGAGAATGACACGGATGTTGATATCAACCTTGCGGAGTTACGCATTGACGTATTCCGTGCGTCAGGTCCGGGCGGCCAGAGCGTCAATACGACGGATTCCGCGGTGCGCGTCACCCATTTGCCGACGGGGATCGTGGCCCAGTCCCAAAAAGAACGTTCGCAGCTGCAAAACAAGGTCCATGCCATGAAGGTCCTGCGGGCACGGCTCCTGGCGCTTAAGGTCCAACAGCAGGAAGAAGTGATGAATAAGGAAGCCGGGGACAAACAGAAAATTGAATGGGGTTCACAGATCCGTTCCTATGTCCTGCACCCGTACCTCATGGTCAAAGACCATCGCACAGGGGTGGAGACCGGCAATGCCCAGAAAGTACTCGACGGAGAAATTGACCCGTTTATTGAAGGATTCTTAAAAACAAAACCGGAAGATAGAGATAAAAGACTTAAGGAGCGTTCGCAGGAAGAATAGCTTCGCTGAGCAAGGGGAGGGGATCTTGTTTGATTTTCTTATACGTAACGGTGTAGTCAAAAATGCCCAAAATTTTATCGATCGCCTGAGCCCTAAGGTGCAGATCCATATCCATCCCGAAGCGCCCATGCCTTCGATCAGCCTGGTCAAAAGATTGTCCGCCAGGGCCTCAGAGATCTGTGCCCTGGAAGAAAAGATCAAGGCCTTGTCCGACGATGAGCTCAAGGCCAAGACCGCGCAATTTAAAGCGCGCATCAATCAGGCGATCAGCGTCAAGAAAAGTGAATATGAGCAGATGCAGGATAATTACCGCAAAGCCTCTTCAGGCCAGGAGCGCGAAGACCTGGTTGTTGAGATCAAGCGTTTGGAAAAAGAATTGTTTGAATCCAAGCAGGGCGTTCTGGATGAGATCCTCAATGAAGCTTTTGCCGTTGTGCGGGAAACCGGCCGCCGGGTCCTCAACATGCGCCATTTTGATGTGCAATTAGTCGGGGGCATGGTGCTGCATAGCGGCGGCATCGCGGAGATGACGACAGGTGAAGGTAAAACCCTGGTCGCCACCTTGCCGACCTATCTTAACGCCCTGACCGGCGATGGCGTGCACGTGGTGACGGTCAACGATTACCTGGCCCACCGCGACCGCAACTGGATGGGGCCTCTGTATGAATTTTTGGGGTTGACCGTCGGCGTTATCCAGCATGACATGAGCCCGCGGGAGCGCCAGGTCGCTTATGGCTGCGATATCACCTACGGGACGAACAATGAGTTTGGCTTTGATTACCTGCGCGATAACATGGTTTCCTTTAAGGAAGAAATGGTCCAGCGCGGCCATGCCTTTGGCGTTGTCGATGAGGTTGACAGTATCCTGGTCGATGAAGCGCGCACCCCGTTGATTATTTCCGGGCCTGCGGAAGAAAGTACCGATAAATATTATAAAGCTTTTCAAATCGCCCGCCAGCTTAAAGGGCGGCGTGTCACCGAAGCCCAGGAAATTGATGCCAAACATAAGGGGGAAGATTTATCTAAGGGATATGATTACCTGGCGGATGAAAAAAACAAATCCATTTCACTTTCAGATGAGGGCGAAACTAAAGCAGCAGCGCTTTTTGGGGTCAAAAATTTGCATGAGATCGACACTAATGAATACCGTCACCATGTCATTTGCGCCTTGCGTGCCCAGGAATTCTTTACCCGGGACGTGGATTATGTGGTCAAGGACGGCAAGGTCATTATCGTCGATGAATTCACCGGGCGCATGATGCCCGGCCGCCGCTGGTCAGATGGCTTGCATCAGGCCGTGGAAGCCCGTGAAGGCATTAAGATCGAGCGGGAAAACCAGACCCTGGCCACCATCACCTTCCAGAACTACTTTCGCATGTACAGCAAATTGTCCGGCATGACAGGCACCGCTTATACGGAAGCCAACGAATTTAAACAGATTTATAATTTGGACGTCGTTGTCATCCCCACCAATCGCCAGCTGGTCCGTGTCAATTATCCGGACTGCATTTATAAGACCATGCAGGAAAAGTACAATGCCGTTGTCGAGGAGATCACCGCCTGCCATGCCAAAGGCCAGCCGGTTTTAGTGGGTACTATATCCATCGAAAAATCCGAGTTGATCGGCGGTCTTTTAAGGAAAAAGGGCATCCCGCACCAGGTCCTTAATGCTAAATTCCATGAATTAGAAGCGCATATCATTGCCCAGGCAGGCCGTTATAACGGGGTGACCATTGCCACCAACATGGCAGGCCGCGGTACGGACATTGTCTTGGGCGGTAACGCCGAGTATTTGGCACGGTCCCTTGCCGCCGAAAAATCCAAGGACGCGGATGATCAGGCCCGTGAAGAGATGATCAAGAAATTCATTGTCCAATTCAAAGAGCAGGTGTCCAAAGAACGCCAACAGGTCCTTACTGCCGGCGGTTTGCATGTCATCGGTACGGAACGCCATGAATCCCGCCGTATTGACAATCAGTTAAGAGGGCGCTGCGGCCGTCAGGGAGATCCTGGGTCCTCGAGATTCTACGTGTCCCTGCAGGATGATTTAATGCGCTTGTTTGCTTCTGAAAGCATTATGACAGTCATGGACAAATTGGGCATGAAGGAAGGCGAGGTCATAGAATCGCGCATGGTGTCAGGGGCGCTGGAAGTCGCCCAAAAGAGGGTTGAGAATTACAATTTTGAGATCCGCAAGCAATTGCTGGATTATGACAATGTCATGAACAAGCAGCGCGAAGTCATTTACACCTTGCGCCGCTCCATCCTTGAGGGTGAGAATTTACGGGACATGATTTTAAATGCCGTCCTGATGGCCTCTGACGATGTCGTGGACAGCCACTATGCTATTGAACAAAATGAAGAGACCTTTAACCGTCTGGCCGCGGACATACAGGCTAAATTTACGGTGAATATTGATGCCCTTAAAGAGGATTGGAGCACGTTAAACAGCAAAGAAATTAAGGATGAGCTTGAAAAGGTCCTGACCCAGGCGTATGAAACCAAGGAAACTCAGGTGACGCCCGAGATCATGCGCCGCATGGAGCGCATGATCCTTCTGCATGTCATTGACATGAAATGGAAAGAGCATTTGTACAGCATGGACCAGGTCAAAGACGGCATATCCTTAAGGGCTTTGGGCCAACGCGATCCTCTGGTCGAATACAAGAAGGAAGGCTTTGCCATGTTCAAGGCCATGTATGCGTCGATCAATCATGAGGCAGCCGCGATGATCTTCAGATTGGAAGCCATGCCGCAGGATTTCCGTCCCAGATCGGTATTCAGCGCCATCCCTCAGAAGGCCGTGCATCAGGAATTCCAAGCAGGCATCCCTAAACCCGTGGCACCCCAGCAGGCCGCGCTAGAGGAAACAATAGTCCCTCAACAGCCCGTGGCCGCAGCCCCGCGCACCGAAGATAAAGTAGGCCGCAACGACCCCTGCCCCTGCGGCTCGGGCAAAAAATACAAAAAATGCCATGGGGCGTAAGCGTACATTTTTAATTTGTGTATTATCCTCGGCGCTTTTGGTTTTGTCCTTTCCCCAAATTCAATGCTCATTCCTGGCCTGGTTTGCGCTGGTGCCGCTTTTTTGTGTTCTTGACGGGCAAAAGGCGTGGCGGGCTTTTAGACGCGCCTATCTTTGCGGGTTCATATTTTTTTATTTTACCTTAGGCTGGCTTGTCTACGTGACCTATCCCGGCGCCATTTTGTTGATTGCTTTTCTGTCCCTCTATCTTGCCGTCTTTGGCATGCTGTTTGTTTATTTTCAGAAACTGCCCGTGACCCCGCGCATTTTTGTTTTAGCGTCAGCTTGGGTGGCCCTGGAATTTGTCCGTGACCATCTTTTCAGCGGCTTTGGGTGGGCGATGCTGGGGGAGTCACAATACAAGGATCTTTGGCTTATTCAAATTGCGGACAAGACAGGCGTCTATGGCGTCTCCTTCCTGGTGATTTTAGTTAATCTTTTGATTTTTGAGACCTGGCGGGCGCGCGCCTTATTACTTAAAGCAAATATTGCGGTGATTGCGATTTTATCGGCAGTCCTTGTCTACGGATTTTGGGTCACCGGGCAAAAAAAAGATTATCCCATGGTCAGGGTCGGCGTTGTGCAGCCCAATATTCCTCTAAACGTCGACTGGGATGAAGCCCGCAAACCCTGGATCGTTGCCAAGACCATTTTGTTGACCCAAAAGCTGAGGGACCAAAAACTGGATTTGATCGTATGGCCGGAAACTTCTTTGCCGGGGGTCATCACTGAAGACTCTTATTTAAATGAAATCCAAATGTCCGCGGCTGGAATGCACACTCCCATTTTGATCGGTTCTGTTGCCAATGAAGGTGAAGCGTATTATAATTCTGCGTTTTTGGTCGGCGCCGATGGACAAATACGGGGCCGTTATGATAAAATCCATCTTGTCCCTTTTGGTGAATACCTGCCTTTAAGGCCGGTTTTAGGCTGGATCAATAAATTTGTCCCGTTTGATGATTTTACTTCGGGCAAGACATACAAGATTTTTTCGACCGCCCCTTCTCAAAAAAGATTTGCCGTCCTGATTTGTTTTGAGGACACCGTAAGTTATTTACGCCGCCATTTTGCCCAAGATGGTGCTGAGTTTTTTGTGAACATGACCAATGATGCCTGGTTCCGTGACACTAAAGCGCCGTTTTTGCATTTGCAGGCCGCGGTTTTTGGCTGTGTTGAAAACCACCGCGCGCTTGTGCGTGCGGCCAATACCGGCGTGAGCGCCCTGGTTGACCCGTGGGGGCGTATCATTGCCACCGTTGCCGACGGACATGGGAAGGAGACTTTTATAGAAGGCACGGCCTGGGGCGTGCTGCCTTTAGATCATGAGAAGACTTTTTATACAAAGTACGGAGATATTTTTGCTATTTTATGTTTTTTGTGTATATTAGTGGCAGCGGTGTCCCGAATATATATTTAAGGAGTTGATATGCCTAAGAAAATTTTATTGGTTGATGATGATCCCGGTGTGCACCTGCTCATTGTTCCGGTTTTGAGTAAAGCCGGTTATATCGCGGTTTCCGCGAAAAACGGGGAGCAGGCCCTGCACCTGGCGCTCAATGAGCGCCCTGATTTGATCATCCTGGATGTCATTATGCCGGGGATCAAGGGGCGGGATTTATGCAAGAAAATCAAAGCGTATGATGTGCTCAACAAAATCCCGGTCGTTTTCTTGACGGCCAAGGACTCTGAAGATGACGTCAAGGCCGAGCTCGAGGCCGGTGCCATTGCCCACCTGACCAAGCCGGTCAACCCGGCTGATTTATTGCAGACCATCGAGGGGATCATTGGGAAATAAACATGGCTACTGACACAAAGAAAAAAATTGAGAGGACCCTCGTGCGTTGGGCGTTTTATCTTTTTTCCTGGCTCTTTAGGGTCCTGCCTTATGCGGCCATCAAGGCAATGACGGGCGGGTTGCTGGCGGTGACATATTTTCTTTTGCAGCGCATGCGCAAGTCAGCGATGAGCACTTTAAGCATTGCGTTCGGCAAAGAAAAGCCCCAGGCGGAACTGGAAAAAATCTGTAAGGATTGTTTTTATAACGCCGGGCGCGGGGCCATTGAAATCGGGGCCTTTACGGCGCGTCCCAACCTGATCAAAGAGACTTTTTCTTTTGAAGGCGATTCCCGCGCAAATTTGGACGCGGCTTTTAAAGAGGGCCGCGGGGTCATCGGCATCTCGGCGCATTTCGGTAATTTTCCCATGATGTTGCTTTTTTTGGCGCAAATGGGCTATCCCACCAATGCCATCATCCGTCCCAGCCGTGATGAGATCATTGAAAAGGATTTCCAGGCCTCGCGTTCCCGTCTGGGACTAAAGACAGTGCACAGCTATCCCCGTGAGGCCTGTGTGGCCCAGTCGCTCAAAGCTTTACGCGATAAAGAATTGCTGGTGGTCCTGCTGGACCAAAACACCGGCAGCAAGTCCGGGGTTTATGTTGATTTCTTCGGGCAAAAAGCAGGGACAGCCACCGGCCCTATCATCTTTGCCATGCGCACAGGGGCGCCGTTATTGCCGATCTTCACCTTGCGCCAGGGCGACAGCGATAAACATACTGTCGTGATTGAAAAGCATTTTTATCTGGAGCAAAAAGCGAGCGACGAAGAAACCATCCAATACAATGTCCAGAAATTGACAAATATCATTGAAGGCTATATCCGCAAGTACCCCCACGAATGGGGCTGGATGCACCGTCGCTGGAAAAGCCGCCCCAAGTCCGTTGTGGCCGAGGAGCAGGTACGGAGCACCAATGTGGCGTAAAGCAAATGTTTTTATAGCCGGATTCATCCTGACAACTTTAGGGATCACCCTGGTTTTGCAGCAATGGGAATCCGTGGTCCTGGTTTTCAAAGCTTTTATAGGGCCATTGCTGGCAGTCACGGGCCTGGTCATTTTATTTTCTTCCACCCTTAAAAAGAATGATTAAAGCAGTCATATTTGATTTGGACGGCACGCTGGTCAATGCGTATCCGGCGGTGGCCCGGAGTGTTAATTATACCTTGGGCTCTTTGGGGTTTGCTCCCCGTTCCCATAGAGAGATCAAGCGCAGTGTCGGCGGCGGCGACCGTAAATTGATGGTCCATTTTGTCGGTGAAGAATTGGCAGGCAAGGCCATTGCCATTTACCGGCCCCATCATACCAGGGCCTTGAAAGTCAAAGGGGCAGTGAAATTATTGCCCGGTGCCTTGGGGATTTTGAAATTTTTAAAAGGCAAAGGGTATAAGCTCGCCATTGCCAGTAACCGTCCGACAAAATTCACCCGCATTATTTTAAAAGTGTCGGGCGTCTTGCCGTTTTTTGATGTGGTTCTTTGCGCGGACCGTGCCGAAAAGCCCAAGCCTTATCCGGATATTTTATGGGCCATTGCCAAGCGCCTAAGCCTTGGGGCCCAGGAAGTTTTGTATGTCGGAGACATGACCATTGATGTCAACTGTGCCCACAGGGCAGGGGTGCGCATGGTGGCGGTGGCCACAGGTTCAAGTTCTAAAAAAGAATTAAAAGATTTGAAACCGTGGCGGATTATCGGTAAAATGAGTCAATTAAAGAAAATCATGGAGGAGTGATGAGCAAGAGATTACGCAAGGGCAAATTGAATTGGCGTTCCAAAAAAGCCAATCATGGTGCAAAACCCGGCAAGGGCTAAATTAAGGTATGAGATATACCGTCAAATTCTTTCAAATTTTGTTCGCGGCTTTTTTATGTATTTTTTCCAGCGGCTGCGTCTTTTTGATTGTCGGCGGGGCTGGTGCGGTGGGTGGGTATGCGGTAAGCCGGGACACGTTTGAAGGCATCAGCGCCAAAAGCCAGGAAGAGTTGTTGGCCTCCGCCCATAAAGTGCTGTCGATCATGGGCACGATCACGGATGAGCGGCCCAAAGACGGTGAAATTGTGGCCATCGTTAACGGCGCCCATGTGACTGTCAATGTTACCCAGGTTAATTTGACTACCAGTAAACTTCGCGTCAAAGCCCGCCAGATGATTTTCCCGCGCGTTGGTACGGCCCAGGAAATTTATACGAAGATCATGAATCAGCTGGAAGAATAATCGATCCCCGGAAGATAAATATTCCCTATTGCTTTGTTTTGCGGTAAGATAACGATTCTGGTAATTCAGAGAAATCGGGACGGATCACATAAACTAAGGAGATGAAACAATGGCAGTCAAAGTGGGTATTAACGGGTTCGGGCGCATCGGCCGCATGGTGTTTCAGGCGATTTGCGACCAGGGGCTTTTAGGCAGTGAAATTGATGTGGTGGCGGTCGTGGATGTTTCCACTGACGCGGATTATTTTGCTTACCAGATCAAATACGATTCAGTCCAGGGAAAATTCAAGCATCCGGTGTCTACGGCCAAAAGTGACCCATCAAAGGCCGAAGCAGATATAATTGTGGTCAACGGGCATAAAATTAAATGCGTGCCGGCAACCAAAACCCCGGCCGAGCTTCCCTGGAAGGCCCTGGGCGTTGACATTGTCATTGAATCCACCGGACTTTTTACCGAAAGCGAAAAAGCTGCCGGACATCTGCAGGCCGGGGCTAAAAAAGTGATCATTTCCGCCCCTGCCAAGGGCGATGTTAAGACCATTGTCATGGGCGTTAATGAGCATGAATATGACGCGGCCAAACATAATATTATTTCAAATGCCAGCTGTACCACCAACTGTTTAGCTCCGCTGGTGCATGTGCTTATTAAAGAAGGCATTGGGATCGAGACAGGCCTCATGACCACCATCCATGCCTATACCGCCACTCAAAAGACAGTGGACGGCCCTTCCAAAAAAGATTGGCGCGGCGGGCGCGCGGCAGCGATCAACACCATCCCTTCATCGACCGGTGCAGCCAAGGCCGTGGGTGAAGTGCTGCCGGTGACCAAAGGCAAATTGACAGGCATGTCTTTCCGTGTCGCGACGGCCGATGTGTCGGTTGTTGATCTGACCTTCCGTTCTGTCAAAGACACGTCGATCGAGGAAATTGATGCTTTATTGAAAAAAGCCTCGGAGACGTATCTTAAAGGCTATTTGGGCTATACCAATGAAGAATTGGTGTCCACGGATTTCATCCATGACCCGCGTTCTTCCATATATGATTCCTTAGCCACCGTCCAGAACAATCTCAAAGGCGAAAAACGCTTCTTTAAGATCATTTCCTGGTATGACAACGAATGGGGTTATTCTAACCGCGTTGTTGATTTAGTGCGTTATATCTCTAAGAAATAGAATGACTTACAAAAAATGTGGAAAATTTCGGAGAAAAAATAATTTAAAAAAGACACGAAAGTCCCACTTTTAGAGCCGCGAAAGTCCCAAAAACGGGATAGTACCATTATGAAAGGCCAGTTACGCTAATACTGTAGCTGGCCTTTTTTTAGACAAATATATACATATTGACAATGTATAAAAGGATGATATAATATGTATTAGATACATAATGAAAGGATAATACAATATGATATTTCAAGCTCCTGCTTTATCAGAAAAAGAATTAGATATAATACGTCAAATTGGAGTACTGAAAGAAAGGCTCGGGTATCAATTACGAAATACACCTGGCAGGTGGTATGATGTATTAAGTCGGGTTAGTCTTGCTAGAGCAATACGGGGTTCTAATACTATTGAAGGCTACAACATAACCAAAGATGATGCTGTAGCTGTGGTTGATGGAGATGAACCATTTGATGAAAAGACAGAGTCATGGTTTGCAAATGAGTGTTACAAAAGAGCGATGACATATGTATTGCAATTAGCCAATGATCCGTATTTCCAATATTCAGAACATTTAATTAAAAGCCTCCACTTTATTATGTTGGAATATAAATTGGATAAAATGCCGGGTAAATGGCGTCCAGGATATATAAGCGTAGTTAATGATTTGACTAAACAGATTGTATATGTCGGGCCAGAGGTAGAATTAGTTCCAGAATTAATGTCTGAATTTGTAAAGTCTCTTAATAATACTTCCAAAGATATGCCAAGTCTTATTCGTGCTGCAATGGCACATCTTAATTTAACTATGATCCATCCATTTAAAGATGGAAATGGACGTATGGCTCGATGTATGCAGACACTTGTACTTGTGCGTGATGGAACTTTAGCAGGACAGTTTTCTAGCATTGAAGAATATTTAGGTAAACCTGCCAACACACAAAAATATTATGAAGTATTGGCAAAGGTAGGTGATGGAAAATGGCAGCCTGAAAGGGATGCGTTACTTTGGGTTCAATTTTGTTTAAATGCCCATTATGCGCAAGCAATGACGATGTTAAAAAGAACAAACGAGATGGAGAAGATTTGGGTGCGTCTTGAAGAAGAGGTTAAGAAAAAGAATTTACCCGAAAGATCAATGATTGCGCTTTGTGATGCCACTTTAGGCTATAGAGTGAGAAATACTTCTTATAGAAAAATGGCAGATATTGAAGATCAAGTAGCCAGTCGAGATTTAAAAAGATTTGTAGATGTGGGTTTTCTTGTACCTCAAAGCAAAGCTAGGGGAAGATATTACGTAGCATCTGAAATTCTAAATAAAATTAGGGAAGAGTATAAAGATAATACTGAAATAATACTTCCTTTCGAGATTTAAACTCCCGATGATAACTCGTTGGTGTTATTGTGGTGATAATCGGTCTTATGATTCAAAGCCATTTTTTCCTAATATAAAATAAAATCTACGGAGTACGGTTTGCCCAGAAAATAAGGTCGTTTAATATGTCTGAAATCTCAGAAGCACGGGCTGAGCAAGTTTTTAATCTTTTTTTAGCAAGCTATAATAGTCACAATTCAAAGAATTTTTTATATTCTCAACGCCAACTGGGTTTTCCCCAAAATGGGGTGGATGTAGATTTTTACTTTTCTAACCAGAAAGATGGGGAATTAAAGATTCAACATACAAGAGTGGTTGGGAATGCCGATAAAGAATACAAGGAAGACAGAATAATCAACGACTTAATCGCAGAAATTCGCAGTGTTCTTGAGAAAAAAGAGGTAAAGGTTTCAATCAGTATTAGTTTTAATTGTGGGATACCAAATAACCAAAAAGATTTGTTTGTTGGATATTTATGTAGATTTGTGGAGTCAAAATTTCGTAAGGGACAACTATCTAGTTTTAATTTTTTCTACGATGATGATTGGTGCTACTTCTCTAAAATAGCACCCTATTTGCTTCATTTTAATGTAAGAGAAGCTGATAGTTTGCGTATTGGTTTTTCGACGAGTTTTGGTGGTTCTTATGGGGTAATCGATCCGCGTTTCGCAGTTCTCAATGCTTATGGAAGAAAATTAGCCAAAATTTCTTCCGATTCTACTAAAGCAGAAGCCAAGAATATTGTACTGCTTCTCGACTGTGAACGTTCATTTCTGGATGATTCTGGACAAAAGTTAAAGGAAGAGCAGGCTTTTTCAGAATCTCCATTTGCTCAAGTTTGGGTTATGACTACCGCTCGACCAGGAGAAGGGGCCTGGAGGTTAGATGGCTGAATTTAAGAATCGGGTTGAGATGGATATGGCTGGTAGATTTGGGAAAATGATAGAAGGTGGTCAGTAAATGAAAATTGAAATCAATTTCACTAATACAACAGATTTTGTTGCCTGGTGGGGAGCCATTATTGCAACTTTGGTTTTTATTTGGGATATATATAAATGGAAATCAACGGGTTCTAAAGTTACTCTGCGGACACAATTGAATATGAAATCAATTAATATTCCAAGCAGAGAAGGAAAGACGTGGATTTTTATAACAGCTCAAAATAATGGTGATAGGGCTTCGACAATTACTGTTGTGGGTTTAAAGCATTATAAGAATGCAATAATGAAGATAATGCGCAAAGCTTCAAATAGTTTTGTTGTTCCTGGAGTTGAGGCTACATCTAATCAGTCTATTCCCTTTATTTTAAATCCAGGGTCAATATGGCAAGGATTGGTCCTTCAAACTGAGGAAGTTGAGACATATGCGAAAGATGGGATTTTAATTTGTGAATTATATTGTTCCCATATAAAAAAACCAGTGGAATCTAGAGTGATATTCCCATAAATTTTTAACCTTCCTATGGTTTTGGAAAAATCAGAAAATTTGGATAATTTGTACAAATTATTTGGTGTATGTGCTCATCATTGCTCAAATATTGAGTACCGAATAGCCTACTTACTACAACCTGCAATCTGGAATAGACATAGGGAGAGCCTGGATTCCAGAAAAAAAGATATGCAGAATTGCAGTATTGAAGAATGGAATGCAGTCTCGAAAAATCTAGATGAAGTGTTAGATAAAGTCGCCCAAGATATCGACAGTTTATATAATTTATCCCTTGGGAGTTTAATTAAACAAGTAAAAAATAATCATCCGCTGACAGATGAGCAGGGCAAATATTTAGAGGAGATCCTTGGGAAGCGAAATTATGTTATTCATAAAATGTGGGGGAAGTACGGAAGACGTCTTGAGAGCCAGGAGGTTGTTAAAGAAATGTTGGGTGAATTACGTGAATATGAGCAATATTTAAGATCAGCCTCTAATTGGTTGCAAAGAATAAATTAAAAATATGGAGGCCGCCTTCCGTCAGCGGTGTTAATTGGGAATTCGAGAAGATGATCGATGATAAA
>JABDFL010000024.1 GCA_013286575.1 Candidatus Omnitrophota bacterium
AAATATTGGCCAGGATGGTCACAGGGATAATACCCTTAATAATATCTAAAATTAAAACGACGGTGCCGGGCCCCTTGCCCAAGACCCTGAATGCATTGGTGGCCCCCATATTCCCGGAGCCGTGCTCGCGGATATCAATATTCTTAAGCACACGGCCGAAAATATAGGCCACCGGAATAGAGCCGATCAAATACGCAAGGACTGCACTAACTGCCAGAAACAGTAGATTCATTAAGAGCCTTTATCCCTTCCTTTATATAGATGACGCCGGAAACAAAGGTCGCCACCAGCGCCACATACCAGAACACAAAGGTGAATTTCAACTGCAATAAAACACCCAAGACGCAGACGATTTGCAAAAACGCGGTGAGTTTGCCTGAACGGTTGGCTTCAATTTCCAGTTTTCCCGTGCTCAGCTGGACGATCATGGAACCCATCAATAACATCACGTCCCGGCTGATGATGGCCACCACAAACCATAAAGGAAAATGGATGTCTGCGAAATTTCCCCTTTTGATATACAGGCAAATAAAAGCACTGATCAAAAGTATTTTATCGGCCAAAGGGTCAAGAATGGCGCCGGCCTTTGTTTTTTGTCCGCGGGTCCGGGCAATGTACCCGTCAATAACATCAGAAATGACCGCGACCAGGAATAAGGCCAATGCCACCCAACGGAAATATTCATGCAGCGGAGAGATATACATCACCGTCGCGATAAAAAACGGGACGATCAAAATGCGGCCGACAGTGACCTTATTGGCAAAAGTTAGCGCCATAGTATTTTCATTCCCTGTAACTACACATTGAAGTTCGCCACATTTAGATCGGTCTAACGACACACTATGGAACCCCCTGAAAAACCTATAATGCGGTTTTTCAGGGAATGAGCCACATTTAGTGGCTCATTCTACCCACTCCAGCTTAACTTTATGGTCCGGGCACCAGATCATGTCTGCGCTAAAACGCTCTCCATCCTCCGGGCAATATTTGACCGTGTGCACGGGGCTTAAAGCCGTATTGATGGAACGGATGGCGGATTGGGCTTGGGGATCCTGCGCCACCTGCTGCCCCAATTGCTTTAATTGGTCCTCTGTGAACGGTTTATTCGTCAGGCCCTGGGTCATCGTCGTCAGCGCTGACACTGTCTATGCCTGGCTTTGCTTAGGGCTGTTGTGCGGTGCTGTCTGGCAACCGCAAAGGCAAATGACGAATGCCATCGCAAGCGACACGGGTCTCATTGTAAAATCCGTACACGGGGCAAAGGCCAAAATATAATGTCTGCTTTGCCCAGAATGCTTGATTCGGGGACAAAACCCCAATAACGGCTGTCATAACTGGATCCGCTGTTATCCCCCATGACAAAAACATAGCCCGGCGGCACATGCACCACTTCACCTTCAGCGCCGTAATCGCCGCGATTGTAATAATAAGTACGTTTAATACGCGGGTCTGTCACTTCCTTGCCGTCAATATAAATGGCCCCGTCTTTAATTTCAACAGTCTCCCCACCCACCGCGATCAGGCGTTTGATAAAATCCTTGGTCGGATCAACCGGATAAACAAAAACAATAATGTCCCCGCGTCGGGGTTTCCGGAATCCGGGAAGGCGTGTTTTTGTCAAAGGCAGCCAGGCATCCGGCCATCTGACAGATACTAACGGGTTCCCATCTTGAAATCCGATGTCCCAAAACATGGGCGGTAAGATTTGCGGGCCATAGGTCCATTTATCAACAAATATATGGTCCCCGATCACGATCTTATGGCCTAAAAAATCATACGTATTATCTTCCAACAGCGTCGGCCTCATTGAACCGCTGGGGATCTTAAAAGGCTGGATAAAATAACTGCGGATGACGACCGCCAAAACCAGGGCAATGAGGATGGATTCAACCCATTCGCGGGTGGCGGATTTTGGTTTCTTGTTTTGGGGCATGATGGTCCTCTCCTAAATTTTCAACGCGGCTAAAAAAGCTTCCTGGGGCACTTCCACGCGGCCGATCTGCTTGAGTTTCTTTTTACCTTCTTTTTGTTTTTCCCATAACTTGCGCTTGCGGCTGATGTCCCCGCCGTAACACTTGGCCGTGACATTCTTACCGGCTGATTTGATCCGGGCGCTGGAGATGATACGCCCGTCAGCCTGGGCCTGGACCTTCACTTCAAATAATTGCTGAGGGATCAGTTCTTTGAGCTTAGTGACCAATCCCAGGCCTTTGTCATACGCGCGGTCTTTATGCACCATGCACGAGAAAGCGTCACAGGGCTCATCATTGATCAAAATATCCAGACGGGTGATCGACGCCTGCATGTATTCCTTGAATTCATAATCAATGGACCCGTACCCGCGCGTGGCAGACTTGATCAAATCATTAAAATCCACAATGACCTCAGAAAGCGGGATATCAAAAATAATTTTCATGCGATCGCCGATAAATTCACTCTTTTGAAAGACCCCGCGCTTTCTTTTGGTAAGCTCCATGACTGCGTCCATATAGGTTACCGGAGTAAAAATAGAGACGGCCAGGATCGGTTCTTCGATACGCATAATATCAGAACCATTGGGAAGATCAGAAGGGTTTTCCAGTTCCATCACAGAGCCATCGCGCTTGGTGATCCTGTAGCCGACATTAGGCGTAGTCAGGATCAGGTTCAAATCATACTCGCGCTCAAGGCGTTCCTGGACGATTTCCATATGCAACAGTCCCAAAAAACCGCAGCGGAAACCATACCCGAAAGATTGGGACGTTTCATGTTCATAAACGAGGCTGGGGTCTGACAGGCGTAACTTATCAATGGCTTCACGCAAAGGCGCGTAATCCCCGGCATTGACCGGGTAAACACCGCAGAAAACCAGAGGTTTAAGCTGACGATAACCTTCCAAGGGCTGGGCTGTTGGACGCGCTAATTCCGTCATCGTGTCGCCTACCCGCACTTCTTTAGGGTCATGCAAATTGCAGGTGATATACCCAACTTCTCCGGCGGAGAGATTCTTGACCGGCTGGATACCGGGTGCAAAGATCCCCACTTCCTGCACGTCAAAATCTTTGCCCACGTTCATAAAACGGATGCGCACCCCGGGTTTAATGGCACCTTCAAAAAGGCGTACATAAATAATGACACCTTTGTAAATATCATACTTCATGTCAAAAACCAGGGCTTTCAAAGGAGCTTCAGGGTCCCCTTCCGGCGGGGGGATGAATTTCACTATCTTTTCAAACAGCAGGTCGATGTTCAACCCTTGTTTGGCAGAGACCAGCTGGATATCTTCTTCTTTAAATTTAAGGATTTCTACAAATTGCCTCTTGGCTTCATCAATATCCGCGTTGGCAATATCAATTTTGTTGATGACCGGCAAAATCTCCAAATTGCTGTCAATGGCCAGGTAATAATTGGCGATCGTCTGCGACTCGACCCCTTGGGTAACATCGATCAACAGCAAGGCCCCCTCGCAGGCACGCAGGGACTTTTCGACTTCATAAGAAAAATCCACGTGGCCCGGCGTGTCAATGAGATTGAAAATATATTGCTGCCCGTCTTTGGCCTTATAATTCAGGCGCACAGCCGAGGCTTTGATGGTGATACCGCGCTCGCGCTCGAGGTCCATATCATCCAGCATCTGGTTATGGAATTTGCGCTCGTCGATGGCCCCGGCAAACAATAAAAACCTGTCCGCCAGGGTGGATTTGCCGTGGTCGATGTGGGCGATGATGGAAAAATTGCGGATATTGGAATGCTTGCTCATAGGTGGATCAGTTTCATGATCTTGTCAACTGTCCCTTCCACCGTCAGGCCGGTAGAATCAACGGTGATGGCATCCGGTGCTTTTTTCAAGGGGCCTACCGCGCGGGTGAAATCTTTTTGGTCACGGTCCTTCATATCAGCGCGTAATTGGTCCAGATTGACAGGCTTGCCGGCCGCGACCAATTCCTTAAAACGGCGCTGCACGCGCTCTTCCACATCGCAGTCCACATAAAATTTATAACGCGCATCGGTGAAAACCACCGTGCCCTGGTCACGCCCGTCGGTGACAATGGAACGGTCCTGGCCCATGGCCCGCTGCCAGGCAACCATCAAGGTCCTGACCCCCGGGGTTTTGGCGATATAAAAAGTATTGTTGGTCACTTCAGGGGCGCGGATCGCTGTGGAGACGTCTTCACCGTCCAAAAGAATGCTCAAAGAGCCGTCAGGCATTTCCTTAAATGTGATTTTGGTATTGCGGCACAGGGTGGTCAAAGCTTCTTCGTCGGATAAATCCATTTTCAAGCGCAGGGCCTTTAATGTCAGGGCCCTGTACATGGCTCCGGTATCCAGATAGGTAATGCCAAGCCTGCCGGCCAGGGACTTGGCTACCGTGCTTTTACCGGCACCCGCGGGGCCGTCTAAGGTAATCACTAAATGGTCTGTTGGCATAACTTTTAACCTAATTTTTCCCGTTTCTCTTTAGCTTGTTTAAAAATGTCTGTTAATGTTTCCTGGTCACGGGCCACAATGGCGCGACGCATACCTGCCAAAACCTTGACAGCCTCATCCAACGCTTTAAGGATGGGCTTGTGATTGGTCAAGGCGATGTCCTTCCAGACCTGAGGGTCGGATGCCGCGATCCTGGTCGTATCTTTAAGCCCCTGGGTGGCATGTTCCAGATAATTATCAGGCAAGGCTTTCATCAGGGCAAAAGCCGCCAAATGCGGCAGATGGCTGATATAGGCAAAAACCTGGTCATGTTCCTGCGGGGCCATAAATTTGACCGAGGAGCCCAATTGGGTCCAGAACTGTTTGATCTTCTCCTTGGCCAGGCGGTTGGTCTTGTCTGTCGGAGTCATGACACAGGTGCCGCCCTCATAAAGCAGGGCATTGGCATTGGCAGGGCCTTTTTTCTCGGAGCCGACCAGGGGATGTGAGCCTACAAACAAAATAGAATGATGCAAAACTTTCTCAGCCCGCTCCACGATCGCGGTCTTGGTGCTGCCTAAATCCGTAATGATGCACCCGCGCCTGTGTTCTTTGCCTAAAATCTCAATAAGATCAAGGACCGTGCTCACAGGAGTTGCCAGAACAATTAAATCGGCACCGATGGTCCCTTTATTAAAATCCAAGGTCCCCTCATCAATGGCGCCTAAATCGGTCGCTTCCCTTAAAGAAGTTTCCTGGCGGCCGATACCAACCACGGAGCGGGCCAATCCCTTTTTTTTAATGGCCAAACCCAGGGAAGTCCCCATAAAACCAACACCGACGATCGCAACCCTTCTAAACAATTCTTTTCTATTGAACATAATTTTCCTTAAGTTAAAAATCCCGGTCCACGGCCTGGGCGACACGTTTGCAGGAGGCCATCAGTTCCTGGAATTTATCCGGCATCAAAGACTGCGCCCCGTCAGACAAAGCTTCTTCAGGGTTTTCATGCACTTCAATCATCAAGGCATCACAGCCTGCGGCAATCCCGGCACGGGCCCCTGCGGCCACATACTCCCATGAGCCTGTGCCATGGCTTGGGTCTACAACCACCGGCAAATGGGACAGGCGTTTGGCGACCGGCACGGCATTAATATCAAGTGTGTTGCGGGTGGCGGTTTCAAAGGTGCGGATACCGCGCTCACAGAGCATGACATCGAAATTACCGTTGGCTAAAAGGTACTCGGCGGACATCAGCCACTCCTTGATGGTCCCGCTCATGCCGCGCTTGAGCATCACCGGTTTTTTGATAATGCCGACTTCTTTCAAAAGCGAAAAATTCTGCATGTTGCGCGCCCCGATTTGCAGGATGTCAACGTATTTGGCCAGAAGGTCCACCTGACGGGTGTCCATGACTTCTGAAATCGTGCAGATGCCCACCTCTTTTCCCACGGCCTGCAAAATCCTCAAACCTTCCTCACCCAGGCCCTGAAAATCATAAGGAGAAGTCCGCGGCTTAAAAGCCCCGCCGCGCAAAATAGTCCCCCCTAAGCCCTTGACTGTCTTGGCAATGGAAAGCATGCCTTCATAGCTTTCCACTGAGCAAGGTCCTGCCATCACCACGATTTTTTTGCCGCCAACCGTTGTGTTATGCGGCAGTTTGATCACGGTATTTTCTTTCTTAAATTCACGGGAAACTAATCTGTACGGTGCCAGGACCTGCAGGACCTGGTCAACCCCGGGAAAAACTTCCAAAGGAATGCCGCGCAAACCATCTTCAGGGCCTATAAAACCGATCACCGTGCGCTCCACCCCGCGTGAAATATTGGCTTGGAGCCCCAGCTTACCGGCGCGCTCGATAATGTGTTGGATATTAGCCTCGGTCGCATCCGGGCGTAAAATGACAATCATAATATCTCCTTCAATGTTTTTATAAAACGCTGATTTTCCGACGCGCTGCCGATAGAAACGCGTATGTAACCTTTTAAACCCCATACGGCCATGTCACGGATGATAACACCTTTTTTAAGCAGGCCCGCTGCCGCCTGGCTGCTATCGCCGCCGACATTGACCAAAATAAAATTCGTAAAACTCTTCTCGAAAGGGACATCCATGTTTTCAAGAGAGCGGTAAAGATACTGCCTTTGCTCATTGACCTCACGGGCGATATTGCGGTAATACGCTTCATCCCCCAAAACAGCCACGGCCGCGGCCTGGGCCATGCTGTTGACGTTAAACGGCTCGCGTAAACGGTTTAATATATCAATGATCTCACGGCGGGCCACACCGTAGCCGACGCGTAAGCCCGCTAACCCGTACATTTTTGAAAATGTGCGGGCGGTCATCAGGTTGGGGTATTTTTTCATCAAACTCAAAGTATCGGGATAATCTTTTGCCTGCACGTATTCAAAATAAGCTTCGTCAAGAAATACCAGGGTGTTTTTAGGGACGCAACGGAGAAAATCCTCGAGCTGACGCTGGGTAATGTATGTCCCGGCCGGATTATCAGGATTACCGATAAATATAATCCTGGTCTTTGCATTGATCTTGGCTTTTATACCTTCAAGATCATAACGAAAATCTTTAAGCGGTACCTGGTGCAATCGGGCCCCGGATAAGGTTGAGGCAATCTCATAAATCAGGAATGAGGGTTTGGCAATAATGATATCATCCCCTTTGGCTGCAAAGGCTTTCACCGCTAAACAAATGATCTCATCCGAACCATTGCCGAAAATCAGCTGATCATCATCAATGTTAAGTTTACGGGCCAAGGTGCGGCGCAGCACGAAACAGCCGCCATCCGGATAACGATTGATCTCCCGGGCGGCCTTGGCCATAGCTGCCAATACCTTAGGCGAAGGAGGATAAGGATTCTCGTTGGAAGCCAGTTTAATGACGCTTTTTAAACCCAGCTCGCGCCTGACCTCATCAATGGGTTTGCCCGGAACATAGGGTTTAATCTTAAATATATATGGATTCGCTACTTGCATAAGAGAGAGCATTATAAGTGGGAGCTATGGGAATGTCAATCTAAGAGAAGGGTGGCATAATAGTATAAATATATGCTAAACTTATAGCCTATGGACTATACAAAGGTACTCCCTCTTCTTCAAACGGCCATTGAACACAAAGCCACTGATATCCACCTGGTGGTGGACAGGCCTCCTATTTTCAGGATCCACGGGATACTCATCAACTCTGAACTGCCGACTTTAAAACAAGAAGACATCCAAAATCTTCTTTTTAGCATGATGACCGAAAACCAGCGCCAAACCTTCCTGGCAACCCATGATATAGACCTCTCCTATATCGGCATTAAGGATTTTAACTTCCGCGTCAATGCCCACGTGGAAAAAGGCCGTTTCGCGGCGAATATACGCATCCTGCCGACCATCATTCCATCGGCGAAAGAATTAGGGATCCCTGCCATTGTGGAAAAGCTCGCGCGCAAACGCAAAGGCTTCATCATTATCTCCGGTTCTGCCGGAAGCGGTAAAACCACGACGATGAATTATATGGTGGATTTGATCAATAAAGAACGGCCCTTTAAAATCGTGATGATTGAAGACCCTATCGAATATGTGCATGATTCCAAAAAAAGCCTGATTATCCAACGCGAGGTCGGCACCAATACCCAATCTTTTGCCAGCGCCCTCAAACATGCCCTGCGCCAGGACCCGGATGTGGTGGTCGTGGGCGAAATCCGGGATGCTGAATCTATTTCCATGGCACTGACCACGGCTGAAACCGGGCACCTGGTTTTAACGACCCTGCACGCCCCGGACACGGCTGAGTCCATTAACCGCATCCTTGATGTTTACCCGCCGGGAAAACAACACCAGATCCGCACCCAATTGGCTGAGAACCTGATCGGCATCATCGGCCAGACATTGATCCCGCTGCAGGGAAAAGAAGGCAGGGTTTTGGCAACGGAAATCCTTATCCCGACCATCGCCATCCGTAATATCATCCGTCGGGGGGCCTTGCTTGAAATCAGAGGGCAAATGGTGACAGGCGAAGAAGGGATGTACACGCTGGAGCAATGCCTGACACAGATGATCAAAGACGGGATACTCACCAAGGACTATGCCAAAGAATTCACGAAATTCCCGAATTATTTATAACCTCACGCACACGGAAGAACACCAATTTTCAATTTTTGCTTTGATGGCGTCACGGACTTCTCTTATTTGCGCTAATTTTTCTTCTTTAGTCCCTGTAACTTTAGAGGGGTCAGGAAAACTCCAATGCAAACGCTGCGAACTCCCTGGAAAAACAGGGCATTGTTCCGCGCTTGCCTCATCACACACTGTAATGACATAACTAAAAGATTCTCTTACGCGTAACAGTTCTTTAACCCCTTGTGTTGATTTTGATGAAATATCTATGCCAACTTCCATCATCACCTCAACCACCAACGGGTTTAACAGGCCGGGCTCAAGCCCGGCGCTATGGGCCTCAAAAAAATCCCCGCAATAATAGTTCATCCAAGCCTCTGCCATTTGGCTGCGGGCAGAATTGTGAATACAGACAAACAGGACTTTTTTCTTACTCATAGATCCTCCGTTTAAGCCTTTAGAATGATCGGATTAAACGCTTTGGCAGCCACTATCACCCTGCTGCCGATGGTTAAACCACTCATCTCCTCATCACTCGCCACTACTTTAGTTATATTATTACCGATGCTCAAAGTCAAAATATTTAAAACACCGTCTTTTTGGATCTCAATGATCTCACCGGTAAATTTAAATTTGCCGCTCAGATCATTGTTCACAAAAACTTCTGAAGGGCTGCCGGATTTTGTGATTTTGCCGCGCTCAATGACGAAAACTTTCTTTGACAGCCTAAACACTTCCGCAAGGTCATGGCTCACCAGGACGGTCGTGATCCTGGTTTTCTGATAAACCCTGATGATCTCATCCTGCAATTTCAAACGCGCATTCATGTCCAAATCAGACAAAGGCTCATCCAAAAGCAGGATTTTAGGCCGGCTGATAAGGGCACGGATTAAAGCCACTCTCTGCTTTTGCCCACCGGATATCTTATCCGGTTTCTGCCCCTCCAGACCTTTTAAACCCATGGCGACAATCCACTCCTCAATACTGCCCTGCTCTTTTTTATCGGCACAGGCATATTCCAAATTTTCACGGACCGTCATATGAGGGAAAAGGCAATTCTCCTGAAAAATAAAACCTGTCTTTCTCTGCTGAATGGGAAGATTGATCCTTTTTTGGCTGTCAAACCAGATTTCTCCGTCGACCTCAATAAACCCCTCCTGCGGCTGTGTTAAGCCGGCCAATATCCGTAAAAAAGTCGTTTTGCCGGCGCCGGATTGGCCGAAAAGAGTGATGAATTCCCCTTTAGCGATGCTTAAATCAAGATCAAGCCACTCTTTTCCCTGCGGCGTATGCATTTCATTTTTAATGCGGAGTTTAATCATGAATTAGAAAATCTTCACTGTTTTTCTGTTCAAATAATAAAAAATAAGTAACGTGAAAAAAGATATCAGCACCAATATCAAGGCATAAAGACCGGCGGTATCATAATTCAAGGCCTCTACTTCATTATAAATGGCAATAGAGGCAAGCCTTGTTTGCCCGGGGATATTGCCGCCGATCATCAGCACCACCCCAAACTCACCGATGGTATGCGCAAAAGCCATGACAATGCCCGTTAACAAGGCCGGCTTGATATTGGGCAAGATGACCCGCCGTAGAGTTTCCCAGGGTGATTTTCCTAAAACATACGATGCCTCCATCAAGCTCATAGGAAAATTTTGCAAACCTGCCTTGATCGGATTGACCATAAAAGGAAGGCTGAAAAGCACCGAGCCAATGACAAGCCCGGTAAAACTAAAAACAACCCTGATCCCCAAATAAGACTGTAAAAAATGCCCTAAAAAATATTGCGGGCTAAAGGTGATCAAAAGATAAAAGCCAATGACGGTGGGCGGCAAGACCAGGGGCATGCTGACAAGGCTCTCAACGACATATTTAAATCTGTTCTGCGAAAAGGCAATCCAATACGCCAAAGGCAATCCAAGGACAAAAAGAATGGCTGTTACAACCACAGCCAACTGAAAGGTCAATATTAGAGGCTGTAAATCATAATGCATTTACTCATCCTCTTTGAGAAGAGAAACTTCGTTAGTTTTGACCAACCATTCAATACTATCTCCCTCGGTCAAACTTAACTTCTGGGCTGACCGCGTAGAAATGATAGAGATGATTGGGTGGCTCTTATAATTAAGGAAAACCTTGGTGAGAATTTCAGACCTTTCAAGCCCTTTGATCGTGGCCTTAAACCTGTTACGCAGGCTGATCAATCCCGATAGATTTTTCCCGATGGAAACTTCTGTTTCTTTGAAGACCAGGGCGACAAGCTTTCCTTGCTTTAGATAAGAAGCGGTGGCAGGCGTTTCCAGGACAATAGAGCTAAAAACATCCCCCTCCACATCGATGTCCACCATCGACATATGGGGAGATGATTCCACCAGAATGATCTTGCCGGTCAATTTATTCACGGGAGTTTATAGCCGTATTTTTTAAAGATTTCCTGTGCCGGTGCTGAAAAAAGAAAATTAAAGAACTCTTGGGCCTCTTTAGAATTATTCTGATCGCCATATCTTAACACAACCACCCCTTGGGCAATAGGCTGGTATGATTGAGGGTCTACTTCAATCCATTTTCCCTTGCCCTTCATATTAGGAGACAAGACAACGGACTCGGCGGTAAAACCAATATCTGCCGCCCCTGTGGTAATAAATTGATTGGCCTGTGCAATGCTCTCCCCCAAAACCAATTCTTTCTGCAATTGATCATATAATTTATAAAATTTTAAGGCATTGACCGCTTGGCGGCCATACGGTGCCAATTCAGGATTAGCCAAAGCAATTTTCTGGATACCTGGATCACTTAAAACACTAACGCCTTTGGATAGATCCATGTCCTTCATCGTCCAAAGGACCAAGGTGCCATAGGCATAAACCTTGGGCGCCTGAGATGAGAACCCGTCTTTATAAAGCTTGGCAGGATATTTCATGTCCGCGGATAAAAACACATCAAAGGGAGCGCCGTTTTCAACCTGTGAGGTCAATTTCCCCGAAGATCCTATGACTGTTTTGACACCAATGCCGGTTTCCCCGGTAAATTCCGCTTTTAAATCTTCCAAAGTAAACTGCACGTTAGCCGCGCCAGCGACAGTGATGTCGCCGGCGAAAGCAGCTAACGGTAAAGCCGATACAAATGCTAATACAATAAAAATAATCCTTTTCATTTTTCCCCCTGCTTAGTAAAAATCCTAGAATGGCATCCGTACTGACAGAACAACATTGTGATTGTACTTGGCATCTTCGGTCGCTGCTATCTGATAACCGACACCCACCGTAAAGCCCAGGCGTTTTCCGACACTAAACTTGCCCAGAACAATGCCCGGCGTAATGTAAAGCTGGTTGATACGGCTGCGGTCACCGTTGGGAAACCAGGTGTAATTAAACTCTACTTCCGGCGTGGCCCATGGGGCGATCCGGTACTGAAAAGCCGTATTGGATACCACCGGTGTCCCCTCCCCTTTGGGGGACGATCCATCATCGGGAATTTGAATACCCAATGTATCCTGCACATCAAATTTGCCCCAACCTTTACCCGCTGCAATCGTCGGTGTCGTGACCTCATGGTCCTGGGTATTGTATTTGTTACCGCTCGGAATCGAAAGCCCCAGAAACGCCGTCACAATGTAATCCCCATTCTCTTCGTTAGCGGAAAGCAGTCTATATTTGAAAAGAAGGCTTTCATCAGCGAACCCATTTTCTCCGGCAGGGATATTACGGGTCTGGTAGGCAGGAATACCAACGATGACCTCGGTATTTTGAAAGGGAATAAACTCAAGGCCTTTGCCGCCGCCGTAACTATCCAGGTCCTTGTTTCCTTTAGTCGTTGTTTCCCAATATTGATCGTAACGAACTTCCTGTTCCAGCCTTGGAGTAACAGTCATCAACGGTGTCACCCAATGAGGCTGTTCTGATTGAATTTCAGAGACCTTGTCCAACCAATTATCAAGCGGATAATTATCCGTCGGTATGGCCGATAAAGCAGGCTGGCCTGCTGTTTCAGCCATTACCGCTTTTACTGACGATAGCAGTGCCATAACAAACAAAACAGTAACAATTTTCCCAGAAGCTCTCATGCGATACTCCTTTTTTCGCTTGAGCTTCCAGTTTATCTGGTCGGCTAAGACGCTCTACGTTTATGTCATGCAGTTTGTCTGCTTTGTTTCTCGATGCGGATTTTTTCCTTCTTCTCTATTTGAATAATCTCTCCGTTATGGACCACTATTTCAACCGATCCGAATTTTATTTTCTTAAGCTCTTTGATGATGTCTTCTATCTGTTTGATCTCATCAGGATGCGTCAAAATTAACCTCTGGTTTTTAAAATCCCGTTAGACCATATATCCAAAATTGCGTCCAAAGCCTGGTCAAATGTCAGGTTTTCCTGCTCAAGAAATCTCGGGTTCGTGATGGCTTTGACCGCGCCCAGGTATGCTTCTGTGGCGATGGATGGATTGACCCGGCGAAAGGTCCCGTTTTTGCTTCCCTTCCCTACTAATGAGTGGATACCCATGATCTTTTCATTTCTGAAATCAAGAAATTCTTCCCAAAGGGCAGGCAATTCGGCGGGGATTTCCCTAAAGAAATGCTCGAACCATGGCCCAAGCTGTTTACGCAAAAGTAAAACGCTGTCAGAAAAAATCATTAAAGGGTCTTTCTGGACCTTCTCTATATTAATCAAACCGGCATTCAATTGCTGTTGCAGGCGCTTGACCAAGGCTTTGGCAATGTCCTCTTTACCAACAAACACTTTATAAATCGTATTCTTGCTCATGTGCAGGTCCAAGGCGATCTCATCCATGGTCACCTTGCGGTAGCCGAATTTGACCATCCGTTTTTCTGAGGCATTTAATATTTTCTCTTTAACTAAGCGGCTATTATCCATTAAACACTTTCCCGATTGAATAATTAAGATACTATTTTAGAATTATTAGTATTATACAGAAAGCCCTTCCTTAGTCAAATTTATTTCCATAACTTAAGAATGGGAATGATTAAGATAGACTATTGGATGGCTTCCTGCGAGAATACTACGCATATATGCTTAAAAAAACGATCAAAACCGTTAAAAGGGCCTTTGCCCGGTGGTCCTATTATTTTTTCTACTGGTTCTTCAGCCTCCTGCCCCTACAATTTATTTTTATGATAAGCAACGGGCTGCTTTCTGTCGCATTTCCCTTTTTCATCAATATGCGCAAGATCGCCAAGGAAAGCCTGACGATCGCGTTCTCTAAGGAGAAATCCGAAAAAGAGATCGATCAGATCCTGCGCTCTTGTTTTTTCAACTTAGGCCGCGGATATATTGAAATGTTTTGCTATATCCAAAGGCCGCAATTGATCCTTAAAAAACTAAGCCTTACCCCCGGTTCCCGTGAAAACCTGGACAAGGCCATCAAAGAAAATAAAGGCGTTGTGGGGGTTTCCGCGCACTTTGGCAATTTTTCTTTAATGCTCTTATATTTAACAAAATTGGGCTACCCCGTCCATACCATCATCCGCCCCAGCCGGGACGTGATCATTGAAAAGAGTTTTCAAGCCCATCGCGCCAGGATGAATTTCAAGACCATCCTCAGTTATCCGCGCTATAGCTGTGTGCGCCAGTCCCTGACGGCGTTGCATGCCAAAGAAATCGTCGTTGTCCTCATGGACCAGGGCACTGATGAAAAGTCCGGTGTTTTTGTGGATTTCTTCGGCCGAAAAGCCGGCACTCCCACAGGGGCAGTCGTTTTTGCCATGCGCACCGGCTCACCGATTTTACCGATGTTTACCGTGCGTGACGGGGAAGATTCACACAAAATCATCATCGAACCGCATTTTTATTTGGAAATTAAACCCACCGATGAAGAGACCCTGCAGCACAATGTCCAGAAAATAACGGACATCATTGAAAAATATATCCGCCAATATCCTGAGGAATGGGGCTGGATGAATAAACGATGGAAAAGCAAGCCCAGTGAGACAGGCACAACTTAAACGGCAGGATATGATCCCAGGATTTTAAGGAATTTACACATACCTTCCAGCTGAGACAAGGCGCGGGCCACCTTGACGTCACTTTGATGCCCTTCACAATCGACAAAAAAATAATAGTCCCAGGCTTTCTTTTTAGAAGGACGGGATTCTATTTTAGTGAGATTGATTTTATGCTTCATGAAAGGGGTCAGCATGGCGTGCAATGCGCCTACCTTGTCCTTAATAGAGAAGACAAGTGATGTACGGTCTGATCCTGTCGGCGGCACATCCATCGTTGAAATTACCAAAAAGCGCGTGATATTATGAGCGCTGTCCTGGATATTTTTCTTAAGGATTGTCAGCCCATATAAAGACGCCGCGACCTGTGAGGCAATGCAAGCCGCGTTCTTCTTATTGGCCACCATTTGGGCGGCCTTGGTGGTTGATACCACAGGTATTAAGTGTGCTTTAGGCATGTTTTTCATAAGCCACTGGCGGCATTGGCCCAGGACCTGCGGATGCGAATAAACTTCTTTGATCTGTGACAAATTCCCCTTAGACATCAAATGATGCGCCACATCCAATAAAACCTGAGAACAAATTTTAAGGTCAGATTCAACCAGCAAATCCATCGTATGCGTGACCACCCCTTCAATGGAATTTTCGATAGGCACAACGCCATAATCACAATCGCCGCTTTCCACCCTGCTGAATACTTCAGCGACATTGTCGCAGGCCACATGGCCGACGGAAGAACCAAATTTCTTTAAGGAAGCCAAATGCGAAAAAGTGGCCTCAGGCCCCATGTACGCAATGCGTAAAGGTTTTTCTAAATTTAAGGAAGCTGACATGATCTCACGATAAATCGCCTCTACCGCATCATTCTTGATGGGGCCTGCATTAAGGTTTTTGATGCGCTTGAGCACATCCTGCTCGCGGTCAGGCGCGTAGATCGGCTTTTTATTTTTGATCTTTTCACGGCCGATAGACAAGGTAATGGCCGCACGATCATTCAAAAGCCCGATGATCTTGGCGTCCAGCCCATCAATTTTCTTACGTAAATGAGATAGGTCCATAGTTAAGAGATTGCTTCGTCGGCTGCGCCTCCCCGCAAAGACACATCCGAAGTAAGACGCGATTGGCCGCTGCTTTCCTGGGTAGCTGTTTGTTCTTGCGTTTGCTCAACAGACTCTTCAAAAGATTGCTTCGCTTCGCTCGCATTCGAAGAAACCTCTACGACATCAAGGGTATTGGGCCTTTTGACACCTGGCTCTGATGCCGCTTCTTGCGCTTGCAGAGCCTCAGCTTTGGGCATATCAACGCCCAATTGATTGAACTCTTCAATCTTGGGCAGATCTTCCAGTGATTTTAAACCGAAATATTCCAAAAATTCCTTGGTGGTGCCGTATAGAAACGGGCGGCCCGGCACTTCTTTGCGGCCGGTGATCCTGATAAGGCCTTTATTAAGTAAATGCGCAATAGTGCCGTCGGAATTGACCCCGCGGATGATCTCCACCTCAGCACGGCCCACCGGCTGCTTATAAGCGATGATCGCCAAACTTTCCAGCGCCGGACGGGAAAGCTTTTCCTTGGTTTTGGTCTTATAAAATTCACGGATATACGCGGCTGCATGGCTGTTGGAGAGCATCTGGAAGCCTCCGGCGATTTCCATCACCACCATGCCGGCTTCACGCTGCACGTATTCTTCCTGCAATTGCTTGATCAGATCATGGATCTGGGAAGGTTTTAATTCCGGGAATACTTCTTTTAATTGGTCCAAAACCACGGGCTTTTCGCTGACAAATAATATGGCCTCAACAGCACTTTTATAATTTTGTATTTGCTCGTCCATCTAGACCCTTCTTTGCTTATAAATCTCGTTGAGCAATTCCTCTGAGGTGGCAAGTTTGGTGGAGCGCTCAAAGGCTTTTTTGATCATTTCTTCTGCTTCGGATTTCTTGTACTGCAACTGCAACAAAATATGCAAGGCTTCTTCTTCAATGTCACGCATTTGAGGCGATGGGCTTGGCACAGCCACGCGATCGCGCATCAGGGTGAATTTGCCCATCTTCCCCTGCAGCTTGGCCACAATTTCCTTGGCCTTTTGCTCGCCTATGCCGGGAAGAGTTTTTAAATATTTGGTGTCTCCGCGGTCAATGGCCTGGGCAATTTCGCCGATGGCTTTATTAAGCGCTTTGACCGCAGCCCTTGGACCGATACCTGAAACCTTGATGAATTCCAGGAAAAAATCACGCTCAACCTCATTTAAAAAACCCACCAAAACCGGCACACCGCTCGAGGGGGTCATCTGATAATAATGATACGTGATTAAGCGTATATTGCCATCGCTATCTTGATTTTCTTGTGAACGCTGCAAGACTGATAAAGGTGTCAATATTTCATAACTTAACCCATTGATGGTCTCAAGGGTGATAGCCATTTCACTCTGTTTCGATATTTTACCTTTAATGGCTGTGATCATATCAATTTATACCGCATCATATGGGCCTGCCCCAAAGCCAGCGCCAAGGCATCGCTAGCATCTAATTTAAACCCTGCGGATTTGATATTCAACACTCTTTTGACAAATTCTTGGGTCTGGATTTTAGTGGCATTGCCGTTACCGGTCAGGGCCTTACGGATACGCTTAACACTCTGCTCAACAAGTTTGACTTTCTGTTGAGCGACACTCAAACAAATCACCCCGCGCGCATGGCCTAACAGGCTAGCTGTAGCAGGATGTTTATAGTGGGCGTATAATTTTTCCAGGACCACCACATCAGGTTGATGGGCTTGAAGTATGGTCGTGATATGCAGATGGATTTTAAAAAGCCGCTGTTCGAAGGGGTCCTTGATATCAGGTTCAATAGTCCCTGCCTCAAGGATTTTGACGCTGCCGCCCTTAATGTCGACAACGCCGTATCCCGTGGTGATAAGGCCGGGATCGATGCCTAATATACGCATAAATTATTCTTCAGCGGAAAGCTTGGCCATTTCTTCGTCAGAAATATCAAAATTTCCGTACACATTCTGAATGTCTTCGTTTTCTTCAAGGACTTCGATCAATTCCAAAACGTTCTTGGCATCCTTGCCTTCAATGGTCATGACGGAATTAGGATCAGGGATCATGGTGATCTCAGCGGTAATAGTGTCAATATTCTTGGCGGTCAAGGCGTTCTTGACAGCCTCCAATTGTGTAGGATCGCAATAGATCTCAAAAGACTCGCCTTCAGTCTTAACGTCCTCAGCCCCTGCTTCCAAAGCGATCTCGATCAAAGCATCTTCCGTGGTTTTGGATTTATCAACTTCCAAATACCCTTTCTTGGTAAACAAGCGGGCTGAAGAACCGGCTCCGGACAAAGCAGCACCTTTCTTATTTAAAACATTGCGGACTTCGGCGGTGGTGCGGTTCTTATTATCAGTCAATCCCTCGATCAAAAGGGCCACGACACCCATACGCGCGTCAAAAACAACATTTTCATAGACGATGCCGGGGATCTCTCCTGTGCCCTTCTTGATGGCGTTTTCAACGTTGCTCTGAGGCATATTGTATTCACGGGCACGGGCCACGGCGGCACGTAAACGGAAATTCGTATCCATATTGCCGCCTTTTTCCTTGGCAGCAGCAGTAACTTCCTTGCTCAATTTAGTGAACAGCGCCCCGCGTTTGGCGTCCTCTGCACCTTTTTTATGTTTAATTTTTGCCCATTTGGAATGACCTGACATTTGAAAAACCTCCCTGTAATGTTACGCCTTACTTGAACTTTAATTTAAAAAAGCAGTCAATAAGCCGAGTTTTGTGACCCCTTGTGAGGGCGATGACCATTTGACTCACATCCGCCTTTGGCGGATATCTTGCAGCCTACCCGAGAGTATGACGGAACGGATCATCCCGTGTCTTTCGACTTCTCTCCTATTTGGCATTGCTCCATGCAGAGATTGCTCGTTTCACTCTCCCCGAAGGGAGCATCGTCACTGTAGCTCTGATCCTGATCCGGGTTTCCCCAAACCGTCCCGCGTTATCGGGATGCATTATCCTTTGGAGCTCGGACTTTCCTCTCCGACGCCGTAAGCATCAGAGCGGCCATCCTGACTTGCTTTTTTTAAAACCTGACGGACCAGTGCGTCCGCCTCACTATTTTGCCCGCGCGGCACATGCGCAATGTGGAACTTTTTAAAACCTGTAACCAAATGTTTGACTTGTTCAAAGAGCGGTTTTATGTTCTCATGCTTGACCGCATACGCGCCGGACACCTGCCTGGCCATCAACTCACTGTCAGTATTAACGCTCACTTCATCCGCTTTTAAAATCAACGCTTCCTGCAAGGCGACAATTAAAGCCGTATATTCCGCAATATTATTGGTCCCTTGGCCGATGGAGCGGCTCAGGGTCTTGACGGTTTTCGCACCGTCTTTGATCACCACCCCGATGGCTGCCGGTCCCGGATTTCCTGAACAACCGCCGTCGGTAAAAATCTGCAATTTCATAAATTAAAGATCATCGGCCAGATACAGGATCCTGGCGCACTGGTCGCAGGCAATGATCTGCTCATACTTTTTTAGCTCATTCATGACCTGTTCGGTCAAATGCATGTAACAACCACCGCAGGCGTGATCAACCACTTTAACAATGCCTAATCCGTCTTTATTCTTCAGGACACGCTCGTAACGGCTTAAACAATCGGGCCTCACTTCAGGCGCTATGCGCGAACGTTGGGACTCTTTGACTTTCATCTGATCGGCCGCAACCGCCATATCATCGTCGACCTGCTTTTTCCTGGCGTTGAATTCTTTTTCGTACTGGAGGACCGTCGCTCTTTCTGCTTCCAGGGCTTTCCTTGCGGCATCCACCTCATCATAGCCCATGAGGATCTTCTCCTCAACGATGGACTTATCTGCCTTCATGTTCTCAATCTCAAGCAACCGGGCCTGGTATTCCTTGTTGGTCTTCAGAAGGCTCAAAGAACCATCAGCCTTGGCAATACCTTCCTCTTTGGTTTTAAGATCCAATTCCAGTTCTTTCTGTTTGACCTGGATGGTCTTTAATTTATCTTCCAGAGCTTTAAGCGTGACTTTCTTGGATTCAAATTCAGCTTTCAATGCTTCAACTTCAGCAGGTTTCTCGCGCAATTCGCGT
>JABDFL010000025.1 GCA_013286575.1 Candidatus Omnitrophota bacterium
TCATGGCCGTAATTTATTGGATGAATCTGTAAAAATAGATTCGACTAGGCCGGTAGGGGTTTTAGATGCGGCGATGAATGAAGAAAGCAGCACAAGTGCGGATATAACAGATCCGATGGTCCTAGCTCTCTCACAGGAAATAAATAGACCGAGTGTTTCGTTAAAACTTTTGTTTTTATCCGGTCAACACCCGGAATTAGCGCCACAAATTTTTGCAGTATTAAAACGTTTATTATCATCAGGCCGGGATCATAAATGGGTGTGGTCTGCGATGGCTTTTTTAGGGGGTAACAAAATAGGGAGGGGATATAGAGATATCCGGGTCCAAAGTGCGCTTTTGTTAGCAAAGGCTATTTTAAGTGGTGATAAGCCTGCAAGGGAGGCGTTTGAAGGATCATTTTTGAAAAATATTAAAAAGCGTACTTTCGATTTGTTGGCATTTGATTTATCAGACAGCAAATATCGAGAAGATGAAAATGCGGCCTATGTGACAGGTATGTTATCAGTACCAACATATTTAACCCCTTTAAGTGTAACCGCATTATTTAAAGCTGCCAGTTATGGAGCAGATGGTTTTGAAACAAAAGCATTACAAAGAATTTCTGAAATAAGACCAGACCTTGCCCATGAAGCGATCGAAGCTTTAGACCAGCTTGCTCTTCAAGGCTCAAGGAATGCAGGTGCAATTTCAGTCACTCATAGATTGGCAAGCCAAAGATTCCCTAGCACATCAAATATTCAAAAAATTCAAATAATAAATCCTCAGGTATTGACACTTATGCAAAGAGTCCTTTCAGGTGAAAGAGGGGCGACGCATCAGCTTGCTAATCTTGCATCGTCTCAACCTAAGCTAGCGCCTCAGGTTGTTGCTGCTTTAGAGGATTTATCATTAAACAAGAATATGAAATATGAAGGCGGTTGGCATTTAATTGCAGTAATTGGTGATTTTGTCGAACCTAAGAACAATGACCTTTTTCTACAAGTGGTTATGGCTTTAGCAAACGCCGCTATTCAGGGGGAAAATAATGCTTTGGATGCGCTCAGGTTTATGCTTAATGAACAAAAGACGGTGATTGATAATTTTGTAATCGAAGATTTACTTAATTCTGGCAGTCAAGGCAATGAAACTGCATCATATGCTTTAGGGGTCATTGCTTTTCATCATCCTGAAATCATTCAGAAATTAGATGCCCAAATCGTTGATATTTTAATCAAACAAGTATCGAAAGGGGTGAACATTTTTGATATAGAAATTTTAGACAAGATCATTTCAGAACCGGGCCGGCCGGATTTAATGAACAGGGCCAAGTTTGATTTTAGGAATAACATAGGTGGAACTAATTCAATAGAATACCAGAATGGAAGGCCGGCGATAGGCCAAATCTATTATTGTTTAAATCATGCATTAAGTATCCATGGTTACGAATTAGCAAAGACAGTAAAGCAAAAAAATATGATTGCAGTGGGGGAACAGGCCGTAAATGTGGGGATCTATCATCAAAATCTGATGCCATCAGAAGATGAGCTTGCTTTATTAGAAGCTGCCAGCCATTTTTCAAATATTAATCTTTTTGCGATCAATACTTTTGCAGTTCACCAAAAAGAAGGGTATGTAGAGGCAGACCCGCTTTATATGTTTAAGGATGGTAGGCTGGTTTTCAACATTTATCGTTCAGATATCCCGCTTCACTACCTTATTAATTATCAAGAAATTAGGCCCAGAAATCTTTTAAAAGGAATGGGGTTACCAAGGGCGGAGTACCCAAATCAGGAGAATTATATAGAATCTAAAGATATTACTATGATGGAGCTGGAAAAGAGAGGGGTTCATGTCCCACGCTGGCAATTAATAGCGATACGCAAAACAAAAATCCCTCAAATTGATAAGAAAAGAGAATCTTCAGAGAATGTGACAACATTAGATTTGAGGGGCAATGATTTGAAAAAAGAATTAAGAAAAAGGATGATGGATTTTTTGATTGAAAATAATTTAGAAAAAGGAATTATTAAGCCAAATCAAGGCAGTAATGGTAAGGGCATAGTTTTTTTTGACCGGACAAATATTGATCAAAAAGTTCAAGAGGTTATTTCCAAACGTGGCAAGTTTCGAGGTGAATTTCTGATCCAAGAGAGAATAGAGCCTCCTTATATAAATACCGAACTTGGCAAATTAGACTGGAATGTGAGGGTCTTTGCTACGGAAGAAAAAAATGGAAGTTTTGCTAAGGTTGCCAGGGTGGACAAGGAAGGGGGCGCAGTCAACCTTTCTATAAGTGCAGAGCCATGGCTTTTGGAGAGAGTGGCAAAGAAATTAGGATTAACTTTGGCAGAATATCATGAAATGGAAAGGACTATCGATGAAGAGAGCCGTCGTGCTTTTGAAGCAATAAATAAGGGAATGGAAGAAGATGGGTTAAAACCCGCAACACAAAATGCTACTGATTTAATGGGTGTGGATATCATTGTCAGGCGTGAAAATGGGAAGTTTCAAGCGTATGTTATTGAACTTAATGATTCTTTTTCCGGTGCAGCTTATGATTTGAACACCGCTCTAAGGAAGGCGGCGTCACTGGAACTTATCTCTCAATCCGAAGCAGAAAGCCGAATGGGAGAGGCCAGCACAGGATGGCTTAAAACGATATATAGAAGAGCATTGGCCTATAAAAAAATGCGACCAATCCGTATATATGCCCAAGAAAAAGGTGGGTGGGATGGAGTATTCATAGAAGAAGATACACAGACGGCGGAAGCGGGGCAAGGGGTAGATGCGGCGATGGCGGGGGTGGATAAGGGGAAGGTATTGTCGGGAAGGGCGGATGGGGCGATGAATGTGAGTCTTAAAAACATTCTTGCGGGTGCTGCTGTTTTGGCAGTGGCTGGCATCAGCTGTTATTATTTAGGAATAGCTACCCATAATAAAGATTTGTATATAGGTGGTACTTTTATTTTGGGTGCGGTAGCTTTAGGTTTAGTGGAGTCAAAGTATCGGGCTGAGAGTAAACGCCTTTTTCTGCTTAGGGAATTCTCAGAGGTTTCTTTGCTGCCTCCTTATGTGTTTGAGGACAGCACGTTTAGAATCTTGAAGGTATCAAGCAGGAATAAAAAAGACATTTATGGAATATTGAAAGTCCCTGAAACAATTCAAAATTTAGAAAGCAAATATGATATTAATGGAATTCAAGTTATGGGAGATGAGGCTTTGGGCAGTTTTTATCTTTTTGGAAAAGATGATCTGCTCCCAATCGATGAAATATTGCGTTTTTCTTTCCCTGATGAAAAAAGGAGGGATTTATTCTTAGAAGGGACTTCTAAATCTAATACTATAGAGGGTGAAATAATCAGTGGAAAGAAAACAGGAGGAGGTATTCAATTACTGGGACCCCCTTCGGAAATAAAAGACGGGGCGATGATAGAAAGAGGGCGGGCTGAAGGGGCAGAAGTGGATAAAGAATCGCCTCCTTTAATAAATTCCTGGTCAGAAGCGATGGCTTTGCTTGATGAGGCGCCGCATAAGGGGATTGATAGCATTGGATCCGAAAGGTTTTATTTTAGAGGGGTCCATGGCCAAGAAGCATTTAATGATGTTCTTAAAACAGGCGTAATAAAGACAAATAATGCAGGCGGTGGGAATTGGGGGTATGCGGATGTGGCTTCTTATTGGGCAACAGGTTCAAATCATGCTGATTCTGATACGCCAACGGCTGGTGTAATATTTGCAATATCCGGGTCAATTTTGACCCAAAAATATAATAGGCCAATGCCATCATTGCCCGGGCCTGTGAGTATTGGAGACGTGTCACATGTTTATCTCATCAAGGTTGATAATAGACGCATAGGGCGATATAAAGGCAACACTTATATGGTCGAAATCCGTTTGCCTGGTATGAGATCTAATGATGCGGCGATGTTGGCAAAAGATTGGCGGATGGGTGATGTTGTGAGAAAAAAAGATAGTCCCCTGGTACAGGGAGTGGTGGATGGTTTTCCAAAGAGAAGATCAGAGGGAGGTGTTTTAGAAGATCTGGTAGCCATTAAATGGGGATCATTCATTAATACATATCCATTGTCCGGGGCAGACCGGCTTTTTGAATTTGTGTTTAGAAAGACAGAGAAAAGAAAAAGAGCGACTAAATCTTCGGCTTTCGATGAATCTGCAGCCCAAATTAATGACATTATCAGATCCTTGCATGCAAAGCGTGGTATTGATTCTTTTGATATTGATGATTCCGAAGAACAGGTTAAAGAGATGTTGAGAAAAATAAGGCCAACAATAAATGAAACAAACAGGGAGAAGTTTATTGAATTATTGGTCAAAACCATTTTTGGTTTTCCCTCCCGTATAGACATGTCCCCCGATTCCGGAATTGAAGATTTATCTGGTCTGGTACATGAATATTTAATTGATTTAGAAACATCTGTTGAATCATTGCGTATTTCAGTCTGGTCAGCGATGAAAGCTATGTTGCTTAAGAAATTGGGCCCCCCAACAATTAGACGGCTACAGTTGGGTTTTCCTGTAGTGATCGAATCTTTTAAAGATCTGAATCAATTTATCCAATTGCAAAAGTCGTTTAAGAATGTCGAGCTGCGTTTTGATGTCTTTCAACCAAATCGATCGTTTGTTCCTTTAGTTTCATTTTCAGTAGAAACAGTGGGTAAGGCAAAGAGACGGTTGGATGAATATGCCCTTGTTAATGGACATTCTCATGGATTTTTAGTGCCTATTCATGAAAGTGAAACAGATAATGAAGTGGCACAAAAAATAGCGGCTGGGCATGGCGTATCCAGTATTATCCTTGCCATTGATCCTAACAGCAGCGCTGTAGAACTGGCTTATTTTGATTCCAGGGTCCGTAAATGGAAGTATATCCGGGACCATTCCCTTGCGGGGCAGGCGGCAATTATCAAAAAATTGGTAGAATATCAGGTATTGAAAGTTGGTGCTGAAGATAAAGCTTCTTTAGCCAATGACGATTTAGGCAGGATTGATAGTGGGGCGGATGGGGCGATGGAAGCTGCTGTTAGTGAAACGAATAAGGATTATACCGAAGAAAATGGCGTGATAATGTTTCGTATAAAACCGCGGTATAAAGATTTGGTGGTGATGAAGACAAGGACCGGCGAGTATCCTGTTATAAAAGACAAAAGTAGGGATGATAAAAGACGTATCATGATGGCTGATCCTTCAGTTAATGAACCGGGTGAGCTTTTTGTAATAAATGGCAGCGTCAGTTGGGCCAAGTTAAGCAGTAAATATGTTATAACAGTCCACTTGAAAGAAACTGTTGTAACGATAACAATAAATCAGAATTGGATTATGGGTAAAAGAATGAAGGTCAAGGGGGGCAAGGGAAGAGACAATTTTGGGGGAGGCAGCGGTGAAATAGGTTCAGTTCAGAATAATGCGATGCTGGTCCAATCTGCCGAAACTGCGAAGACGCGGGGTGGTATTGATCTGACCTCAGTCAAAGTGGATTCCCGCTTTCGCGGGAATGACGGTGGGGCGGGCGGGAATGGCGGTGAGGGGATCAGATTTCACATTGACCAGGCCCAGCTTGTTGCATTGGAAAATGCCCCGGGGTTTGTGCCGGTGATTATCAGCATCAAGCCAATGACGGATATCCGGGCCTTTTTAAATTCTGCGGCAAAGGATAACTTCCCTAAAGCCTGAACTTGACAATGTATCACATTTGGGGTACACTCTTATTAGAGATGAAAGCAGATGACACTAGGAGAGCGATATGAGCAAAACAGCTATGATCCGGGCCCGTACCGAATTAAAATTAAAGAGTAAAGTGGAAAGAATCTTTGAAGCTTTGGGATTAACAGCTTCTCAAGCCATCAATCTTTTTTACCATCGTGTCGAATTAGAAAATGGTTTACCTTTTGATTTGAAAATCCCAAATCCTACAACCTACCATGCCATCATGGATGTGGAGAATAAAAAAAATCTGCGTAGTTATTCTCATGTGGAAACCATGTTAAAAGATTTGAAAAAGTGATGGCATGTTAAAACCATCCTACACCAATCAATTCAAGAAAGATTATAGGCTTCAGTTAAAGCGCCATCAGGATTTGGATCTTTTAGACAGCACCATCAAGGCGTTGGTTAAACAAGAACCCCTTCCTGTCAATAATAGGGACCATCCGCTTCATGGTGATTACAAGGGTTACCGGGAATGCCACATCGAACCGGACTGGCTTCTTATTTATAAAATTGAACACGATAACATATATTTTGTCCGCACAGGGACCCATTCTGATTTATTCAAATAATTTTTATCTTTACTTTAAAATAGCTTTTGGCTAATATTCCTTCCGTGGAAGCTTTATTACATAATACTCCTTTGGCAGATGTGCATGCGGCCCTGGGCGCCAAGATGGTGGGCTTTGGCGGCTGGAACATGCCTTTGCAATACGAGAGCATTCTCTCCGAGTGGGACCATAACCGCAAGACCGTTTCGATTTTTGACTGCTCCCATATGGGCGAGTTTATGATCAAGGGTGACGCGGTGGCCTGTGGTTTGGATTCCATTGTGACCCAGACCATCACGGACATGCCTGTGAATACCTGCCGTTACGGCGCCATGCTCAATGAGGCAGGCGGTATCATTGATGATCTGATCGTTTACCGCAAAGGCGCTGAAGATTGGATGATCGTTGTTAATGCGGCTAATATAGAGAAGAATGCGCGGCACTTTCGTGCCCACTTGAATGCGAAGGCGAACTTTGAAGATGCTTCTTTTAAAACAGCCAAGCTGGATGTGCAGGGGCCGCAATCGCGAGATGTTCTAAAAGCGCTGGGGCTTGCGGCAATAGAAAAATTATCCTACTATACTTTCGGCCAATTCCAGATAAAAGGCGTTCCTTGTTTGATCAGCCGCACCGGCTACACCGGCGAGCTGGGCTATGAGATTTACTGCCCCTGGGAAAAGTGTAAAGAAATCTGGAAAAATATTTTGGACAATGCTACAGTAAAACCAACAGGATTAGGCGTGCGCGATGTCTTGCGTGTGGAGATGTGCTACAGCCTTTACGGCCACGAATTGGATGAGACGATTTCCCCGCTGGAAGCAGGATTAGATAAATTCATCGATGGGAAAAAGAATTTTATCGGGCGCCAGGCGGTATCAGCACAAACGCCTCAACGCACCATCGGTTATTTTATCAGCGCTTCGCGTAAAAGCCCCAGGGCGGGAAATAAAATTTTTGATGCTGCGGGCAATGAGATCGGCATGGTTACCAGCGGGACATTTTCTCCTGCTTTAAATGCCGGTATTGGCATAGGGTTCATGGACTCTCCCCGCAGAGACGCCGGGGTTGAGATCTTTTTCGGTGATGAAAAAAGTAAAGCTGCGGCCGTTGTTGCCAAAAGGCCTTTTTATAAATTTGGTTCTTTAAAAACATAATCTTTAAAAATGGATTCCCGCTTGCGCGGGAATGACAGTGGGGGACGGGTCATGGAAATTGAAGAAAATTTTTTGTATACAAAGGAACATGAATGGGTTTCCATCGAGGACAATATCGCCACCATGGGCATCACGGATTACGCCCAGGAGGCCTTGGGCGACGTGACCTATGTCGAATTGCCCGAGGAAGAAAGCGAAGTCGAGCAGTTTGAGCAGTTTGTCTCCGTCGAGTCAGTGAAGGCGGCCAGCGATATTTACGCGCCTATGGGCGGCAAGGTGGTCGATGTCAACCGTAAACTGGAAGAAACACCGGCGCTGATCAACAAGGATTGTTACGGCAAAGGCTGGATCGCCAAGATAGATGTGCGTGACATGGATGAAAGCACCAATCTCATGAGCGCGGAAGAGTACCGCAACTATCTGGATTCCCTTCATTAATTAGGACGTACCATTGAACCCGTATATCACCAACACCCCCCAAGAAGTTGAGCAGATGCTTAAAGCTATCGGCGTCGAGATTCTCGATGCCCTTTTTGCCGGCATTGCCCCCGCGCACAGGCCGAAATCATTTGATCTGCCCAAGGGCCTTTCAGAATATGAAGTCATGCGCCATGTCACGGCCCTGTCTTTAAAGAACAATGTGCATGTTGTCCCTTTTATCGGCGGCGGTTATTACGACCATTATATCCCGACGGCGGTTTCTTCGCTGACTTCCCGCGGTGAATTCTATACGGCGTATACCCCTTACCAGCCCGAATGCGCCCAGGGGACCTTGCAGGCTTTATTTGAATATCAAAGTTCCATGTGCGCCCTGACCGGGATGGAGGTTTCCAACGCCTCTTTGTACGACGGGGGCACGGCGCTTTATGAAGCCATGATGATGGCCATCCGCATCACCGGGCGTGATCGTGTGATCATGGACGGCGGGGTGAGCCCCATTTACCGCAAGATTTTAAAAACATATACGCACCATTTATCTTATCAATTTGAAGAGACACCTATTGTCCACGGGCAAAGTAGCAGGGATGAAATATACCAGCGCCTGGACCGTGACACCGCGGTTGTCATTTTGCAGAACCCTAATTTTTTCGGGGCCATTGATGATCTGACGGATATTATTGCGAAAGCCCACAGTGTGGGCGCCTTGGTGATTGTCAGTGTTTATCCTGTTTCACTGGGATTATTGAAAACACCGGCGGAGATGGGGGCGGACATTGTGACCGGTGAAGGCCAGTCATTGGGCTTGCCGCTTAATTTCGGCGGCCCTTATTTGGGCTTTATGTGCGCCCGCAAAAAATATATCCGCAAGATGCCGGGGCGCATCGTCGGTGAAACGGTGGATTCCAAAGGTCAGCGTTGTTTTGTTAACACCCTTCAGGCCCGTGAGCAGCATATCCGCCGGGAAAAGGCCACGTCTAATATTTGTACGAATGTTTCTTTATGCGCGCTTCAGGCTGCGATCTTTATGGCGGTTGTCGGCAAGAACGGTTTAAAAGAAATGGCGCAGTTGAATTTGGACAAAGCGGAATATGCCAAGCAAGTTTTGTCCAAGATCAAGAGTGTTGAAGTCAAGCGCTCGGCGCCGACCTTTAATGAATTTACCATCCATTTGCACAAGGACGCTTCAGAGGTGGTCGCGGCCATGATGAAGAAGGGCTTTGCCGCCGGATTTCCATTGGGCCGTTATTATCCAGGCATGGAGCGGTATTTATTAGTCGCTGTTACCGAGAAGCGTACCAAGCAGGAGATTGACCGTTACGCGAAGGCGTTGCAGGAAGTGCTGGATTAATATATGGAATTAATTTTTGAAAAATCGATAGCGGGGCGTAAGGGGTTTGATTTTGGGGACCCGGATGTTCCGTCCCATGCGCAGATTCCGTCTAAGTATGCGCGTTCGGTGGATGCGGCTTTGCCGGAGGTTTCTGAGCTTGATGTGGTGCGGCATTACACGCGGCTGTCCCAGAAAAATTTCTCCATTGATACGCATTTTTATCCGTTGGGCTCCTGCACCATGAAATATAATCCGAAATTTACCGAAGCCCTGGCGCGGCTGTCGGGATTTACTGACCTGCATCCTTTGCTGGCCCAGTTGTCCGGCGGCGAGCAATGGACGCAGGGGGCTTTGCAGATTTTGTATGAGCTCGAGCAGTGGATGTGCGAGATGACGGGCTTTAGTGATTTTACCATGCAGCCTTTGGCCGGTGCCCACGGCGAATTGACCGGCATCATGCTCATGGCGGCGTATCATAAATCCAAAGGCAACACGAAGAAAAAATATGTCATCATCCCTGATTCCGCGCATGGGACCAATCCTGCTTCAGCGGCGGTGGCGGGTTATGAAACCATTTCCATTCCCTCCAACAAAGACGGCGGCATGGATTTGGAAGCGCTCAAGGCAGCTGTTAATGAAGAGACCGCGGGCCTCATGATGACAGTGCCCAGCACCTATGGTGTGTTTGAGGGCAATATCAGCGAGATTTCCAAGATCATTCACGCGGTTGACGGCATCATGTATTATGACGGGGCCAATCTCAACGCCGTCTTGGGGCGTTGCCGGCCTGGTGATGTCGGCTTTGATGTGATGCATATCAATACGCATAAAACTTTTACGACCCCTCACGGGGGCGGCGGTCCCGGTGCAGGGCCGGTGGGGGTCAATCAAAAGTTGTCCAAGTTTTTGCCGATCTCCCGCGTTGTCAAACGCAGCGACGGTGTTTATGTCCTTGATTATAACTATCCTGAATCGATTGGATATATCGCTTCTTTTTACGGGAATTTCGGGCTTCTGGTGCGGGCATACGCGTATATGCTGATGCTGGGCCGGGAAGGTTTGATGGCCACGACCGACCATGCGGTGCTTAATGCCAATTATATTATGCGAAAGCTTGAGCCCTATTATAAAATTTGCTTTGACCGCATCTGCATGCATGAAAGTGTTTTTTCCGCCTCCAGGCAGGCCGAGCGCGGGGTGCATGCCATTGATATTGCTAAATTTTTGATCGACCAGCAAATACACCCTCCGACGGTTTATTTTCCCATCAGCGTGCCTGAAGCCATCATGATCGAGCCGACTGAAACAGAGTCCAAGCAGACCATGGATAATTTCATTGATAAAATGATCGAGGCGGACAAGCTTTCCCAAACAGACCCCGCGGCTTTCAGGGAATTTCCCAAGACCATGCCGGTGACCCGCCCGGATGAAGTCAAGGCGGCGCGCGACATTAAAACCAGTTTCTTTTTGGCCTCATCTCCCACGGATGCAGTTTAGAGACATTTCTTTTCCCACACCGCAGGAAAATATCGCCTTTGATGATGTTTTATTGGCTATGGCAGAAAAGCACGGGGCAGGGGAATATCTGCGCTTTTGGGAATCCTCTCCAATTTTTATAGTGCTTGGCCGCATCGGCCGCGCGGAAACAGATGTCAATGCCATCCATACCCAAAAAGACAATATTCCTGTATTAAAGCGTTCTTCAGGCGGCGGCACGGTTGTCCAGGGGCCGGGCTGCCTTAACTACACGCTGGTTTTGTCGAAACAAAAGCATCCTGAGCTTAATGATTTGCGTAAATCTTATGCATGGATCAGTGCCAAGGTCATTGAGGCGCTGCGCCAGGCAGGGGTTGAGGCGTATTTCAGGCCTACGTCGGATCTGGCCACGGGCCCGGGCGAGAAGAAATTCTCCGGCAATGCCCAGCGCCGCGGGAAGCATTATATTTTGCATCATGGTACTATCCTCTACAAGTTTGATCTGTCTTTGATCAGCCGTTATTTGAAGATGCCTGAGGATATTCCTGCATACCGTAAAGGGCGTGGGCACACTGATTTTGTGACCAATATCCCCATAAACCCCGTTGTTTTCAAGGACCATCTGGCAAACGGCTTTCACGCATCTGCGCCACAACTCCCCAGCGCAGAAGAGCTTTCATTGCTGAAAAATTTCTGTAATAGTTAATGATATTTTATATAAATTTGATAATATGAGTTCATGCTTGCAAGTTTTAAGAGATTGCTTCGTCGCTTCGCTGCGCTGAACTGCGCTTCTCGCAATGACACCATAAAAATTTTGATGATCATAGGGTTTTGTGCCTTTTCACGGCCGGTGGCGGCTGATCCTGTGACAAATAATCCTGATTATAAGCAATACGTTGATTTTTTTGAGAAGGTCTTTAAAACTTTTGAAGATAATTATTACCTGGCGCCTGACCGCAAGATTTACGACCGTTTTCTGCAGAAGTTTAATTCCAATATCTACGCGCAGTTAAAAAGCGAAGGCAAAAGCAATGATTATGTCCGCTGGCGCAGCGCCTGGTATCTGGTGGACGCTTTAAGGTCCAAGGACGACCGGTTTACCCAATTTTATCCGCCCAAACCTGCGGTGAAATTCCAGCAGGAAGCCCTGGGGGAAAAGATTGATTTGGGCATTGAAGGTAAAAAGAGTGATATTGGTTTTTTGGTGACCCGCATGGAGCCGCGCTCCGATGCCTATGAAAAAGGCCTGCGCGAAGATGACCTTATCCTGCAGATTAACGGGGCCTCGGTGCAGGGCATGACCCAGGATGTTATCGACAGTAAATTAACGCCATTGGTCAACACGCATGTCCAATTGTCTTATCTGAGTGGTGAGACCAAAGCTAATAAAACTATTGATGTTATCAGTAAGGAATATTTCAAACAGACCGTGTTTATGCATCCGGTGCCGGTGCCGGGTGTGTTTTGCCTGGAAGTCCCTAAATTTAACCGCGAAACCGGCGATGATATGTTCCGTTTTTTGACCTTGATAGAGGCACAGCACCCTAAAGGCCTGGTCCTGGATTTTCGCGGCAATCCCGGCGGCCCGCCTTTGGCGGCCAGGGAGATTTCCGCTTTTTTCCTCAAAGGCGGGGATGAGCTTGTTTATTTTCAAAAGCGCGATCAGCCCAAAATTGATTTGGACGTGCCGGCCCTTGATCCCCAATACCATTTTGACGGCCCTATCGTGATCCTCGTTGATGCTGATACCGGATCTGCGGCGGAACTTTTTAGCGGTATCATGCAGTTTAGAAAACGGGCGTATCTCCTGGGCGTTAATACGGCAGGCCAGATCTTATTGAAATCCATGTTCCCGATGGGCGATGGCTCATCCATTGCCCTGGTAACGGCCCGCACGCATTATCCTGACGGAAGTCTTTTTGGTTTTGACGGGATCACTCCCGATAAAATAATCAGCGATGCCCCTAAAGACGGGCTGATCAATCTGGCGGCGAGCTTGATTGCCATGAAAGCTCAGCAATAATTATGGTTTTTATTTTGATTGCCGTTCAAATTTTTTTTACCTTGGCTGCGCTTCTTTTTTTGAAAAGATTGTGGGACAAGGAAACTGCATCTCAAGGACATGACTCCTCCCAATAAAAAAATCCTCGCCATTGTCCCGGCTTTTAATGAATGCGGGAACATCGGCCGCACGGTCCGGGAAATCCGTAAGGCTGCCCCAGGCGTTGATATTCTGGTCATTGATGACGGTTCAGCAGACACCACGGCAGAAGAAGCGCGTGAGGCAGGAGGGATGGTTGTTTCTTTGCCGTTTAATTTGGGGATCGGGGCCGCGGTGCAGACGGGTTTTCAATATGCCCAGAAACATCAATACGATATTGCCGTGCAGATTGACGGGGATGGCCAGCATGATCCGGCTTTTTTGGAAAAGATTGTCGGGCCGTTGCGTCTTGATGGGGCAGACATGGTTGTCGGCAGCCGCTTTTTGGAAAAAATCGGTTTTCAATCATCATTCAGCCGCAGGATGGGGATCAATTTTTTTGTGCATTTGATCAAGGTGCTGACTGGGGTCAAGGTCAATGATCCGACCTCCGGATTCCGGGCGTACAATAAAAAAATGATCGCGTTATTTTCCGAATATTACCCGCATGATTTCCCTGAGCCCGAGGCCATTGTCGTGGCCCAGCAGGCCGGGGCGCGTATTGTTGAATTGCCTGTTGTCATGCGTCCCAGAGAAGCAGGCAGTTCTTCCATCCGGTATTTTAAAACTTTGTACTACATGGTGAAAGTAACGCTGGCCATTCTTTTGCATATGATCCGTCAGGGGAGGGGCAAGGTATGAACATTCATGCGGTGGCGTTGATCGTTTCGGTGGCGATTTTTTTGTTTGTCATTGATCTGGTGCGCCGGCGGCGGCTGACGTTCAAGTACGCGATGGCATGGCTCCTGGTTTCTGCCGGGGCGATTTTCTTCGCGGTATTTTACCGTTTCCTTTTTGCTTTTGCAGCCTGGCTTGGTTTTGAATTGCCCAGCAATTTCATTTTCTTCACGTTGTTTTGCGTGTTCGTGTTCTTAAGCCTTCTGCTGACAGTGTTTTTGTGCCAGCAAAATAACCGTAACGACATAATGGCTCAAAAAATTGCTTTGCTTGAGTTTGAGCTTAGGGAGTTGAAGAAGAAATTGAAAGTTGAATGATGAGTGCAGGTTTATGAGAACATTGTATTTCCTTCTCAGGCACGCTCGCCGAAACCAGCGTTTCGGCATCGCTAGTCACCAGGCCGATTTTCCCCGAACTGAACGTTCGGGGACCAGCAAAATCGGCCTTCTACTACCTTCGAAGAAAACACAATGTTCTCATAAACATGTTATCTATGGTTGAATGTCAGGCGTTTGTCATTGCCTGAATAGAAGGAGTGCGAGATAAGTCCTGTTAGTGTCAGTGTTATTGTGCCTGCTTACAATGCTTCGGCGACCATCGGCCGGGCGCTTGAGGCTTTGTCGAAGCAAAATTGTTTCCAGCCCTATGAAGTGATCGTGGTGGATGATGGTTCCGTTGATAATACGGCGGACATTGTCACGCGTGTCTGGATTCCCGCTTTCGCGGGAATGACAAAAAAGTTGACCTATGTCCGCCAGGACAATGCCGGCCCGGCTGCTGCGCGTAATCACGGGGCGCGTTTGGCTAGTGGTGAGTTTTTGGCGTTCACGGATTCTGATTGTATCCCGCACGAAGATTGGATTTCCCGGCTGATGGCAGGCTTTGCCCAGGAGCATATTGGCGTCGTGGCCGGATCTTACGGGATCGCGAACCCTGAATCCCGCCTGGCGCGCTGTATCTGCAAAGAAATCCTCTGGCGCCACACTCATTTGATGCCGGATTTCCCCAACTCTTTTGGCAGCTATAACTTTTGCGCCAAGAAAAATGTTTTTGACGCGGTGGGAGGCTTCAATACGGCTTACCGCACAGCCTCGGGCGAAGATAATGACCTGAGTTATAAGATCATCGCATCAGGCTGGCGGATCTATTTTGAGCGAAAGGCCCTGGTGGACCACTATCATCCCACCCAAATCATCAAATATTTGAAAGAACAGTTCCGGCACGGCTTCTGGCGGGTGAGGATGTACAAAGACCACCCGCGCATGATGCGGGGTGATGGGTATACCTTCTGGAAGGACATTGTTGAAGTGCCTTGGGCGGCTTGTTGTTTGGCTGGCCTTGCCTTAAGTGTGTTTCAACTGGTTAAGGATTGCTTTGTCGCTTCGCTTCTCGCCATGACACCGGTGCTTGCGTTTATATTATTTGAAGTTGTATGGGCCTTGGTGATGATGTGTTGTTTTTTTGATGGGATTTTCTTTAGTTTTATCTTTTTATTTCGCGCCGTGAGCCGCCTCTTTGGTTTCTCGACGGGAATTCTGTCTTTGCTGTTTAAAAAAGAGGAAAAATAATTCAATAATTTCTTGATACACCTATCTCCTATGTTAATATGATAAGCATACAAGAAAAAAGTTCTAAAAACTTGGCGTTATTATATTTAAAATTCGAATCCCTTGACGGAGAAACTACAGGTTTTCTTTATGGCTAAAGAATCCGCAGAAGAAAAGTTGATGAAGATGATGCAAAAAACGGCACCTTCCGTCGCTGCTAAGGCATCGGCGCCGGCGGCCCCCTCAAAGCCATTCAAACTCACTTTCACTGTCGGTACTTTAAACGCCATCCTATTCTTGGCGATCATAGTTTGCATCCTTGCTTTAGTTCTTGAAATGCACTCCGGTTTTGCCTTGCTCAACCAGGCGGTTGAATTTCCTTCCGGCTCAAAAACAAGCGTCTCATCCGATGTTGCTTTACCTTCCACCCAAAGCGCCGATTATTATCTGCAGCAGGTCAACGACTGGAATATTTTTAAACCTTATGTCCCTAAATCAGCGGCTAAAGTGGCGACACAAGGCTTGGCGCAATTGATGTCCAAGTATAAATTAGTCGGCATCGCATGGCTGGATTTGCCGGAAACGGCTTCTGTCATGATCGAAGACACGCAGAAGAACAAGACTTTTTTTCTTAAGCAAGGTGAACAATTAGAAGGCGTCACTGTCAAGACCATCTATACGGATAGAGCGGTCTTCAGTCACGAAAATGAGGAGACGACAATCAAGCTATGAGCTACCACATTCCTAAACTCAAGTTCCTGATTATTTTTCTGATTGGCCTTGCAGGCTCAATCGCGTATTTCACGTTTGCCCACGCGCAAACGGACGATGAGGGCCAGGCCATACAGCCCATCCTCATGACTGAGCCCAAGGATTCCTTGGACGACAGGATGCAGCGCAAGATCACGCTCGATGTGCGCGACATGAACATCGTGGACGTGATCAAATTCCTCGCGGAAAAAGGGGAATTTAACGTCATCATTGCCCCGTCGGTGGAAGGCCGCAGCACGGTGCTTTTGCATGACGTGGACATCAAGGACGCGCTGGACATTGTCACCATTTCCAATAAGCTCGCCTATCACATTGATGATGATATTGTCCAGATCATGTCCGCCAGTGAATATGAGGCCATGTACGGCAAGCAGTTTAACGACAAGACAGAGGTAAGCATTGTTCATTTGCAGTACGCCAAACCCAGTTATGTCCTGGCAGCGCTTGATAATATGCGCAGCAATCGCGGCAAGATCATTATTGATGAAGACACCGGCTCTGTTGTTTTGGTTGACACGCCCGCATCCATCGAATTAATGAAAAAGGCCATTGAGCAAATTGAACAGCCGCTGGACACCATGGTCTTTGACCTGAAATACGCCAAGGCAGATGTGGTTGCTGAAAAATTACGTTCCCGCATCGATGCCAAGGCGGTCGGGACCATCACCGCGGATGAGCGCTCCAATGAACTTTTAGTGCGCGTGTTCCCGGGACGCCGCGATGAAGTCCAAAAAACCATTGAAAGCCTGGATGTTCCGACCAAGGAAGTCTTGATCGAGGCCCGCGTCCTGCAGATCGTTTTTAACCCTAACTATGACATGGGGGTGGATTTCACGGCTCCGGTTACCAGCGGCGGAAGCCATCAAGTTACTTTACAGAGCACGGCCCTTGGTATTGCCTCCGGTGCGGCTGCGAACGCTCCATCCGGCTCTTCAGCTAATTTGGCTTCGACTTTCGGGTCCGCGGTCGTTGGAAATTTCAGCGGCTCTGCTTTTACCGCGGCCATACGCGCTTTACAGTCTGTCAGTGACACTAAAATCCTTTCTACCCCGCAGATCCTGGTCACTAATAATGAGGAAGCCAAGATCCATATCGGTGACACTGTTCCCTATATAGTAGCCACCACCAATGGTACAGGGGAGAACGCGATCACATCTGATGATGTGCGCTTTGTTGATGTCGGTATTAAATTAAGCGTCATCCCTACCATTAATGATGATGGCGTCATCACCATGAAATTGACACCGGAAATCTCGGAAGTGGTCAAGCAGATCACTTCAGCCGAAGGCAGCACCATTCCCGAAGTGAACAAAACCGAAGTGGAAACTTCTGTCATGGTCAAGGACGGCCAAACCATTGTATTGGCCGGCTTGCGCGATCAAAATAAAGTGCATACGAAAACAGGTATCCCCGGGCTTATGAACCTTCCTTTAATAGGCACGGCCTTCAGCCATACTTCCGATACGATGACCAATACGGAAATTGTTATTTTAATCACGCCTCATATTGTTCAGGGCAGGACCGATGATTATGAAAAGGTGAGAGGCACTATTAAAGGGGCCAAAACGTATGACGACAGCACTATCAAATAATCCCAAGGACGGAGATCAAATTATGGGCAAACTATGCAAAGGATTTAATATCAAACAGGTCTGGGCACTCACAGCGCTGGTTTTTATTTTTGCCCTGATGGAAAACCCCGGGCACGCGTATGCCCAGGATGCTGCCGATGCCCAGCCGGCCGTGGGCGGCGCCACCACCGACGAGGCGCAGGCTGAACGGGAGGATTTTGTCAAAGAGATCCGCCGGGTGGAAAGCCTTAATAAAAAATATACCCAGGAAATCCAGGACATCCGCGGCCTCTTGGCCGACAAGGACGCCGATTATCAAAAACGCATGCAGGATTTAGAGGACAAATTGGCGGCCCAGCAGGATGAAACTTCCAAGAAGGAGGTTGCTCAGGAACAGAGCCAGGAGACGACCCAGGAATTGGAAGCAAAAACCAATGAATTGCTGGCTAAAGGCGGTGATATGGACCCGCAGGACCAGAACTTCAGGGTGGAATTGGCCAAGGCCCATTACAATATGGGGAATATTTATTTCCAGCGCGGGGAATATCAACGGGCCGTGGTGGAATATTACCAGGCCGTGGACCTGACCCCTAATGACCCGGATACCCATTATAATCTGGCTTTTGTCAGCGGTGAATATTTGGGAGACCAGGAAACGGCGCTTAAGCATTATCAATGGTACTTGTACTTAAAGCCTGATGCGGATGATGCTTCCGCCGTAAAGGAAAAAATCCTTGAGGCCAAGCTGGCGTTGCGCAGCAAAATCGATTCTCCTATTGATGATCACGACGGTAATTTCAACCTAACCCGTTAGAATTGTTTTTTATGACCGAACATTTCGGAAAAATTTTGATGGCTGCGGCGCTGGGACTTATTTTTAGTGGTAGCCCAAGTTATGCGAATAATCTGTCAGTGACAAATGTGACGTTAGGTACGCGCGACCCTAATGCCCATACGGTCGTTGTATCCTTTAATGTCAGCTGGCAGAATTCCTGGCGGAATAAGATCAATTATGACGCGGCCTGGCTCACCGTGCGCCTGAATAACAGCCAGGTGACGCCTAATGTCGAAGCATTGTGTCAGATCACGGCAACCGGCATGAATCCCGCCGGTACAACGCCCGGGAATGGTCCTAATTTGCAGATCTATGTGCCTCAAGATGGTACCGGTGCCTTTTTGCAGCCCTCCAG
>JABDFL010000026.1 GCA_013286575.1 Candidatus Omnitrophota bacterium
AATTCTATCCTGAAAATCCTTTTAAATTTGATTTTATTGTTGATACAGGGGACATGCGCTTAAGCCAGGACCAAATCAAGGTCCAGGGGCAAAAACTTGCCGCTTACTTTTTGGCTTCATTGACCACTCCTGAAAAAGAAATGTGGGTCAACCTATCTCCGTATGAAAAAAGCCGTATTATTCCAACCGAATTTGGTGATACCCAGATGGGTGCCGAGCTTTTATCAGAAGATTATATCTTAAAGCAAATCATGGCCACTGCCTTGTACCCTGAGCGTCAAATGGGGAAAGAATTCTGGTCCAAGGTCTATGCGCAGGCCCAACGTGAATTCGGCACCACCAGTGTGTCAGTTAATACTTTTAATAAAGTATGGATTGTCCCTGACAAAGCCGTTGTTTATCAAAACCCTAAGACCAATTCTGTTTTTGTGGTTGAAAGCAGTTTAAAGGTGATGCTGGAGCAGGATTATTTGGCAGCCAATAAACATAAGGCCATGGAACAATTCGGGATGTCTGAAGTGGATTTGCAAAAAAGCATTTCTCCCGATGCTGTTGCCGCCATGTCTTCCAAGATCATCAAACAGATCGTTATCCCGGCCCTTGACAGGGAAGTCAACACGGGTAAGAATTTCGCTGTGTTGCGTCAGGTGTATCAATCGCTGATCCTGGCCGCATGGTATAAGAAGAATTTGAAAGACAGTATCCTGGCCCAAGGATATATGGACCGTGGTAAAACGCTGGGGGTGGATACCAAGGACAAGCAGATCAATGAAAAGATCTACCAGCAGTATTTGAAAGCTTACCGTAAGGGGGCGTATAACTATATTAAGGAAGACCTTGATCCTGTGACCAATACGGTGATCCCCAGAAAGTATTTTTCGGGTGGTCTTATCATGAGAACGAATGTGATTGAAGATGATTCAGCTGCTGCGGGTAGGAGAGTTGATGGGGCCATGTCAACAGGAGCTGCTTTAAAACATACATTTTTATTAGCAATAGCTGTTGCGGCACTGCCGACGGTTGTTCAGGCAGCCAGTTCTGGAAACACATTGGATCAAACTCCCGCTGTTTCTTCATTTCATAGCCCGGTTTTAAATTCTTTAGAGGGATCCAGGCAATTCCGAAATGCGCCAAATGTGATTCAGCTTAGCGGCCCTTCTTCAAATGCTATTGTGCAAGGAGTCAATGCGATAGTTAAAACGCCAGGTGCCATAGGCTCACCAACGGCCAATTTGATTAAAACAGCTGTTTTTCAAGATATAGATGGGAATTATTATTTACGTCTGAAGCCGGGTAATCAGGGAGCTCTCAATACTGTTTCCACAGCTGCTCCCGCAGCTACTCCTGTTGCTACTGCTCCTACAATTATTCCTGCTCCTGTTTCTCAGTCGCCTGCTGTTACACAAGTTTTGTTTAATCCTAATAATGTATCACTACATCACGATCTAAAACTGGTTATTGATCTTCGCGGATTAAGCCTGGACAATCCTGATCAGCGTATTATTCCCGGCATTCAACAAATTATCGGATCAAACAGTTCTAATATCGCCGTTCATACGAATAATGCTGTCTGGGGATCGCCGGGCGACGGGACCATTAATTCCGGTACACAATGGGTCGAGGTTGATATAAAACCTGCCGCAATTAGCAGAGTGCTTGCCAATATGAAGGACCATCCTAATTCTTGGGTCCTGGCACGATTACACGAAATACAGGGCAATGCCGGAACACAAACGAGTTCTGGTGCCGGTGCCGGTGGCGGCGGCAAGGGCGGCGGCCCTGATATTGACAGCTTGACCATTGCTTTTTCTAATGGGACAAAAATTGCGCTCAAAGATATGGGAGATCCCAAAAATCAGCAAAAGTTTGCCACTTTGAGCAATAATTCGACTCCATTGATATTACTTGCTACCAGTGCTGGTGACACCCCGTCTATTTGGGACAGCACAAAAGAAATTCCCCAAAAAATATGGAATTTTTTACTAAGTCTTCCAAGTGGTGTGGGGAATGCTCTTGAAAATGTATTTGTTCCTCCGACAGGTGCCAGCAATGATGACGTATCTGTGAACCTTGATTTATTCGGTTCAGTCCCTGTCCATGTAGACAACATAAATGATCTTATGAATTATCTTACTACAGGTACAGGAATTAATGCAGAGGACATCAAAATCCAGCCAATTTCTTCCGGTGCCAATGACAATAGTTATTCCACGGCGGACCAACATTATAAAACTTTGATATTTCAGGGAGATGCTCTAACTAAAGTCCGTCGACTTGTTGAGAGCGGAAAGTTACCAAAGCTGGTAGAGGCTGCTGTAAAACCTCCTGAATATCTTAAGAAATATGAGGTGGCGCGTTTGGCAGGTCAACCATTATCCGCGCCGGTCAATCCCTATGGCGACCTTTTCCATTTATTTGGATCAGGTCCGGGCGATCATGGGGCGTGGGATTCTAAGGTAACAGTTACTGATGTTAGTAATCCGATTACTGCTCAAGGACTTTTGCCAGGTGATTATAAAGAGGTGAGTTTTACTTCAAATGCCTCTGCCTATGATCCAACGGCACAAAACGCTTTTAACCCAGGTCCGTTATATTATGCGCTGGGCGCATTTGGTAGCGTTACTACAATTGTTTCTGATCCGCACTGGCCATGGGACATTACCCACTACCATGCCTATTTTATGAAAGCAGGTTTTCATCCGACAGATGATGCATCTGGTGAACGAGTCGACCGTTTTAATGGCATGATTTTTGGGCCGGCTGATCCCGAAAAACTGGGAACCCCCGACCATACAGTCACACCGGCTACTGGCACGGTGTCGTTATTTCCTGCCGGTCCTAATGGGGTTGGTGGGAATAATGCAATGATTGCAGAACCGCACAACCCATCGGTATACGGCGGTATCGACTTGGAAAAGGTGGTTGTTGAAAGCAGGGGTGACAGGGGCATGAATTCGGTGTTTAATGATCCGCGTATCTTGCAGATGGTGCTTGATGCCGGAGGATTATTGCCCAAGGTCAAATCTGTTGAAGCTGTCACGGTTTCCATGGTCAACATGCTTCTGGGCTTTAATAACGCTTCACCTGTGCGCTGATAAATTTACCCGTTTTCTCTCTGCACATCCATTGAAACAACGGTGTCCCCGCGGACCTTGATGCGCACTAAAATAGGGGCACAGCAGACCTCGCAATCCACCACAAATTCCTGACGCGGACCGCCGCTGACATCAACCGGAAGATCGTTGGACCCGCCGCAGTATGGACAGCTGAAATTTTCGTATTGTTCCAAAGACATATTATTGTACCTAATTTATTTTACCCGGTGCTTGTCTGTTACCCAAAATTCCAGATATTTCCCCAGCATCAGGCGGGTTTGCGCGTGCAGGGCAGGGAGCGCGCTGAATAAGACCAGGATCAAGGGCACCATCAGCCATTCAAAGGCATGGAGCACTTTTAAGAGCCAGCGATGCCTTGTTTTAGTCTTGGGCAGCAGGGACAAAGACAGGATGATGGTGATGCATATCGCAAAGAATCCCAGGCCAAATATCGTATTGGCGATATCAGGGACATTGTAGTAGACCACTGAGGCGGCAAATTCCCGCCGGGCAAAAACAACCGGCAGCCAGCCGATGAGGGAAAGAATGAAACCTGAAGTGGCCCAGGAAAGATGGCCTTCAAAAAGTTTAAAACCAAGGCGCAGTTTTTCATAAAAGGGTATTTTTTTGGATTTAAGAAAAGCCCGCATCACGATCGGAAAATTTTCCACCCCCCAAGCCCATCGCTGTTTTTGTTTATACACGCTTTTGACCGTCTGCCACCAGTTGTCCGCGCAGGCAACATCCATGGACAACGTTACGTACATAGGAACTACCTGATATTGTCCGTCGTAGTGGATATAGGCCTTCCAGAAAATAGCTGAGTCATCCGAGATCATGTCCACCGGCCAGTAATCCACGTCAACCAGGGCCTTGAAGCTCATGCTGTGGCTTGAAAAGGTGACTAATTTTTCAGGGTTGGTGGCTTCGATGAGCAGATAGAATGAAGAACCCGTTTCCACCACACGGGCAAAGCCCGGCACGTTCCATATATTGTTATGGTAAACCGGAATAGGTTGAAAGCTGGCGCGAAGGCGGTCCGGGCAGACCATGAAGTGATAGCTCAGGCAGGCAAAATAATGGGGGCTGACAACAGTGTCTGCATCGAAACAGGAAATGATCACATTTTCAAAAGGGATTTGTTTGCTTTGGAAAAAGGCCGCGGCTTGTTTGGCCGCACAGGTGGCATTGGCGCCCTTGACGCGGGCTTCTCCAGGGACCACGGCCGGGTGCACGACGGTGATACAATTAAAAAATACATCTTTATATTTTTCTTCCAGTTCGGACACGGCGCTTTGGACAGGCGGCAGGGCGCGTTCTTCCAGGGCAAAGACAACGACCATTTGCTTGAGAGGAAAATGTTGACGGCGTATGGCTTCAATGGCAGGTTCCAGGATGTCCCGGCCTTCCTTGATGACCGGAAATATGACTAAATGATAGATACTGCCGGATGCCGGCGGCGGGTTTTTGCCGGCGATGAGTTTTTCCAATTGTTTCAGATGGATTTTGTGCGAAGCGCGCTGGCGCCAGTGGCGGCCAAATTTTTTGGACTTGCTTTCTTTTAAATAGACGGGCAGATTATCGATGCCCTGGATGCGCCGCATCCAGTTGGTGTTCTCTTCAATGTTTAACTGCAGGTAGGAAAGCAGCAGAAAAAGGGTGGAATATAAAATCCTCATGATCCATGACAGATAAAAAGCCACAATGAGGATGGCTGCGCTGAAAGGAAAGAAGATCGAAAGGAAAACCAGCCCCAGCAAAACACCCCAGCTGCAGGCGCCGGGGAGTATTTCCAGGGCCCTTTGCAGCCTGGCCTGCCTTGGTTTCAGGTCTTCTTTAGAAAAATGGAATTTCATCAATTAGGTTCTTTCGTTGATGTTTTAAATCTCACTGCATCGGGTATCGGGATATTCAACATAGGGCGGTAAGGCAAGATCTGGGCTGCTGATAAAAAACAGGTGTTGTTGTCCAAATAAAAAAGTTCCCCGTTCTTTTCTTCGAAATACATATTTGTCGACGGACGTGATTTGGTTATGTCATAGACTTGGGGGCTGCCGAAATCTTCCTTGGGGTAAAGCCGTACCCATGCCCCTTCACGGGTCAGCAGGTCGTTTGCATCATTAATAAGGAATTTCACCTGGGAGCTGCCGGCGGGCTGTTGGCCCAAGCCTTCAGGCAGGCGGGCAGCGTCTTGAGGGTAAATGGCCTTATTTTTTGATGTCGATGCGGTAAATATGGTCCGGGTAAAAGGCAAAGATATTGTCATTGTCAGCATTGTCCCAGGCTATGCGCGTCGGGATCTGGACAAAAAGATCACTGATGTCTTCGATGATGGGCGGTGTTTCTTTCAAGTTCACCCATAGGAACCGGAGTTTATCTTTGATATTTGCTTCCAGTAAAATAAACGGGCTTTGGGGCGCATTATATAAGTGTACCATTTCCCCTTCAGCGTAAATGGAGTCGCTTGAGAATAAAGGGGTTTTTTCGTACGTATTTTCTTCATTGAAATTTTCTTCAAGGCCTTGAGTGGTATGGAAGATATCAATGTTTTTGAGCACGGGGTTGGCGGCGATCAGGATATCATCATCGGCAGGGAAGATGTTTTGATAAGACTGATTGGTAATTATATGAATGGGCCATTCTTCCGGAATGAGCAGGGTGTTGGCTAGGACAGTGGCTTTTTTGCCTTTGACAGGGACAGTCCTTTCCCAATCGTTATAGCCGATGAGTTCAATGCGGATAAAATGTTTTCCCGGAGCCAGGTCCCTGATGGCTGTCGGTGTTTTTTGATGGCTCACGCGGCCGTCTATGTAAACGGTGGCATCCGGCGGATTGGTGGAAACATAGACCAGGCCGGTTTTTTCCAGGCGATGCGTCAGAGGATTGATGACAAACCCCAGCATGCGGGCAACAAGCAAGGGGCACAAGATCAGGTAAACGATGGCGAAAATGTAAAAAACAATCTTCCTTAAAGCGAGCATAACGCAATGATAACTCAGCTTTGCCAAGCAAGCAATAGGGAATATTCATAGCAAATAACATTTGAAAGTCAATGGCGCGGTCACAAAGCCGGACATCCATAGATGTTCGGAACAAGTTGAATTATGGTTTTTGAGGGGTTAGAATAAATAGTATGAATTTGAGAAGAATTATAATATTGATCTCTTTTTGCGGGTGCCTTGCTTGCAAGGCCATGGCTCAAGAGGGAGAGAACCCTTTGACGTCAAAGGAACAGGGCCTTTTGCCTGTTCGCCTGACTTTGAAAGATGCCCTGCAAAGTGTGGATACCATTAACCTTCAAGTAATGATGGCCAATGCCAGGCTCGAGCAGGCCATTGCCCGGATATCCCAGTCAGAATCGGATTTACTGCCTCATCTTGATGGCATTGCCAGCGGCGGGCGTCAGACCGCGGATTTGCGTTCAGAGGGCATCCAATTTCCGGGCTTTGGGCCGCATATCGGGCCGTATAATTCCTTTGATGCACGGGCCCGTGTCACCATTGCCCTTTTTGACCCCTCAGCCTTTGAAAGATTTCAGGCAGCTAAAAAGGGTGAAAAACTCTCCGAGGCAGAGTTAGAAAAAACACGTGAAGATGTTTTGGCCCTGGTTGCTAGCCTGTTTGTGGATGCCCAGCGTAAGCAGCAAACGGTCGGGTTTTTGAAAATTCTTTTGGACCGTGACCGGAAGGGTTACGAAGTCAGTGAATACGGGTATTCAGAGGGGACAGCGACTTTATTGGATTCCAATAAGTTTAAATCAGACCTAGACCAGACCAGGTATTTATTTGCCCAAGCCAAACAGCAGGCTGAAGATGCCTGCCTGGATTTAGAGGCGGCCTTGCAGCTGCCTTTGGATGCGCCTTTGGAACTTCTCGACGATGAGAGTTTCACCAAACAATTGGAAAATAATGCGGCGGTCAATTTTAATGACGCGACCAATGCGGATATGGTGCTGGCCGCTTCTCAATTAGAAGCTCATAAGGCTGATCAGAAAACCGCTTATGCGGATTTTTTGCCGGCAATATCAGGCACTGCTGACTACGGCCGTAACGGTGAATCGCCCGAGCATGGCAGTAACACGTACTTTGTCGGATTGCAGGCCACTGTTCCCCTTTGGGAAGGCGGGGCACAGCAGGCGAATCTCAAAGAAGTTAAAGGAGAGATCAAAGAAGACCAGGCAAATTTGAAAGATGCCGGCCAGCAGGAACAGGTCAATATAGCCAAGGCCCGTGCAGCGATTATGGAAGCCGACGATTTAAGGCAGGCCAAAGCCCAGGAATTCCAGACTGCTTACAGGGCTTTGCAGATTGCTCGGCACGCCCAGGAAATCGGCACTGGCACGGTGTTGGGATTGATGCAGGCCAAAGCGGATTTAGCGACGGCGGAAGATGATTACAATGAGGCCCAGGCAACCTGGGTGATGGCCCACATCGACCTGCTCCATGCCCAGGGACGGTTGAGGGATTTAATTAATAAGGGGGGATAAGGATGTATTTAATCAATTGTGTCATTGCGAGGAGCCGTAGGCGACGAAGCAATCTTTTAAAAGATTGCTTCGCTTCGCTCGCAATGACACTCATCGGAGCATCTGTTTTAATTTGCGGTTGCGCCCAGCAAAAAGATATTAAGAGCATGACCTTCTCAGGCACAATGGAGTTGACCGAGCATGTGCTTGGCGCCAAGGTGGCCGGACGCCTGGTAACGCTCAACGTCGATGAAGGTGACTTTGTCAAAAAAGGCCAGCTCCTGGCGACCCTGGACCGTTTTGAGCAGAGCAAAAAAGATTATGACCGCACCGCTGTCCTTTTGAAAAACGGCGGGGCCAATCAGCAGTCCTTGGAATATGCCCAATTGACGATGGAAGACCAGGAGGTGGTTTCCCCCATTGACGGCGTTGTTTTGATTAAAGACGTTGAAACAGGGGAGATCATCCCTCAAGGGGGCGGTGTGGTTGTGATCGGGGACATGCATGACCAGTGGCTTAAAATTTATGTTTCCGAAGACATGGTGCACCAGCTGAGCTTGAATCAGCAGGCATCCATTTTTGTGGATGGCGCCAAGCAGCCTTATAAAGGCCATGTGACCTTTATTGCGGACAAGGCCGAATTTACACCGCGCAATGTGCAGACTCCTGAGGAACGCGTTACCCAGACCATCGCCGTAAAAATCACCGTCGATGACCCCGATGAAAATCTCCATGCCGGCGTCGCGGCGGATGTAAGGTTTAATTAATATGCCTGGTATAGCTATCAGCGCGGACAAACTGACCAGGAGGTTTGGGAAGTTTACCGCGGTCGATGAAATTTCTTTTGAAATCCCCTACGGGGCCATTTTTGGTTTTCTGGGGGCCAATGGCGCGGGTAAAAGCACCACCATCCGCATGCTCTGCGGTATTTTGGCACCGACCAGCGGTACGGGCAAGGTGGGCGGCTTTGACGTGCAGACACAGCCGGAAGAGATCAAAACAGTCATCGGATATGTTTCCCAGCGTTTCAGCCTGTATTCGGATCTGACCGTCACAGAAAATTTGCTTTTTTACGGGCAGATCTATGGCCTTGAGGGTACGGCTTTATCCGGCCGTATTGAAGAAATCCTAAAGATGACGGGCTTGGGGACTTTTCGCGATCGTCTTTCCGGAGAGCTGTCCGGGGGATGGAAACAAAAGTTAGCCATTGCCAATGCTATTTTACATAAGCCTAAAATTATTTTTTTGGATGAACCGACCGCCGGTTTGGACCCTTTGTCCCGCAGGTCGATATGGGAACTTTTATATCAATTGGCTGAAGGCGGCACATCTTTATTTGTGACCACCCATTATATGGAAGAAGCTGAGCGCTGCAACACTATTGCTTTTATCAGCGATGGTAAAATCTTAAAGATCGGCCAGCCCGCCCAATTAAAGCAGGACTTGAGCCGGCAGATCCTGGAAGTGACGTGCCACCCTTTGATGAAAGCCTCACGTCTTTTTTCATCACTGGAAGGTGTGCGCGGAGTTACGGTATACGGTACTACCTTGAATTTGAATGTAAACGACCAGAAAGCTGTTGAAGAACGCGTGCGCGCTGTTGCCGGTCGAGAAGGGGTGACGGTCACATCCATTAAGCCCATCCCTGCATCGCTGGAAGATGTGTTTTCAGATTTGGACTCAGGAGGCCAGGCAGATGCGAAACATTAGGGCCATTGCTTTTAAAGAGTTCATCCAGGTGTCGCGGGACCGCCGCACCCTGATGCTACTTATCCTGATGCCGATGATGCAGCTGATGATTTATGGCTACGGCATCAACACCGACGTGAAACATCTGCCTACCTATGTCTATGACCAGGACCGCACCTATTTGAGCCGGCGTCTGGTTGATTCTTTTACCCAAAGCGATTATTTTACAGTCAAGGTCCAGGCCACGTCCATGGCCCAGGTGTATTCAGCTTTAGATAAAGGATTGGCCCAGTCAGCGTTGATCATTCCGCCTGATTTTACCGGTGATTTATTAAAGAAAAAAGGCGCCCAGGTGCAGATGATCATTGACGGCACAGACTCGACACCGGCGACGGTGGCACTTAATTCCAGCCAGGCGATCATTAATGCTTTTATGCAAAATGAAGGGTTGATCCCTGTCCAGGTTTTACCCATTGATTTCCGCCCGCGGCTTTGGTATAACCCGGATTTGAAAAGCACGTATTTTATGCTTCCGGGCTTGATCGCCCTGGTCTTGCAGTTTTTGGTCCCTATGATCACAGCCACGGCCATTGTGCGCGAGAAAGAGAGGGGCAATATCGAGCAGCTTTTAGTGACCCCTATTAAGCCTTATCAATTGATCCTGGGAAAAATCATTCCGTACATCTTTATCGGTATCTTCATTGCCACCAGCATTATTACAACCATGCATTATCTTTTTGTGGTGCCCATCCATGGCAGTATTGTTACCTTGTTTTTCATGACCCTGGTTTATTTGGTCGTCTGTTTAGGGATAGGATTGTGGGCATCGACGGTGGCAGACAATCAGCAGCAAGCGTCCCAACTGGTCATGTTCCTTGCCATGCCTTCGATTTTGCTTTCAGGTTTTATTTTTCCCAGGGAATCCATGCCCCTATGGGTTAAGGACATCAGTTATTTGATACCCATGACGTATTTTTTACAGATTGTCAGGGGGATTATCCTTAAAGGTTTGGGTTTCTTTGATTTGATCGGCCAGGTATGGCCGTTGCTGCTGATGGCGGTGGTGGTCATCGTTTTTAGTATTCGACGTTTTTCGAAAAGGATGGCATAATAATATAGATGCATGAAAAATAGGAGAAGATAATGCCCGAAGAAAAAAAAGAAGGAAACTGTTCATCCGGCGGGTGCGGCTGTTGCAAAGGTGTTAAATTACTGGCCGCTCTTTTGATCGGTGTTTTTATTTTTGCCGCAGGCATGTGGTTCGCCAAATCCCATTGCCCTTATTGCCATACGGGTGCAGGCAATTATTGCCCGTTTAGCGGTCCTGAAACTAAATAGTTCAGGAATGCCGTGCCGGTTCAATATGCACCAGCACATCGGCGATGCCTAAAGACGATGCCATGAGCGCGTTTTTGACTTCATGGCCGATATCATGCGCTTTGTAGACCTGCATATCACCGTTGACTTCCACATGGATATCCACGAATAGGTTAAGGCCGCTTTTGCGCACCCGGCATTTTTCAATGGCCGCAACCCCCGCGACCCGTCCGGCGATGCTGCGGATGCTTTCTTCAGTTTCAGGGTTGGGCGCGTAATCCATGATTTCCTGGACAGCGTGCTTGATCATATTCATGCCGTTAAAAATGATGATCCCGCTGGCCGCCAGCGCCGCCCAGTCATCCGCACTTTCATAACCTTTGCCGCCCACGATAGCAATGGATATGCCGATAAAGGCAGCCGCGGATGTCAAAGCATCCGAGCGATGGTGCCATGCCTCTGCTGTCAGTGAGAGGCTGTTGACTGATTTTCCGACGTAATAGAGAAACCTAAAAAGGATTTCCTTGAAGACGATGACCGCCACGAGCACAATCAGGGTAAAAAAGGCCGGGGTGTGGTGAGGCTGCATGATCTCAAGGACGCTTTTGACGGCAATGCCGATGCCTGCCATCAAAAGGATCAAAGACACGCTCATCGCGGCCAATGATTCTGCCTTGCCGTGGCCGTAAGGATGGTTTTCATCCGCGGGCAGGGAAGAGATTTTGATGCCTCCTAAAACGACCATTGATGAAAAAATATCCAAGGTGGATTCAATGCCGTCTGCCAGCAAGGCATAGGAATTCCCTATAATACCGGTGATGATCTTGATGGCCGCGAGAATGACATTGGAAGAAAGCCCGACCAGTACAGTACTGACACCGCGGTCAAAACGGCTTTGGGTCTTGGGATTCGGGGAAGCCATAAAATCAATATTAAATCATCCGCAGCCGACACGCAAGCGTTGCTTGACGGATTTACCTTCCAAGTTATAATGATAAAAATTTTTAAAACCTGCTAAAAAGGACATGTATGAGTAATCTGGTAGTTTCTTTTGATTATGTGTTGACGGCCAAGGGGGGCAAGGTGATTGATGCTTCCACCAAAGGCAAACCTTTGATATTTATCACGGGGTTGGGGCAGATCATTCCGGGCTTGGAAACTATTCTTTTGGAAATGGAGCCGGCCCAGAAGAAAACAGTGACTATTGAGGCCAAAGAAGCCTATGGCGTGCATGACGAACGCTTGATTTATAAAGTCGACCGTTCCAAATTGCCTGCTCAGGAGATTAAAGTGGGTGATATGTTTGAAGTAGGGCAAGATGGCCAGTTTTCTCCTGTCACCATCACGGCCATCAACGGGGATGAAATCACCTTGGACGGCAATCATCCGTTGGCCGGAGAAGACCTGACCTTTGCGGTTGAGATCGTCGGCAAAAGGCCGGCCACTGCCGAAGAATTGGCCCACGGCCATGTGCATGGCGCGGGCGGTTGTCATCACTGAGGATATTCAAGATGAACGTTGCTGTCATTGGTGCTTCTGATAAGCCTGAGCGGTTTTCCTATCAAGCGCTTGCATTATTAAAACAAAAAGGCCATAAGGTTTTCCCCGTCCATCAGCGCCTTAAAACGATTGAGGGGATGGCAGTATATCCTTCCATCAAAGATATCCCTGAGGCCATTGATACCGTATCCATGTATGTAGCGGCAGACATTTCCACGGGCATTGCTGCAGATATCCTCGGCAAGAAACCCAAACGCATCATTTTCAATCCCGGCGCTGAAAACCCTGACCTTGAACAAAAAGCCCTAGCCCAAGGCGTCATTACTATCAATGACTGCACCCTGGTCATGCTTAGAACGTCGACTTTTTGACGGTAAAGGCACTGGTTGGACCATCGATTTTGGCTTAAACCCACGGTTCATTTAAAGTTCCCTTTTATAGAGAATATGATATACTCTTAGAAATTTCACGGGGTTTTAATCATATTATCATATGGTGAGGTTAAAAGAGGATAGTCATATGCGTGCCGCTGTCATAGATATAGGTTCTTCTTCCATCAAGCTTTTGATCGCGGAAAGCCACGGGGAAGATGTTAAGATCATTGAGTCGCTTAAAAATGTCATTCCTTTGGGCAAACACGTCTTTCTCAAAGGCCGTATCCCGCAAACCATTATAAACCAGACCGCCGCGGTTTTGCAGAAATACAAAGAAACTCTTAAAGAATATGATGTCGAGAATGTCATGGTCATTGCCACGACCGCGGTGCGTGAGTCGCGTAACCAGGACATTTTCCTGGATACGGTGCTGCGTAAAACCGGTTTTAAAATCGATGTTTTAAACGCAGGGGATGTGGTTTATTACATCGATTATTTCCTTAGCCATAAATTAAAGAAAACCTATCCGGTGGACAAGAAAAACCTTTTGATTGCGGAATTGGGCGCCGGCTCTTTAGACATTTCGGTGATGGAAAAGGGCCTGACCCTCATGAATATCGGCTTTCCCATAGGGACGCTGCGCTTATCCCAATTTATGGAAACCCTGGACGGCTCCCTGCAGGAAGTGCATGAGGCCACCGAGGAGTATATCGAGAATGAAATTTTCTTTCTCAAGAAGAACAATGCCAATTTAAACATCGACGACATTATCCTCATTGATGAGAATTATTCGGTTTTTATCCAGAATGTGCTGCCCAATAAACGCCGTGAATCAGATTTCTTTAAATTCAAAGCCGGCGAAGCCCAGGAATTGCTGACGCGCTTAAGGCAGATGAACGTCGAGGAGATCGCTAATACCTATAGTGTCCCGACAGACATTGCCTCGACCATCACGGGGTTTGCCATTATCCTCAACACCTTGTTCAAATTTAACAAGAATGAGGATGTCTACATCCTTGAAGCCTCTTTGTCCGAGGCCATCCTGGCGCATTTGCTGTTTAAATTCGACATGACCGAAGGCGACAATAAGCTAAGCCAGCTGGTCTCCGTGGCGCATTTCCTTTGCCGGAAATACGGCATGGATTTAAACCACCTGAAACACGTGGCTTCTTTGACTGAACAGCTCTTTGATGCTTTCAAGGACATTTTGGGCCTGGAAGAAAAAGACCGCCTGTATCTTCTCTTGGCTTCCTACCTGCACGATATCGGGATGTTTGTCAATAACCGCTCGCACCACAAGCACAGCGAATACATTATCAGTTCTTTGAATTTGTTCAGGCTCACCGAGCATGAGATCAATATCATCGCCTGCATTGCCCGCTATCACCGGCGTTCAGCGCCTTTAAAGACCCATTTGCTGTACAATGCCCTGGCGTCCCAGGAGCAGATTTTAGTGCAGAAATTAAGCGCTCTTTTGCGCATTGCCAATTCCCTGGACCGTTCCCATAAACAAAAGGTCAAAAAGATAGAAGTCAAATTCAATGCCGCGGGGGACGCGACGATCGTGGCCCATACCCATGAGAACTTTTTACTGGAGAAGGAAAATTTCCTGGAGAAGAAAGAGTTATTTGAGGAAATTACGGGTAATAAGCTGACGCTGACGGTAAGGACACAAGATTAGAATATGGAAACTAAAGAAAAATTCATTCATCGTGATTTAAGCTGGCTGGAATTCAATCGGCGTGTCTTGGAAGAAGCCTCTGATGAGCGCAACCCTCTTTTGGAGCGCATTAAATTCCTGGCTATTTTTACCAGTAATCTTGATGAGTTTTTGATGGTCAGGCTCTCAGGGGCCCAGAAACTCTTGGCTTCCGGTTACAATAAGCGCGACCAATTTGGTTTTTATCCCCAGGATCTTTTCGCGGAAATCAAAACACGCACTGATGAACTGGTGAAGAAATTTTATGAGGTGTATGGAGGGAGTGTCAGGGACGCTTTGGAAGCGGAAAAGATCTTTATCAAGAAGCCTGAAGACCTGAATGCGGAACAGAAAAAATACGTGCAGCGTTTTTTTGACACCACGCTCTACCCGATCATTACCCCCATGGCGGTCGACGGCGGGCATCCTTTTCCGATGCTGCCTTCGCGCACCATTGCCTTTGCCGTCAGTATTATCCGTTCCGAAAAGAACCATCTGGCCATTATCCCCATCCCCAAATCCGTGCCCCGTTTATTGAAAGTCCCGGCGGAAGGTGAGGAATCGGTGTATGTGCTGACGGATTACCTGATCAAAGAGAATTTAGAGAAATTCTTTAAAGGTTATAAGATCCAGGACGCATCGCTTTTCAGGGTCCTGCGCGACAGCGAGTTGGAAGTGGACGAAGGCTTTGCGCCCGATCTTCTTAAGGCCCTGGAGAAAGAATTGAAAAAACGCTCGAGCGCCAAGGCTGTTTATTTGCAGATGCAGGAGGGGACGACCCCTGAACTTTTGGAAGTTTTATGTAACGGGATTGATTTTCCTAAAGATGAAGTGGTGTTTACCTCTTCTGATCTGGATTTGACCTTTCTTTATGATCTATCTGCCTGGACGGACAAGCCGCAATTGCGTTATCCCAGTTTCACGCCGGCCAAGGCCGTTTATGACAATATTTTTGATAAGATCAAAGATGAGGACTTTATTCTCCATGTGCCTTTCCAGTCTTTTCTGCCAACCTGTGAGCTCATTGCCGCCGCGGCCAAAGACCCGGATGTTTTGGCCATTAAGATGACGCTTTACCGCACCAACGAGGATTCAGCCATCATCAAGGCCCTGATGGCGGCGGCCAAGAACCGCAAGCAGGTGACCGTGGTCGTTGAGATCAAGGCCCGGTTTGAAGAAGAGAAGAATATCCAGTGGTCGCGCGAGCTGGAGCAGGCAGGCTGCCATGTGATCTACGGGATCGCGGGGCTTAAGATCCATTCCAAGATGACCCTGATCGTGCGCCGTGAAGAAGGCCGCATCCGCCGTTATGTGCATTTAGCGACGGGGAATTATAATGAAAGAACAGCCAATGTGTACACGGACATCGGGTTTTTTACGGCCAATGATGATTTCGCCCGTGATATCGCGGATGTGTTTAATGTCATCACCGGCTATTCCCTGCCCAGCCCCTGGAAAAGGGTCATCTCGTCCCCGCATGATTTGCGCAAATATTTTTTTGAACTGATCGATAAGGAAATCGAAGCCCAACAGGCGCAGAAAAACGGTGGAATCATTATCAAAATGAACGCCTTGGAAGACACTCAAATTATTGAGAAATTGTATGCGGCCTCCCAGGCAGGTGTTAAAATCAGGATGATCGTGCGCGGCATCTGTTCCTTGGTGCCGGGTGTCGAGGGTTTGAGCGAGAATATTGAAGTGCGCAGCATCGTGGGCCGTTTCCTGGAGCATTCGCGTATTTTTTATTTTAACAATAATGGCAATGGGCGTGTATTTTTGTCATCGGCCGACTGGATGACACGCAATTTTGACCGTCGCATTGAGCTCTTGTTTGAGATCACCAAGCCTGAGATCAAAAGCCATGTGCAGTTTATCCTGGATAGCTATTTAAAAGATACCCGTAAAGCCAGGGCCTTAAAGAAAGATCGCAGTTACCATCGCATAAAAAAAGAAGGCGAAACTTTCGACGTGCAGGAATACTTTATCAATCATTATACCAGATGAACTACTACATCGGTCTCGACATAGGCGGTACCAAGATCGCCGGGGCTTTGGTCTCAGCTTCGGGTAAGATATTGTCCCGTACCAAGACAGCCACCCCTAAAAGGGTCAAGCCCCGCGATATCTACGCTTCTGTGACCGATGCCATTGATGAGTTGGTCCAGGTGGGCGACGTTAGGCTTTCGTCCATCAAAGGTATCGGGGTTGGCGTTCCCGGCATTGTGGATACCCGCAATCATCATATCCTGGCAGCGCCGAATATCGCCTTGACAGGTTTTCCCCTGAGTGCTTCTTTAAAACGGAAATTCCACAAGCGGGTGGTCATGGCCAATGATGTCAATGCCGGGTTGCTTGGCGAAGCATGGCTGGGCGCGGCCAAGGGCATGTCGCATGTGGTTGGTATTTTTCCGGGAACAGGTGTCGGCGGGGCGGTTATCAGCGAGGGCAGATTGCTGTTAGGCGCCCAGGGTGCGGCGACGGAATTGGGCCATGTGATCATCAATATGGACGGCCCGCTGTGCCATTGCGGCAATCGCGGTTGCCTGGAAGCATTGACCAGCCGCTGGGCCATTGAACGCGACATCCGGGCAGCTGTCAAATCCGGACGCAAGTCAATCGTCACCAAGCTCAACGACGGGCGGTTAGACATGATCAAAAGCCGGATTTTAAAAGAAGCGTTAAGTGAAAATGACGCGGTGGTCAAATCAGTTTTGGCCAAAGCTGCCCGTGTCCTGGGTAAGACAGCTGTTTCTTTAAACCATACCTTTAATCCCCAAGCCATCATTTTTGGCGGGGGAGTGATCAAGGCCTGCGGGGATTTTATCCTGCCCATTGTGGCCAAAGAATTGAACGCAGACCCGTTCTTCAGGAAATTCAACACCTGCAAAATTTTACCTTCCAAATTAGGCGATGACGCCGTCCTCCTGGGCGCCGCCCGCTTAGTCCAGCAGCCCTGAATTTGCTTTAAAAACGCTTTGTTTGTCTAAAATGGCATAATATAAATAGGCATGTTATACTTTCAACATGCGTATTTATGTGTTTTTGCGAGGCCTTTTTTTCAGGCCGAAGCTATCTCTTTTTGTCTTATTGGCATTTTTTGCCAATACCATTGGTCCTTTTCCTCAGGCCCAGGCAGACCCCGCCTTTGGTGAGGCAGGCGAATTTCGTTTGCCCGCGCCCGGGGTGATGGTCGCTTTAAGCCCTGTTTTTAATCCCCCGATCCTTAAAGGCATCAAGGTCTATCCCGATAATCCTTTCCGTTTTGATTTCATTCTAGACCGAGGCGATTCTTCCAGTGTCATTGCGAGCGAAGCGAAGCAATCTCAACAAGAACAACTCAAACAAGAAGCCGCCAAACTCATCAAATACTTTCTTGCATCCTTGACCGTCCCGGAAAAAGATTTATGGGTCAATTTAAGTCCCTATGAAAAAAACCGTATTGTCCCTCAAAGTTTCGGTTTCACCGAAATGGGCCGCGACCTGTTGGCCGAAGACTATATGCTTAAGCAAATCACTGCTTCACTGATTTACCCTGAGGGAGAAACAGGCAGGAAATTTTGGAAGCGCATTTACCAAGAAGCTGAAAAGAGGTTCCATACAACCAATATCCCGGTCAATACCTTTAACAAGGTATGGATTGTTCCTGAGAAGGCGGTTGTGTATGAGAATGCAAAGGCAGGGACAGCGTATGTGGTGGAAGCCAAGTTAAAAGTCATGCTTGAACAGGATTATTTAGCGCTGGA
>JABDFL010000027.1 GCA_013286575.1 Candidatus Omnitrophota bacterium
AAGTTTATTTAAAACGGGCAGACCATTCCGTTGATACTTCTTTCGTTATTTCATTGATCGCTAAGATCAAAAAAATCAATTTTGATTTTGATGTTCTTCCTTATATTTATGCCTATGAGGGAAAAAACGCCCTGGACCATCTGTTGAGGGTATCTTGCGGCTTGGAATCTCTGGTATTAGGGGAGAAGCAAATTTTAGGCCAGGTCAAACATTCAGTGGAGCGTGCCCGTGAGTCCGGCACTTTATCGCGCTATTTTAATATTCTGACGAATGTGGCCGTGCGCACCGGCAAAAAAGCCCAGCATGAAACAGCGATCAGCCACGGCGGGTCTTCCATCAGCTGGGCAGCCATCGAGATGGCCCAAAAAGCAGCCGGTCATTTGCAGGATAAATCCGTGCTGGTCATCGGCGCCGGCAAAATGGGGGAAATTGCCCTTGATCATCTTCATGACCTGGGGGTCAAAAAGATTTTCCTGATGAACCGCACCGGTGAAAAAGCGGAGAATCTGGCGACCCGGTATAACGGGGTGGCTGCTTCTTTCTGGAATATCAAGGAAATTTTAAGCGAGGTGGACGTTTGTTTTTGCGCCGTGGGTGCCCCTCATTATATCCTGGACAAAGAAAAGATCGCCAATATCATGGAAATGCGGGCAGGGCGTAAACTTGTTTTGATCGATATTTCCATGCCGCGTAACATTGATCCTGAAGTGAAAACTTTAGGGCCTCAAGTCCATTTAAGCTCGATCGATGATCTGCATGAAGTGGTTGATAACAGCATGAAAAAGCGCGAAAGCGCCATGCAGGAAGTTGAGAGCATCATCCGCCAAAAGATCCTGGAATTTGATGGTAAAATTTCAAAATTGCAAAGTGATCGCGGCACTGATTTTTATCAGCCCTTCCGTCAATAAAATATGCTTATGAGTTCAACGCTGCTTATTTTAGTTTTATACGGTCTTTTTCTCATTTTAGGCGGCTTCCTGGGGTTCAGGAAGGGGAGTAAGATTTCGCTTATCATGGGCTTGGGCAGCGGCATTTTGGTTTTGTTGGGAGTTTGGCTTTCGACATTCAATCCTAGGGCGGGTTTGATATTTTTGACCTGTCTGAATGTTTTATTGTCTTTGAGTTTTATTTCGAGGCTGGTTAAGACCCGCGCATTTATGCCCTCCGGGATGCTTTTATTGATCACACTGGCTGTTTTAGTTCTTTGCCTGAGAAACCTAATTTGAAACCCTCAACTCAACCTGAAATCAATATGTTGGTCAAACTCCTCAACATGGGGAGTATCATTTTTGTATTGGCTGTCCTGGGGTTTTGGTTGGATCAAAAATTCCATTCTTTACCTTTATGGACACTGATAGGGATAGCTCTCGGCATGGGTTACTCTTTTTATGAGGCCTGGCAGATTCACCATCAAAAATAATAAGCATTAAAATTTTATTCGAAGTACTTGCGTTGCATAAACTTATCATCTAAGATACCAACGCATTAAGAAACGCTTCACATGGAAAGGAACAGGGGATCGTGAGCGCTCCGTTTGATTTGAACGACTTTATCATGCACCACATCGGCGACTCGTACGAGTGGCATATCCCGCTTTTTGCGCCTATCCATCTGCCTCATTTTTTGACGGTACACATGCTGATGCTTTTGATCGGCACGGTCTTTCTTCTTGTCCTAATGCTGGTTGTTTACCGCAAACAGGACAGAGTGCCGACAGGGATAACCAATTTCATTGAATTTTTTGTGGTTTACATCCGTGATGAGATAGTCATTCCCAATATGGGGGAAGAAGAGGGGGAGAAATTCACCCCCATGTTTTGTTCATTCTTTTTCTTTATCCTGGTGCTTAATTTGATGGGACTTATCCCGGTTTTTTCGACTGCTACGGGAAATATTAATCTTACCGCAGGACTGGCTTTTCTTATTTTTACTTTGATGGTCGGAGGGACCTTGATACGCGGCGGTCCCATGGGCATGTGGCATGCCCTGGTGCCTCCGGGCATACCGGGATGGTTTATCCCTATTATGTTTGTCATTGAGGTGTTTTTGCTTTTTGTGCGTTGTGTTGCCCTGGCCATGCGGCTTTTTGCCAATATGATCGCAGGTCATATCGTTATCACGGCTTTTTTGGGGTTATGTGTTTTATTCGGTGTATTTGCCGGTATCCTGGCTTTTCCCATGGCAGTGGTTTTTTATTGCATGGAGATTTTTGTTTGCCTTTTGCAGGCTTTTATTTTCGTTTTGCTCTCAGCGATATTTATAGGGCATATGTATCATCCGAAACATTAAACGTTAACATCAAGAAAGGAAGTTTTTATGACTCCAGAAACAACAGCACACTTAGGACAGATTTCCGCCGCGGCAGGCATGGGTCTTTCTGTCGTGGGATTGGGCGTAGGTGTCGGGCTTATTTTTGCCTCGTTCATCCAGGGCATTGCCCGTCAACCGGAATTGGAAGGTAAACTCATGACCTGGACCCTGGTCGGTGCGGCCATCGTCGAAGGGATCGCGATCTTCGCGGCCATTATGTGTTTTTTGGCCATCCATGGTTAAAGCAAAAAGGAATAAACTATGACCGAACGATTTGGACTCTTAGACCCTGAAAAAATAATGGCCGTATTATTGTGGGCCACTTTTTTCTGCGTGATCTTTGTTTTGCAAAAATTCGCCTGGAAACCGATCCTGGCGGGTTTAAAGCAGCGGGAAGATTATATCCGCAAATCACTGGCGGATGCGGACAAGATCAAGGCTGAGTTAGCCGGGATAGAAGCTGCCAAGGCTAAAATTTTTGATGAGGCCAAAGAAAAGGCCAACGGTATCATTGAGCAGTCGCGTAAAACAGGCAATGAATTGGCGCGTCAGATCGAACAGCGGGCCAAACAGAACGCGGAAGAGATCATCACCAGCGCCCATCAGGAAATTGAAGGGGAGCGTGAACGCGTGCGCAATGCGCTTAAGAAAGAAAGCGTCCAAACAGCCGTGTCCCTGGCTGAAAAGATCCTTAAAGAAAATCTTGATACGGAAAAAAACAGGAATTTGATCAATCAGGCCATTAAGGACGTGTAGATCTTATGAGCCAAACAGCAGACCGTTATTCTAAAGCGCTTTTTGAACTGGCCCAGGAACAGGGCAATCTTGAAGCTGTGCAAAACAGCTTGTCTGATATCAGGAAACTTATTATCGATTTAAATGATTTTCGCCAATTTTTAAGTAATCCCTTGCTTTCTTATGAAGAACGCTGTGCCGTTTTAAAAACTTTATTTGAAGGAAAAGTCCCGGATATTGCCTATAGATTTTTATTATTCATCACCTATAAAAGCCGTTTAAATATCCTAAAAGATATCATTGAATCTTTTGACAGGATGTACTTATCCCATACCCATCAGATGCGGGTTTACGTGAAAACAGCATTGCCGGTCAAGGACGAAGACAAGGCCCTTATCAACCAGCATTTGCATGATAAATTTCGGCAAGAGATAATTGCCAATTGGAATTTGGACCCTTCATTGATAGGGGGCTTTCGTATTTTTGCGCAGGGCAAACTTTATGATTATAGTTTTAAAAACCAGTTGGACCATTTCTTTCAACAAACAATATAGAGGAACATTATGCCCCAACAATTAAATGCAGATGAAATATCTTCCATCCTCAAAAAACAATTAGCTGACTTCAGCAGTAAGGTGGAAACTTCGGAGGTCGGCACCGTGCTCAATGTCGGTGACGGCATCGCGCGGGTCTTTGGCCTGGCCAATGTCATGGCCGGTGAATTAGTGGAGTTTTCAGACGGTATCAAGGGAATTGCTTTGAACTTGGAAGAGAGCAATGTGGGGGTGGCGATTTTTGGCAAGGATTCCCATATTAAGGAAGGCGATGAAGTCAAGCGTACCGGCAAAATCGCCTCTGTGCCTGCGGGCGAAGGGCTTTTGGGCCGCATTGTGGATGCTTTGGGCGCTCCTGTTGACGGAAAACCTGCTTTTACGGCGAGCTCCATGCAGCCCATTGAACTTAAAGCGCCGGGAATCATTGACCGTAAAAATGTGCATGAGCCCCTGCAAACAGGGATCAAGGTCATTGACGCCTTAACACCCGTTGGCCGCGGCCAGCGTGAATTGATCATCGGCGACCGTAAAACAGGAAAAACAACCCTGGCTATTGATACGATCATCAACCAAAAAGGCAAAGGGGTATTTTGCTTTTATGTGGCCATCGGCCAAAAAAGATCAACGGTGGTGCAGATCTATGAAACATTGCGTAAATTCGGGGCCATGGAATATACCACGATCGTGGCAGCCACCGCTTCTGACCCCGCACCCATGCAATTTTTAGCACCTTATGCGGGCACGGCCATGGCGGAATATTACCGTGACAACGGCAAACATGCCTTGATCATTTATGATGATTTGACCAAACAAGCCCAGGCGTATCGCCAGCTCTCACTTTTGCTGCGCCGTCCGCCGGGCCGTGAAGCTTATCCGGGCGATATTTTTTATCTGCACAGCCGTCTTTTGGAGCGCGCGGCAAAATTATCCGATGCCAAGGGTGCTGGTTCCTTAACGGCTTTGCCGATCATCGAAACCCAGGCCAGTGACGTGTCTGCCTATATTCCAACCAACGTCATCTCCATTACTGACGGGCAGATATTTTTGGAAGGTGATTTATTTAACGCCGGCCAGCGTCCGGCCATTAACGCCGGGTTATCTGTTTCCCGCGTCGGAGGAGATGCCCAGGTCAAGGCCATGAAGCAAACTGCAGGGTCCCTGCGTTTGGACTTGGCCCAGTACCGTGAGTTGGCGGCGTTTTCGCAATTTGCTTCGGATTTGGATGCGGCCACCCGCAAACAGCTTGACCGCGGCAAACGCCTGATGGAAGTCATCAAGCAGGGCATCCATGTGCCTTTGCCCGTGGTCAAACAAGTGGCCATTATTTTTGCAGGGACTAACGGGTATCTCGATGATATCCCTGTTAATAAAGTGCGCGATTTTGAAGAATATTTATCTGCTCAAATGGACAGCCAGTACGGGGACTTTGTGCAATTATTTAACAAGACCCTGGCCATGACAGATGAAGTCAAAGCTGCTTTGAAAAAGTTATTGGAAGAAGTCAAAGGGACATTTAAGGTTTAATTATGATCGGCATTAAAGAATTCAATAAGAAGATCACCTCGCTTAAAAATACGAGGAAGATGACCAAGACCATGAAAATGGTCTCGGCTGCCAAATTCAAGCGGGCCCACAAGGCCCAGATCAGCGCGGAAGCATACGCCCATAAGATCACCGGATTAATGGGGCGCTTGACCGGTTATGGCATGGTCAGCCATCCTTTACTTAACATTAAAAAAGCAGTGACTAAATGCCTGGTTGTCATCGTTACTTCGGATAAAGGCCTCTGCGGCGGCTTTAATAATAATTTGATCAGGAAAACAAGGCATTGGATCGCCGAGAATCCTTACAAATACACCACCTTTGGCATGAGCTTTTGCGGCCGGCGGGGGTATATGTCTTTTCGTCGCAGCGCCAAGATCAATAAATACTATGAAAATATCACCATGAAGCCGACCTTTGATGATGCCCAAAAAGTGGTGCAGGACATTACGGAAGATTTTATCATGGGGAATTATGACGAGGTTTATCTGGCGTATAACCGTTTTGACGGGCCCTTGACCCAAACGCCGGTGATCGAAAAAATCCTGCCTTTGGATGTTTCGAGTTTCACCAATGTTGTCAAGACCCAGGGGCCGGGAGCGCCTATCCTGCACAATTATTCTTACGAGCCTGAAGAAAAAGAGATATTGAATTTTATGGTCCCCAAATATTTGAATTTTAAGGTCTTTTTTACCTTGCTGGAAAATGCCGCCGGAGAGCATGGGGCGCGCATGTCAGCGATGGATAAAGCGTCACAGAACACGGGTGATCTGATCGACCGCTATACGCTGCTGCGCAACCGCGCCCGTCAGGCAGCCATTACAACGGAGTTAATTGAAATCATTTCAGGGGCAGAGGCTCTAAAATAAGAAAGGTCATTTATGGAACAGGCTAATAAAAAGATCACCGGTAAGATCGTCCAAGTACTGGGCGCTGTTGTGGACGTTTATTTTCCGATGGAAGGCCTGCCTGCCATCGGCACGGCGTTAAAGACAACCAATAAATCTATCAGTGATAAAGAAGGTAACTTAACGCTCGAGGTTGCCCAGCATCTGGGGGACAATCTTATCCGTACCATTGCCATGGATACCACCGAAGGCATGGTCCGCGGCCAGGAAGTCATTAATACAGGTGAAGGTCTCCTGATGCCTGTCGGCGAAGGGACTCTGGGCCGCGTCATGAATTTACTGGGCGAGCCGGTGGATGAAGCAGGCCCTGTCAAAGCTGTTAAATACATGCCGATCCATCGCCTGGCGCCGGAGATTGCTGAACAAGATACTTCTACCGCTATTCTGGTGACCGGGATCAAAGTCGTTGATCTCCTGGCCCCTTACCGTAAGGGCGGGAAAATCGGTTTGTTCGGCGGTGCCGGTGTCGGGAAAACCGTTATCATCCAGGAGTTGATCAATAATATCGCCAAAGAGCACGGCGGGTATTCTGTTTTTGCCGGTGTGGGGGAACGCACCCGTGAAGGTACGGCCCTTTATAAGGAAATGAAAGAAGCCGGTGTTATTGATAAAACATCCCTGGTCTATGGACAGATGAATGAGCCTCCGGGCGCGCGTGCCCGTGTGGCCTTGTCTGCCTTGACCGTGGCGGAATATTTCCGTGATGAAATGCACCAGGACGTTCTTTTGTTTATTGATAATATTTTCCGTTTTACCCAGGCCGGTTCTGAAGTCTCGGCGCTTCTGGGCCGTATTCCGTCAGCCGTCGGTTATCAGCCGACCTTAGGCACGGACATGGGGGAATTGCAGGAACGCATTACTTCCACCAAGAGCGGTTCCATTACCTCTATTCAAGCCATCTATGTCCCGGCCGACGATTATACTGACCCGGCACCAGCGGCTACTTTTGCGCATTTGGATGCAACGACAGAATTGTCACGTCCCATTGCGGAGTTGGGTATTTATCCCGCTGTTGATCCTTTGACCTCAACGTCAACCATCCTGGCACCGGAAATCGTCGGAGATGAGCATTATAAAGTCGCGCGCCGCGTGCAGGAAATCCTGCAAAAGTACAAAGAATTGCAGGATATCATCGCGATCTTGGGGATGGATGAACTTTCAGAAGAAGACCGCCTGACAGTTGAACGCGCCCGTAAAATCCAGAAATTTTTGTCCCAGCCGTTTCATGTGGCAGAGCAATTCACGGGCATTAAAGGCAAGTATGTGCCTTTGGAAGACACCATCCGTTCTTTCAAAGAGATCCTGGAAGGCAAGCATGACGCCATTCCCGAACAGGCCTTTTACATGGTAGGCAATATCGACGAGGCCGTAGCTAAAGCAAAGACACTTTAATATGAGTTTTAAACTATCTATCGTCGCACCCACAGGAATGATTTTTGAAGACACGGTCAATTCCATCGCTGTCCCCGGGACAGAAGGCGGTTTTGAAGTTTATAGCAGGCACATGTCTTTAATATCATCTTTAAAAGCTGGGCGTGTCCGCGTGCGTCAGGACGGCCGTGAAACCGCGTATCAAATTACCAGCGGTGTATTGGAAGTCGACCTCGAGCATAACGTGACCCTGCTAGCCGATCAAGCCACCGCAGTGTAAGATGAAAAAGATCAACGAAAAAACTGTTTACGACGGTAAATGGCTTTCTGTCAGTGAAACCATTTATCAAAATGACCAAGGCCGGCAGTTGACCTGGGAATGCGTGCACCGCAAACGCTTGACCGTCGGTGTGGTGATCGTGGCACGCCTTTTGCCTTCCAGGCGTTTTATCCTGATGAAACAATACCGGCCGGCCATTGACGGGTATATCATGGCCCTGCCTGCAGGTTTAGGATCAGGCGATCCCAATCATGCCCTGGTCGAGTTAAAAGAAGAAACCGGGTATACGGGAAAAATCGTGGATGTAAGCCCGGTTTTAAAAACCAGTGCCTCGCTTATCAATGATAGTGCCCGGATTGTTTATATCGAAGTAGATGAGAATTCGCCGGCCAATCAAAATCCCGTCCAGGAACTGGAAGACGCCGAAGACATAGAAGTTTTTCTGGTCGCCCAAGAAGAGGGCAAGGATTTTTTGCTTGAGCATATAAAACAGGGCACCCACGTTGCCTCTAATTTATGGTATCTTTTTGGGATTAATCAATGGACAACATAAAAATATTAATGATTTTTTTTACACTCATTTGTTGCACGCGGGCTTGGGCAGATGGTTCGATTGCGGGGACGGTTTCCTATGATGGGCCGGTGCCGAATTCGCGGCTGATCCACATGGATGCTGATCCTGTTTGTTACGCTATTAATAAGGGCAACATTCATTCCCCGGTCCTTGTTTTGGGGGGCAACAATACCTTAGGCAATGTCTTTGTTTATATTAAAAGCGGTTTGACTAAGGCCGGTTATCCGCCGCCTGCCCAAGATGCGGTGATCGATCAGGGGGGCTGCAATTATACGCCTCACGTGATCGGGGTCATGGTGGGGCAGAAGGTCAAGTTTTTGAATCCGGACGGCACCCTGCACAATGTGCACGCCCTTTGCCGGATAAATCCGGAGTTTAACGAGGCCATGCCTGATTTCCGCAAGGAAATGGAAGTGGTTTTTAATAAGCCGGAATTCATGTTCCAGGTCCAATGCGATGTTCATCCCTGGATGAAGGCGTGGGTGGCGGTTTTGAGCCATCCGTTTTTTAGCGTGACAGGCCCTGATGGCCGGTTTGAAATCAAAAATATTCCCAACGGCACGTATACCCTTGAAGCCTGGCATGAAAAGCTAGGGACAAGATCGGCAACGGTGACGGTCACTGATAATTCCAGTCAAAAAACAAATTTTACTTTTTCTGGACCGAAATGATGCTAGAATAAATTTTATGGACATTAAATATATCCACGTCACCCTGATCGTTGTTTCCATAGCACTGTCATTGGGTTTTGGTTTTTGGACTTTAAGCCATAGCTACATGACCAGCGGATTTATTTCATTTGCCATCGGGGCCGGTTTGATCGTCTATTGTGTGCGATTTATCAAAAAAATGAAGGCTTTGTAAATGGTGTTCTGCGCGGTTTGTTTCGGAGACCCTACATCACCGTTGACCCAGGGATATAATTGGGCCGTGATCGCCTTATTGATGGTGGTGACCGCTGTATTGGCGGCGTTCGCGATGCTGTTTTTAAATTTCCGTAAAAGAGAAAAAGCTTTCTTAAAATAAATTAATAATTAGGTTCACCTTTTAATATTTTGTGGTATAGTTTTAACGTCTTCATAAATATTCTTATAAGGTTTTGGAGAAATAGTTCATGAGTGGCACTCACGATCCGGCACACCACGATCCATCCCATAGTGACTCATCGCACCATCATCAACAATCATTCTGGTCCCAATATGTTTTTTCCACCGATCATAAGATAATAGGTATTCAATACCTGTTCATGAGCCTGTTTTTCCTGTTTTTTGGCTTTTGTTTGATGCTGTTGATGCGCTGGCAGATCGCTTACCCGGGCCATCCTTTGCCTTTTATAGGGAAGCTGTTTGGCGAACATAATATGCCGGGCGGCATCATGATGCCCCAATTTTACAATCAGTTAGGGGCCATGCACGGGACCATCATGGTTTTCTTAGGGGTCGTGCCTTTGGGATTCGCGGTTTTCGGCAATTATCTGATCCCTTTGCAAATTGGCGCCAAGGACATGGCTTTTCCCCGTTTGAACATGTTCAGCTACTGGTCATTTTTGGTTGGCGGCCTTTTGATGCTTTCCAGTTTCTTTTTACCCTGCGGTGCGGCCAGTAACGGCTGGACATCGTATTCACCTTTGTCAGATATTGCCCATGACGGCCAGACCATTTGGCTTTTTTCCATGGCCATTATTATTATTTCCTCGCTTCTTTCTTCTTTGAATTTTATCACGACCATTTTCCAATTGCGCGCCCCCGGCATGACTTTTGAACGCCTGCCGTTTTTTATCTGGGCCCAGTTGATCACGGCATTTTTATTGCTTTTGGCTTTTCCGCCGCTTGAAGGTGCTGCGTTTTTGCAATTGTGCGACAGGTTATTGGGGACAAGTTTCTTTTTACCCAGCGGATTATTTGTCAACGGCCATGTCTATGATGTCAGCGGGGGAGGCAATGCGCTTCTCTGGCAGCACTTGTTTTGGTTTTTAGGCCACCCGGAAGTCTACGTCATCATTCTTCCGGCCCTTGGGATCGTCACTGAAATTATCGCCTGTAATACCAGAAAAAATATCAGCGGTTTTGGCATGATGCGCTGGTCGATCATCTTTTTGGGCTTCTTGTCTTTTGTTGTCTGGTCCCATCATACCTATTTGACCGGGATGGGCACCAATATCACGGCTTTCTTCCAAACCACCACGATGATCATATCCATACCATCGGTCATTATTATTTCCGCTTTATTTATTACCTTATGGGGAGGGTCTATCCGTTTTAATCTCCCTATGCTTTTTGCCCTGGCGTTTTTGCCCATGTTTGGTTTTGGCGGGTTAACAGGCCTGCCTTTGGGTTTGGCGGCGACAGATATCCCTTTGCATGACACCTATTATGTCATCGGGCATTTCCATTATGTGGTTGCTCCGGGTGTTGTGTTAGGGCTTTTTGCCGGGATTTATTATTGGTTCCCCAAGGCCACCGGCCGTAAGATGAATGACTTTTTAGGCCATTTGCATTTTTGGCCGACACTCATCACAATGAATTTTGTGTTTTTTCCGATGCTTATCCAGGGTTTGATGGGGCTCAACCGCCGGATGTACGACGGGGGGGCGACGTATAACTTTGCGCACGGCGTGCTTTTCTGGAATGTCATCATCAGCTGGTCGGCCTTTATCATGTTCCTGGCCCAGCTCCCGTTTATTTTTAATTTCTTTTACAGCATGTTTAACGGTGAAAAAGTTGATTCCGATAATCCATGGCATTCGGCAACGCTGGAATGGGCCACACCGACACCGCCGGGGCATGGGAATTTTACTAAACCTATAACTGTTTATCGTGATCCCTATTCGTATAGCTTGGAAGGGGCGCCCAAAGATTACAGCCCGCAGGATCAAAAGGAAATTTAATATATGTCGCAGGAAACAGAATTTATACCGTATATCGTCAAGCCCCGTGAAGACACCGGCCTTTATAATGCCAAATTCGGCATCTGGTTATTTTTGGCTTCGGAAGTCATGCTTTTTGGTTCTTTATTTTCCGCGTATATCCTGCTTCGTGTGGGGTCTTTTACCTGGCCGGTGCAATCAGATATACAGAATGTGCCTATCGGCGCCATCAACAGCGTTGTGCTTCTTTCATCCAGCATATTTTTTATCCGCGCCTGGGTGGCCTTGAAAGCGGATGATATAGCCAAATATAAAAAGTTTATGTATTTGGTCATATTGTTTGCCTTCATATTCCTGTCCCTTAAAGGGGTTGAGTATTACCAGCATTTCAGCCATCATGAATACCCTAAAACCAGTGTTTTCCTGGCGATTTATTTTTTAATGACGGGCTTGCATGCCTTGCATATCATCGGCGGTATTCTTGTGAATTCTTATTATGTCGGCCCGGGCTTGTATCTTCGCGATCAGAACAAACAATGGTTTATCAATCGCGTGGAAGTGGCCGGCCTGTATTGGCACTTTGTGGATCTGGTTTGGATCTTTTTGTTTTCAACCCTGTACTTACTTTAATATATGGAAGAACATTCACAGCAGGATGATTTTAAAAGAGACCTTTTGATTTATTTCAGCATTATTGCGCTGGTGGGGCTGATTATTTTTATCAGCCATTTACAGCTTAAGACGCTGGGCATATTCCTTATTATCCCTATTGCCTGCACGGAAGCCGGGATTTTAGGTTTTTATTTCATGCATTTGATGACCAAAAAGAGGACGGTCCATTTGCTTTTATTATTAACAGTCATTGTATTTATAACATTGTTATTTTGGCCTGCTTGGGACGTAGCATATTCTCCGCGAACGCCTAGCGAATTCACAGTCTATTGATGATTTATGGATAATCTCTTACAAAAACTTCTTCCCATGCAGCCTTTGGCCTCTGTTGAAGGCCGTGATAATGATACCTTGATGTATTTGATCCACGGTCTTGTGCTGATCCTTTTTGTAGGCTGGGCCATCTATTACGTTGTTGTCCTGATCAAATTCCGTGCGACTAAGAATTCCAAAGCTGTCGAGTCCCATACCGCGCACCAGATTTCTTCATACGTTGAATGGTTTGTGGTCGTTGCTGAAATATTGCTTCTTTTTGCTTTTTCCATTCCTTTTTGGGCGGTCCATCAGGCGGGGATGCCGACGGGCAAAGATATTTTACAGGTCAGGGTCGTGGCCCAGCAATTTGCCTGGAACGTCCGTTATGCGCCCAGCGGGAAATTCGGCCGCTCCAGCGCCCGGTTCCTGGATGACAACCCGATGGGGCTTGATCCCAATGACCCTGATAATAAAGATAATATTACAACCATGAACCAGATTTACCTGCCGATTGATAAAACAGTGCTGATCACCCTGACGAGTAAGGACGTTATCCATAGTTTTGGCTTGCCTGCGATGCGCGTCAAACAGGACGTTATCCCTGGCATGACGACCCACGTTTGGTTTACGCCTAATAAACTGGGGTCCTATGAGATAGCGTGTTCCCAGCTTTGCGGTGTGGGGCATTACCGCATGAGAGGCATTGTTAACGTCGTCAGCCAGAGTGACTTTGACCAATGGATAGCGCAAAATAAAGGAATCCATGACTAATCATACCCCTACTCCAAGATCCCAAGACCCCGAGGACATTCAAAAGCGTGATTTTATAAAAGGCGTGACTGCGGCGATTTTAGGTTTTTTAAGCCTTGCCCTGACATGGCCGCTGGTTTCTTTTTTGATCCCTTCCAGTAATGAAGGGGCAGCAGGTAAATTCCTTAAAGTCCCCAATTTTCCTAAAATCCCCACCGGAACACCGACGAGAATGACGACGGCTGAAGATGTGGATACGCAGGCTTTTATAACGACCAAGGTGGTTTATGATATTTGGGTGATCAAACATGCCGCGGACAAGGCGACCGTTTATTCGACGTTATGCCCGCATTTAAATTGCCGGTATAATTTTGACAGCACCAAGGATGTATTTGCCTGCCCTTGCCATGGCAGCGTCTTTAATGAAGACGGCAAATGCATCGCAGGGCCGGCGCCAAGGCCTTTGGACACTCTTCCTTATAAGATCGAAGGCGGGGAGCTGTACGTGCAGTACAAATTATTTAAAGCAGGCATTCCTGAAAAGATCGAGGCATAATGAAAGATTCTCAGAAAAAACCTTTGCTGCATGTTGTTAAAGACTGGATCGATGAACGCACCGGATTGATCAAAGCAGGCGCTGAATTCCTGCATGAAGAGATCCCCGGCGGCACCCGGTTTTCCTATACCTTAGGCTCTGCCTGTATGTTCCTGTTGAGCATACAGATCATCACCGGTATCTGGCAGCTTTTTTATTATGTCCCTACCGTTGATTATGCTTATTCCAGCTTGAATTATCTGCGCCTGCAGGTGCCTTTTGGATGGCTTATCCATGGCATCCATTATTGGGGCGGCACTTTATTTGCCATCATCGTGGGCCTCCATTGCCTGCGCGTTTTTATCTGGGGTTCCTATAAAAAGCCCAGGGAAATGGTATGGCTCGTCGGTATTGTCCTGATCGTCCTGACCGCTTTGTTCATGTTCACAGGCCCGGTGCTTCCCTGGGATAAGGACGGTTATTTCGCAGGGCAGGTGGGCATCGGGATTGCCGGCTCTGTGCCTATCGTAGGCCCCATTACGCAGGCGATATTGCAGGGTGCTAATAAAATGGGGCAGTTGGCCCTGTTGCGTATGTATGTTTTGCATGTGGCCATTCTTCCGGCAGCCATCGGTGGCTTTGTCATGCTGCATTTGGTGGCTTTCCGTCAATACGGTGAGTCCGGCCCGTGGGATGAGAAAAAACGTAAAAAGGTCGGGTATTTCTGGCCGGAACAAATATTTAAAGATGTTGTGGTGACATTTCTGATTTTCCTTTTATTGGTTTATCTTTCTGCTTTTTTTCCGGCGCCGTTTTCCGGTTTGGCAGATCCCAAGGACACGCTGGTATCTCCTAAACCCGCCTGGACCTTTCTTTTCCTTTATCAAATATTGAAATTCTGCCCGGGCCCTCTGGAACCGTTGGGAACGGCCGGTGTGCCGTTGATCATTATTTTACTTTTTGCTTCCCTGCCTTTCGTTGATAAAAGCCCTGAAAAGAACCCTTTTAAACGCGGGTTTGTGGTATTAAGCGGATTTGCTTTTGTGGGCATTGTTTTGTATTTGACATGGCTGGGCTATATTTACAGGAGCCCTGCTGAATTGGCCCAAATGGAGCCTGCGGTGGTACAGAATGTTGCTCAAAATGAAAATCAAAAATTGGCCCTGGCTGCGCGCTACGAAGCGCTGGTTGCGGCCAATGCCGGTGAACGTAAGACAGGGGCGGAGCTCTTTAAAACTTTAGGCTGTACGGAATGCCATACCACGACGGGTGTTGCCAGTAATAAGCAAGGGCCGGACCTGTCTTCGACTAAAGACAACCGTTCGCGCCAATGGATATATACTCAACTGATATCTCCCCAAACACATAATCCTCACACGATTATGCCGCCTTTTGCCCAATTGAGTAATCAAAACGTTGGTCTTTTGGTCGAGTATATCGAGAGCCTTACTCCTCCTAAAACAGTTGCACCGCCGCCTCCGGCGCCGGCAGCTGCCGGTGCCCCGGCAGATGCTTCTGCCTCGGCAAAATATGGGGAACAGTTATTTAATACTGTAGGTTGTATCCAATGCCATACGATCACGGGCCATACCAGTACCAAGGCCGGTCCTGATTTGATCATGGCGATCCAAAAAGACAAGCCGACGGCAGATTGGTTAAAAACCCAATTGACCAACCCGCAGGCGCATAATCCTTTAAGTATCATGCCTTCATTTTCCAGCCGCCTGACAGATGATCAGATGAATGCGGTGATCGCCTTTTTAAGCAGTTTATCGACCAGAGCGGCAACGCCGTTGGCTGCGGGTGAAACAGAAGCAGCAGGCAGTGATCAAGGCTCTACCCCGGCCGGCAGCAGCGGTCAGGGTGTCCAGGCCACCGGTATTATCGGCAACGCTGACCATGGGGCCATTTTGTTCCATCAAAATTGTATCATGTGCCATGGGCCTCATGGCAATCCCATGACGCCGGGATTTACGGGATTTATGAATGGCGCCCCCAAAGGTGTTCCTTCCCTTAATCCTATTAATCGCAATGTTTTTAACTCAGATCCCCAGACCTTTGTTGAGCATATTGACCAATTCATTCAACACGGCGCTCCTGCTCTTGAGGCAGGCGGCCCAAGCATGCCTAATTTTGGTGAATCTAATACCTTGACCCAGGCGCAGATCGCTGATTTAGAGGCTTATATTTTGTCTGTGAACGGGGTAGACCGCACTCAGATCGTGAATCCCGGGATTGAACCCAAAGAATTCTTCTATATGCTTGCGTCACTGACTTCGGTCATCGTCATGCTCGCTGCCTTGTATTGGTTCATGATGAAATTGCTTAAAATATAAGTCCACACGAAAACTCTCTCATGCAGGCACAACTCACAGCGCTCAGACGTTTTTCTAAATTTCTTTGCGTTATAACCCTGTTTCTCATCGCCCTTGGTGCTTTGGTAAAAAGCACCGATTCGGGCCTGTCTGTGCCTGATTGGCCCACCACTTACGGTAAATTCATGTTTGCCTATCCTCTGAATAAAATGGCAGGGGGGATCAAATATGAACACACCCACCGCATGCTGGCTTCCATCGTCGGGCTTTTGACCTTGACGCTGGCCTTATGGCTGCTTTGGTGTAAGGACATCCCTGTGTGGACCAGGCGTTTGGGCATATTTGCCTTTTTGACAGTTGTGCTTCAGGGTGTTTTAGGCGGGTTGACCGTGCTCTTTTTTTTACCGGTGTGGCTGTCCACTTTTCACGGGGTGCTGGCCCAGACTTTTTTTCTCATCGTCATTTTTATTGCTTATGCTTTATCCATCGAGCGCCATCAGCGCTGGAACATGGAAGAAGAGGGGTATAATCCGCGGGTTTTACGCCTGGCCCTGCTTTTAATGTTCATGGTTTATGTCCAGTTGATCATAGGCAACATCATGCGCCACGCGCAGGCGGGCCTGGCCATACCGGATTTTCCGACGATGGGCTGGTCTTTATTTCCTGCTTTTGATCAGGCGTGGCTCAGCCGCATCAATGAATGGCGCTTTGAAAATAACCTGGACCCTGTGAACATGGCCCAGGTCATGGTCCATCTGACGCACCGCTGCTGGGCTTTTTTGATCCTCGTTAATATTTTGTGGCTCAATCATGTTGTTTACAAAGAATGTTTGGACCGTCCCATGGTCCTTAAAACCGTGTATTGGCTTAATATCGCGGTGGTCCTGCAGATCACTTTAGGGATTTCTACTGTTTTGAGTCATAAAGAGGTATATACTACTACCATGCACGTAACTACGGGTGCGATCGTTTTGGGATTGTCATTTTTAATGGTCTTACGCGCATCCCCTTTGACCTGGCGGCAATTTAAAACAATAACAATGAAAGAATGAAAAAATTAAATTTATATAGGTCTTACTGGCGCATGACTAAACCCGGCATCGTGATGATGGTTTTAGTAACGACGGCCCTGGGTTTTTATTTTGCTGACCGCGGTTTTCACCAGCCCCTGGTCTTGCTGTATACGCTCCTTGGCTCTGCCCTAACTTGCGGGGGAGCGACAGTGCTCAATCAATACCTTGAGCGTGACGTGGATGCCCTGATGCAGCGCACCAAAAACCGGCCGATCCCGATGGGGGTCATTTCTCCGGCCGAAGCTTTGGGATTTGGCATCAGTCTGGTCTTGATCGGGCTTTTGATACTTTGCTGGAAGGTGAATTTATTAACGGCTTTTTTAAGCTTATTGACCTGCTTTTTATATACCTTAGTGTATACTCCCATGAAACGGTTGACCTGGCTTAACACCACTATCGGGGCCATTCCCGGCGCCATTCCGCCGCTGGGAGGGTGGGCCGCGGCCACGGGCCATTTAGACCCCGGCGGCTGGATACTGTTTTTAATTCTCTTTACCTGGCAGCACCCGCATTTTTATGCCATTGCCTGGATCTATAAAGAGGACTATAAAAAGGCCGGGTTTAAAATGCTCCCGGTTGTTTATCCCGACGCTAAGTTTACTTTTTCACAAATTGCGAGCTTTAGTTTTTTCCTGGTGGCTTTTTCATTGATGCCGTCGCTCATGGGCATGTCCGGAAGGATATAT
>JABDFL010000028.1:0-553 GCA_013286575.1 Candidatus Omnitrophota bacterium
GGGACTGGTAGTTTTGATATGGCTCAGACTACTTTTGGGCATAACGTGATCGATATTACGCGGGATTCAGCTATGGGCAACCAAGAGGTAAAAGAAGATATGCCTAGGGATGATGTGGCCGTCGTAGCTTTGGAAGGCGGGCGAGATGAGGCGATGGGAGGGGAAAATGATAGTGAGGTCAGTAGTGGGGAAGAAGAAAGATCTTCAAGGGGAAAAATTAATTTGGATTGGCTTAAGCTTCATTGGAATTCCCCTCGATTGACTGTGTCTAAATTTCTAAATGGAATTTATCCTCTTACTGGTAATAAAAGACTCAGGGTCATGGATTTGGGAAGTGCTGATCAGGGATTCGATGTAAATTTCTTGGGGGATTTGATGACCCAAAATTCTGGTTTAGAAATCCAAGCAGCATATGCTTTAAATCATAAAGGCCTTTTTAAGTATAAAGGTAAGCGATCTGATTCATCGGGGTCTCGAGATAGATATATTTCTGAAACTGTTGAGTTAGGTACGCCAGATGAAATCACGCGCAAACATAGCTTAAACAAAAAAT
>JABDFL010000028.1:563-14903 GCA_013286575.1 Candidatus Omnitrophota bacterium
TCAATGCTCCTAACGATTCTATACCCGCTTATCAAGAGTATGCTGCCGAGGCCAAGCAATTCGCATCCAAAGATGCTTTGGTTTTGGTTAGCATGAGTTTTTTAAATCAAATTGACAGAGAAGGACGTATGAGGAGGGCATTCATAAAACAGGGATTTGTTTATCAAGGTGTTGTAACACATTCACCTAGGGGATATCCTCTAACTGCTTGGGTCGCTGGGCCTTTTGCTCGAAGAAAAACAACTATTTTTGTTTTCTCAAATATAAATCCAGCGATGGTGGCAGATGGGGCGATGGCCGCCGATGAGATATTAGTTCAATGGCAAGGAACACCTCTTGAGCGCCAGGTTCAAGCGCTGCAAGAATTGACCCAAAGTTTGGCATTAAAAGGAGCATTGATTCAATTTGATTTAAGCGATCCTGAATTAAGGGAGGGATTTTTAGAGGTATTGTTGCAGGACGAGCATTTAAAATTGATTAACGTGCGAAATGAAACGGCGGTAGCTTTTTCCGATGATCATCTTGTGGCTTATGCCTACGAGAAAAATTATATGCAAACCCTTGTCACTCGAATCCAGAAAGAAGTTATACCTAAATTAAGGCAATTGATCCATCCGGTTAATCCCCGGCCGATGGGAAAGAGCATGGTGGCCCCAATGACTATTTATCTAAATCTCCAGAGAAGGTTGGGAGATAACGATATAAGAAATATCAATTTGGAATTAAGAATTTTGAGGCTTGATTTGATTGGTCCCGTTTCTAAGGTAGAAAAAAAAGAAAGGATTTTGAAGAGGATTAAAGTCAAAGGTCAATTAACTCCTGAAGATATCCAAGAAATCGATAAATGGCGGCAAGCCAAGTCCATTCGTATAGTGGTAGCCAAAGATGTATTAAATATTTTTGATGCGGCGATGGATGTTCAAATCATTGATGATGCCGCTGAATTTGGTGATCTAGACACAGTGATGACTCAAATCGAGGACGTAACATGGGCAGCTTATTCAAAGGAATATTATTTCCCCGATGAAAAAGCATTGAGGGTGATGAAAGAGGTCCTATCAAACTTAAAGCCGAATTCGAAGTATGCCCTGGCAATTGCGGATGGGAGGATTGTAGGGTACATATTTTATGAAATAAAACAGATATATCGTACTCCAGTTTATATTTCTTACATTGCAGTGCGCCCAGATTACCAAGGACAGCATATAGGTACAGAACTTATGCAAAAAGCTTTTGATTATGCTTACGATAATTACATCTCACAAGTAACTTTAGACACCCCTGTCGGAGACAATCCAGCCATAAAGTTTTATACGAATCTAACTGCCCATATTACCGGAGTAGATAGAAAAGTTGAAAAAAGGCGTGATAAGATGCATTTTATGTTTATTTTGCCAAGTAAAGCAAGGGCTAATACGACGAGAACGGGGGAAGGCGGGCGAGATGCGGCGATGAACCATGTGAGTCCTGCGCCAACAGAAGATGAAATTGCTCCTATCCGAGAAACCTACGAGATAGCATTAAAAGAGAGACAAAAAGTTTCGGTCAAATACCAAGGCCCAATTGGGCTCAGCTTAGGTGATGAACTTTACTTATGGATTTTAAAAACCAGTGAATTGGGTCCCCAGTTACGCGGGAGAATCAGCTATGGGGTTCATTATGTCATTATTGATGAAAAGGGAAATGTACAAGCCCTGGATGATGGTGGGCAAGTTCTTGTGGGCAGTGCTTATCTCACGCCGTTTACAGCAGATAGCTTTTATCAGAACATTTCTCCCGGACACCTGAGAGTTTCAAGGGTTGGTGATATTATCACCTTACAAGACGGGGTTAATCGGTCTTCTAGAGAAGGAACAATTGTTGATTATCCCATTCCAGTAAAAATGATTCCAAGTGCGGGCTATGATGCCCCTAAAGATGGCTCTGTTTTTGAGATTAGTACCGTGTTTACTTCATACGGGCATAAAATCGACGGCGGGGTCAGCCGCGGGCGAGGAGCGGCGCGCGAGCTCATTAAAGTTGATTTTTTAAGGGACACGAATTTAAGGAGGATGTATTACCGGATTAAAAATTCCCTGGCAGGCAGCAGGCTTAGCAGTGAGGTTACGAAAATCCAGGTTAAGGGCAATCTAAAGGGAGAGCTCATTGAAAAAATATTCAATGAAATCGCTGAGAAAGTAAAATTCGATGATATGGTCCCTCAACATGAAAAGGGCAATACAGTGCTAATCGGAGATACGATCGAAACTGGCGGTGTCTGTCGACATATGGGGATTTTGACCGCGGCTCTTATTGAGCGGTTTATTCAAGAAGGGATTTTATTGGGACGCATCTATTATATTCGCGGGTTGGGTCATGGCTGGGCTGTTTATGAAACCAGCTTAGGCCATCCAGTAGTCCTCGATGTGGCCCAGGGAACCTTCGGATATCAGACTACAGATATGCATTATTATACCGGCAATAGTAAAAAACCATGGCTTTCATATGATGACGGATACCAACGCGTAAAAGAGTCTGAACGACAATATCAGCAACAAGGCAATGCGGCGATGATAGGGTTGGGGGCTGATGCGGCGATGAATGTGGAAAATGTTCCCATAACAACGACAATGCTCAAAAGATTGAAATTAATTATTTTAGAAGACAAATTAAGTGACGAACGCTCCCGTAATAAAACGATCGCTTTGATTGACCAATTGCAACAAAGTCTTTTATGGAACAGTGCGCAAGAGAATAACGCGCAGCTGCGTCAACTCACTGCTCAATTAACAGACCTGGTGCGTGGGCGATATGGACGAATAAATAATTCGCATTTTGCCTTAATGGAACTCACTGGGTATGCTTTGACCAAACTAATAGAGGTTAGTGATTTTTTGCTTTCTGAAAATGGCGCAGATTTTCTTATACCTTCAAATGAAATTATAGAAGGCCTTTCCGAAACTAAAGCGCACGTTCATTATTATAGACACAATGGAATCAATTTCTATATCCCCCTTATAGGCAGCGATAAGGATTCCAGATGGCACGGGTTATATGCCGATTTAAGTTTTGAGGATTACGAGTATGCTCAAAAACTATTGGATGTTATGTCCGTTGCAGAAATGCTTTCCAGATTTAAAAAATCCGAAACCCCTAAACATAATGAACTATTTAGACTCGTTTGGAGTGTGGCCAAGTATAAAGGAATGGTTCGAGATTCTTATGATCCGGCGATGGCGGGGGGGCGAGGCGCGGCAGATGCGGCGATGAATGCTTTAGGGATAGGCAGAAGGGGTTTGTTTAAAGGGGCGCTGGCTTTGGCTGCCAGTGGCAGTGTTCCAAGAGTCTCGTGGGCTCTGACTGGTGAAGTAAAAGCGGAAAATGTTATTTTTATACCTTTTGAATACAAGCATGAATTGCCGGTATCTGATTATACGAAGAACTTATTATTGCAATATTATGAATCAAGATATGTTGATAAAGATGCGTGGGAAGGATTCTTTAAAGATGCGGACGTTCAGGCGGTATTGGAGGATTACGAAAGAGAAATTAAGAAGTTTGAGCAAGCCGTTGGAGATTTTGGAAAAAGTATAGAGGGGGTCGCTTTAGATGTTACGCCAGATGAAGTATATATTGCCAGAAATTGTTTGAGCATAAAAAAAGGCTTGGCTGATTATTTAAGCAGTTTGGGCATTAAAAACGCGGATGAGGTTGCCGATAGTTTTATTTTGTATTTAGTTGGTCCCGGCATTTGGTTTGCCGATAAGAACAACATCTACAACATCATGCCTTTAAAGAGCAGTGGTTCTGATTCATTATCAGAAGAAATCCTCTTAGAAATAGATTCTAACCGGCAAAGATTAGTTGATTTGAAGAGCCGAAAGTCGCCACCAGAATCGCAGGAAGAAATAGGTAAAATAGGCGGTTTTATTCAAAAGGTGGAAAGGAATTCAAATAGTTTAGATGGTCTGAGGTCATTTTCTCCTGAAAAAGAATTTCAAGACAAAACAATATTGGAGTATGCCGAGGGTTATTATTATGCCGTTTACAGAAATATACTTTTTCAACGGGAAAGAGCGCAAGACATCAGCCGTCGTTTGAATAACTCGAAAAGAAATTGGGTAGTGCTGTTGCCCCTGGAAGACACTAATGTAATCCCAGGATTGCTGCATCCGCAGAGGGGTGTTCTTTTTTACAATTCAGCGATGGTCTCGGATGGTCATAATGTGGTAGCTTTTAAAGCTAACAGGGACAATAAACCCGGGAACTCAAATAAAGGGAAAATTGGATGGATCGTAAGAGTATCAAACTATGATGATCAAATGAAAGTTTGGCAAGATAATGGCCCTTCCGAAGGATCTCTGGTGGGGGTTTTTTATCTGAAACGGTATTTTACTGAGAGTTCGGGATGGCAGGTGTTAAAAGTTGAAGGGAAGGACGGCTTTAATAGTGGAGAATTAGCAGGCATAAATATTGAAGACAAAGACGGAAAAAGGACATATGTTGAATCCGCACAAATTAGGCAAGTGGAAAATATGACCCAGGGGATGTCTTCGGATAATGCCATGACGCCTGCCGATTCTGAAAAAGATATGACGAAGACAGGGGGGCAAAGGGCAGATGGGGCGATGAATGTACAACGGGCACAGTTAAAGATCGTGCAGGTGCTTAAAAATGACCGGCAGGCTCTGGAAGATTTCATTTCCATTAATAATAATGGTCAATATTCGGATGATTTAATTCTGTTAATAGCGCGGTATGTACAAATTCCCGGTATAAAAAGGATTATTTCTGACTTGGTGTGGAATGAGGGGCCTGCGCATGCGGCAGGGGTGTTGTATAATGCGTCAATTCTGGAGGATGATGAGAATTACGAAGTGCTGGCTTTCAAGCTGGATGTTACCTTTAATATCCGTAGAAAATTGGCACAAACCGATATTTTAGTCAGGGCAAAGAATGGCGGCCCTATTGAATTTGTTGAAGTGGGGCATGATTTAGGAAGAAATGTACAGCAAGCAGGGAACACGGAAGTTAATACTGATGTGTGGGTGAAGAAAGTCATGTTAGACCAATATACACGTAAAGGTCATTCTTATAATAAATTTACCCGTTATTGGGATTTGAAGAATTTTATCCAAAGTAATGTGCCGGACGTGGCAAGTAAAAAGCGGGACATACTAACCCAGATAAAAACATGTCTTGGGGAAATGCTTGGAGGACAATTAATTTCACAAATTGTCGATCCTCGATTCAGGTTTAAGGTCATTTTTAGCTTATCACTTAAATCCCAAGTTGATCAGAACGAAATAAAACGGATAATAGTTGATGCTTCTCGTAAGGTTTCTTCTGGTTTTGATATTAATGTTTTCTTCCATCCCTATAAAGCATTTAACTATGACGAACCTAAGGGGAAATCTCCCCAGATCTTTGTTAACCTAAGAAAACGTATAGATCTTGCCCAAATTACTGATAATGCCCAAAATGGTATCGGACAAATCTCTAATAAAGAATCAAAAGATGGGGCGATGAATGCCAGAGGTCGGTTCGATCGAAAGTGGTTTGTTGAATATCAATTTGCCGATATTACGTTTAGCGAATTTTTGAATCAATTATACCCTCACCAGGGACCATTGCGGATTATGGATTTAGGCAGTGGAGATACAAATCCAGAAAAATTCTTGCTGGATGTGATCAGCGTTTATCAGGGTATTGATACCGCTATTTCTTTAAACAAGGATGCCTTATTTTCTGTACACCAAGGTGGAATTCGAGAATTGGCAAAAGGAAAACCAGGACAATTAGCCCAGGAATTTGGCCCTCGACATAAAGTTGATGTCATTTTTATCAATGCCCCGTATCCTGATCGTATTAACGAAATTATTTTAGAAGCAAAAGCTTTTGCTTCACAAGGGGCCTTGGTTTTAATGCGCATGCATGAATCCGATCACGATTATTTTAACCATTTCACACCTTTTATTAAAGAGCAGGGGTTCACGATCCGGGGGGTGTTCCATGGAAATATTATCGGATATCCGACGACAGATGATATCACAAGACCTAACGAGAGCGTATATTTGTTGACTTTAGGAGACGGTCCAATGAAATCAAGGGACGTGCCGACACAAAATGCGGCGATGAAGGCAGGGCGGGTAACTGACAAGGCAATGTCAGAAGAAAATAGGACACGAGTTGAAGGATTATATCCTGAGCAATTAGCTGATATATCGATAAATGTAAATGGTGCTTCTATAAAATTGAGCAAGATTACTTACTATATTAAGATCGCCAGATTGTTATTATCTAACCTGGAAATAAATCAGCTATTTAGTGAGTTCTTAAAGTTAATATATGCTTCTAAGTCCCCTGATGATGTCATGAAAGCTTTAGGGGGTATTGGAGATTCTTCCGGGATGAAATCGGCTACTTTTTTTTATTTTAAATCAGGAGAAATGGTAAAAGATGCATGGATTGTTTTAAAAGCTTCGGTTATACAAGACGCAGATGGCACCCATTTTTTTCCTTTTAAAGTCAAATTAAGAAACGGATTTGAGATCAGAGTTGATCAGTTGGGTGTTATTTTGCAAGAGCTCGATTTTTTGAAATCGGATCCAAGCGATCCGATTATGCAGAAAATAGCGCATTACGCCGGCACATCAATACGTCAGCAGTATACCGTATCAGAAATTGAGGAATTGTCGTCCCTTGTCGATGACAAATGGCAGTTAACCGCAGAAGCTAGAAATGTAATCTTAGCAAGCACCAATATTGTCAAAGATGGGAAAGAATTGACCAGAAACGATTTCGATCGGGAATTTCAAGACTTGGTGGAAGAGCAAGCGAAAATTAGTGATTTTGATGAGATGCAAAAAATGGTAAAAAGAATGGAGGCTTTCAGGGATGGAGTTTCATATAAATATGTGTCCCCTGTTGATGTTGCGGTGACGCGGTTGGGGGCGGATGGGGCGATGAATGTCCTCTCAATCAATAAAACGTATAAGACCTATTTGGAAAGGTTACATCGAAATATGTTTGTTATTCCAAAAATATATTCATTCGGGGAAGCTATTAAAAAATTTAACCAAACGGAATCAGAACAAAAAGAACTATTTCTTTTCCATGCAGATGACCAAGAAATTTTAGCTGAACTTGAGAACCCTGATTTTAACCAATTGGGGTATGAATTTTTGTTATTAAGGATTCGTGGGACCCATGAATGGATCATAGTGAAAGGGGATCAGCGTAATGTTTCATTGAAATATGATACTGACAAGACATTGCCCTACCCCTTATTTGATATTTCAATCCATAACCACCCCAGAGAAGACAATGAACCCATCCCTTCGATGGATGATCTTTGGCTTTATTGGTTATTCAATATGCAGAGTGATGCCAGACATTTTATCAGATCAAATAAGGGGATTACGGAAATTCAGGTGAACGATGCCATACGTAAGTTGGATTTTGACACTGATCATTGGAAAGGTATTACGCTTTACAATGATGAACTGGGTCGGTTGCCAAAAGGTTCCTCGGTGTATGACCCTCAAGTTAGAAAGATTAATGCCAAGGTCATCCAAGATGAATTTATCAGTCCAGGGTATCTCAATGTGGTGTATAAGCCTTTTGCAAAAATCGAAAGCGGTTTTATGTCAGCTGTTGAAACACCTTTCTCACAGCTTTTAGTTTCCCCTGATGAATTGCAGCGTTGGCGGGCCGTGAAAGCAATCACAAAGATGTCAGTAAACGAGGTAGATAATAATTTCAAATTAGTTTTGGCAGATGTTATTGCCCAAGACCCTTCGGAACGTATTCAAAAAGCCTTTGTTCAAGAACATATATGGATGAAACCTTGGTTTGAGGATCCTGAATTTGAGGCAGAAATGGGAGAAGGAAGCAAGACATTTAATTCAGATATACTGTCTATTTTCAGTCATTCGGTTCTTCCTAGTATAAGGGCTTTGGTAGCTGACGCAGCGATGATGGGGGTGGAGGGGAAGGCAGGGGCGGATGGGGCGATGGCGGTAGAGGCGGCATCATTACGCAATAATATTTTTGGAAAGTTGGGATTTTGGGGCGATATCGAAGGTATTGATGGCAATCAATTCGTTATGCGCTTTGCTCCGGGAATAATGCGTGGGCGGTGGGGACAATTAAGTGAACTGCTAAATAGATTCAAAATGCCTTTGCCGACTAAGCTTATATCTTCGTTTTCACTAAATATTGTTACGGGGGAAGTTACCGTTATTTTATTTCATGCGGTTGATGCGGCGATGAGTGGAAAAGGGCAATATAAACTAGATAAAGGCGGTATTGACCTAAACTCCGCTAACCTTGCCATGACCATTAAGCGGGATGGGAATGGAATACCAATCTTTAGCCGGCAGGACCTGGCCCGATTTAGCGATATTGAAGGTTTAGACCCTGTTATCCTTTCCATCAAACCCGCCAGTCAAACAGCGTTGTTTGCTGAACTTGTAGGCCGTTAGCCCTAAAAAAACTCTGGGACAGTGATTCGTTCATTGGCTGGTATTTTGTGGTATGATATATTTTCCTGGCATGTCATTTAAAAGGACACCTGCTTGCCGGCAGGATTTATTTAATCGGAGGATCGAGATGATAGAAAATGATACATTGGTCAAGCATAAAATATTAGGGTATGAAGGCCTTGTTGACGGGGTGACAAAATTAAAGATGTTATACACCGGCGAACGAGGGGTTGAGTTTCAATACCGGATAAAGGTCCTGGGTCAGGACAAGCGCTTCATTGCCCCTGAAGAAGATTTGGTTGTTGGCAATAAAGACAAAGAAAAAGAGCTGCAGGCCAAGTTCAAGAAATCCAGGCTTAAAAAACGGGTAGCTGCTGTTTAAGGAATATCCTGCGCCTGTAGCTCAACTGGATAGAGCATCAGTCTTCGGAACTGAGGGTTGGGGGTTCGAGTCCACCCAGGCGCGTTTTTTAAGATCCAGGACTTCCATTGAAATTTTGGCAATGTATATAAATATATGCTATGGTTTAACCATGGCGCGGCATTTGAACATTAAACGACTTATCGTGGCAGGGCTTATTTTTGCATTTTTGGGAAGCCCTTTGCACTCGTCCCACGCCCAAGAATATTTGACCTTACCCGTGCCGGGTATAATGGTCAATTTAAGCCCTGCTTTTAACCCTCCCGTACTTAAAGGTATTAAAGTTTATCCTGACAATCCATTCCGTTTTGATTTCATCCTTGATAAAGGCGATAGCAAATTAGCTAATGGCCAGCTTAAAAATGAATCAAGCAGATTGATCAAGTATTTTTTAGCTTCGTTGACCGTGCCTGAAAAGGATCTGTGGGTCAATCTTTCACCGTATGAAAAAGACCGTATTGTGCCAGAGGATTTTGGTCAAACTCAAATGGGCCGTGACTTATTGGCCGAGGATTACATGCTCAAACAAATTACAGCGTCTTTGATTTACCCTGAAAATAAAATTGGTAAAGAGTTTTGGGACAAGGTTTATGCCGAAGCTATGAAGCGGTATGGCACAACCAATGTACCAGTGAATACCTTTAATAAAGTCTGGATTGTTCCAGAAAAGGCCACAGTCTATGAAAACAAAGAATCAGCTTTTGTTGTCGATAGCAAATTAAAAGTCATGCTTGAACAGGACTATCTCGCGCTTGAAAAGAATACTTCCGTTCATATATTCGAAAATGGGGCAGGTGGTCAGAGTAAAAGTGGCATCAATGCTTTGGGTTCCCAAATCATCCGTCAAATTGTTATCCCCGCCCTTGAGAAAGAAGTCAATGAGGGCCAGAATTTTGCCCAACTTAGACAGGTTTATAATTCACTCATTTTGGCTACGTGGTTTAAACATAAAATCAAAGACAGCATTATGAGCAGGGCTTATGTAGGCCGTGCCAAAATTGCCGGCATTGATGTTGACGACAAACAGGCTGACGAAAAGATTTATTTACGCTATCTCCAAGCTTTCAAGAAGGGTGTTTTTAACTATATCAGAGAAGATATTCCTTTGGACTCCCAGGCTTCGGATATCAAGAAACAGGGAATATTTCCAAGAAAATATTTTTCAGGAGGGGCAGATCTGGATAAAATTGAAAAAGCATACCAAGGAAACTCAAACGCACGTTCATTGCCAAGGCTGGATAATGCGATGACTATTGAGGTCAATGCCAAGGCGATTGATGGCGATTTTGAAAGCGGGTCGTATAAATCTCTTTTAACCGTTTGGGATGAGGTCCAGCCTTCTAATATTAAAATAGAAAAACGGGGACGTTTTTATCTGGTCACAGCCCCAGGACGAAAAGGCAGACGTCAACCTGCCCGGCCATTTGAAAGTGTAACAACGCCTTTTGACCCCGACGCTTTTAATTTTAATAAGATCCCTTCTGATGAAATTCTCTGGGAAGGGATGTTTCAAGGCAAGACATTAACAGTAATAAAGCAGTTATGGCCCTTTGCGGAAAAGCACGTTCTTTTTGTTCTGCAACGTAGTCAAGATCGGCCTCAAATTATTCAAGAAGATGACTTGAAATTGGCTATCGGAATAGTCCGCAATCAACCTCTGAAAGGATTTCGTCTGGCTTTTAACAGTCTTAAAGCAGGCGCTTCCGTAAATCATTTCCATATGCAAGGATTTGTGGTGCCTGCAGGATTATCCCCTTTAGAGAACGCTAAAACTACAAGTCTCTATCTTGATGATGGGATTTCAGTTGAACGATTGGACGGCTATCCTGCTAATGGCTTGTTTTTTCAGGGGGAAGATGCTGATAAGCTAAGTGAAATCACAGGGGGATTTATCAGGTATTTGCAGAGACGGGAAATAGCCCATAGTGTAAGCATAACTCCGAAAGGAATTTATGTTTTACCGGTCAATAGTAATTATGTAACTACTTTTGGCAATACATGGTCTTTTTATGAATTAATGGGTTTTATTTTACATTTAAATGATGGCCAAGATGCCAATGGAATCACCGAACAAACGATCAGTGAAGAAATGAAGAAGGTGACCATTAGGGAAGATGAGTTTAGCCGTTTGTGTCATGCCTATTTCTCTTTAGCTAAATTTGGCTTACATTTGACATTTCGCCAAGTTGTATTTGCCGGTGGGGCCAAGCTGATCTTACCTGCCAATATTAGTGAGGCTGATGTGTCGGCTTTTGAAGAGGGTCCCAATGATTATAAAATCACTATTCAATCAGGCGGGTCACAATTACAGCCCGCAGAACATTGGGGCTACAATAGTACCGGTTTTAGTTTACTCAACGAGCGTCTTAAATTATTAGAAAGTATCCAGGGTTTTGCCAAGGATCGCAAAGATGCAAAGATCCCGATTGATGTATTAGATTGGGGCTGTGGTGATGGTACAGGCTTAGTTGCTTTAAAAAAAGAATTGGGAAGGCTTAAAATAGATAATGTGGAACTTATCGGATTTTCGGATAAATTGTATTCAGAATGGAAAGAAGCCCCTCAAGGAATAACATTTATTACGGATATAAAATATTTGGAAGGCAAGAAGGTCCGTTTAATTTATAGCCATTTGGGGATCCACCACCTTCTTGAAAAAAGTCCCAGAGAAATAAGCATAGTTCATCTGATGCAGTTAAGAACCATTATGGATAAAAAAGGAATTTTGAGGATGTTTCCGCCCAATAATTCACCAGTTGAATTATTGAAAGCTGTTTTTCCTTCCGTACGGGTAATTGATGAGCAGGATGGGGATTACGAAGGGGCGTTCTATGCCGAAGCGTCTTTGGCCAATAAAAAAGATTTAGCCATGGTAAGAAATGGCGGTATTGACTTTGACCCCAACAAAATGGATTTGAATATACAAAACAGCAGTAATGGAATTAAATTTAATGTAGACCCTGCCATGCTTCAGCGCATACAAAACGCTTCAGGATTTACGCCAGTCATTGTCAATATCCGGCCGATGACGGACTTACGGATATTCCTTGGCCTTACGGATTCAAGTCAAAACGCCCCCGTATCCAGTTAAAATCATTTCGGATCATAGTGGAGAATAAAACAAGCGGTCATTTTACGCGATGGCCTTTAAAGTTGACAAAGGGCAGACGTTGTTCTATATATAAAGAATCCGAGTTAATTTAGGCAAGGGCATCATCTACTTTGCGCAAAGATAAAAGGGTCAACATAAGGCTTGCGAATCATGGCTTAGGGGGGCTTCGTGCCAAAGCCGCCGAGGAGGCTATTTCTTTAAAAAATCCGATGGACATGGTCCGTCCTTTTTTGCGATGGCTCATCCTTATCCTTTTAGGCCTGGCCGTCTATGGCCAGACATTCGGGTTTAATTTTGTTTTTGACGATTTTAATTTTATCGTCAACAATCCCTATATCAAAAGATTTGACCATGTGCATTATATCTGGAAGGTCTTTCCCAAGACCCGCACCCTGGGATTTTATTCCTTCGCGCTTAATTACCACCTAAACCAGCTGCATCCTCTGGGCTATCACATTTTTAATTTCGGGGTGCATCTTTTAGCGACGGGACTGGTCTGGGCCCTCGCCGCCGTGCTTTTTAGAATCGCGGGAGGGGCCGCGTTAAACAAAGAGCTTCCGTTTGCCATTGCTTTGCTTTTTCTTGTCCATCCCGGCCAGACACAGGCGGTGACCTATATCGCGCAACGGTTCGAATCCATGGCCACGGTTTTTTATCTGGCTACGGTTTATTGTTATCTTTGCGCCCGCATTTCAGTTTCCAATATACATAGGATGCTTTTATCCGTTTGTTCCGCCGGCTTCGCCATCCTCGGGATATTGACCAAGGAGGTGGTGGCGACTGTTCCCCTGATGCTGGTAGCGGCTGAATTCATTTTGTTGAACAGGCAGCCATTCAAATTTAAGAAATTAAGGCCCTGGCAGCTTTATCTGCTGATAGTTGGTTTAGGCTCCCTGTTCGTTATTTTATTTATCAGATTAGTACGCACTGATTTTCTTACCGTCTATTTTCATTTTCTTGCGCCCTCATCATCCCACGACGGGGACATCATCACCGGCGGCAATTATGTCCTGACCCAGATGCGCGTGTTTTTGACTTTTATGCGCTTGTTGATACTGCCTGTCAACCAGAACGTGGACTACGATTATCCGTTATCAACAGGGCTTCTTCATCCGCCGCTGACATTGGCGGGGCTTTGCCTGATCGGTTTTATTGTTTTTTTGATTTTTAGACTGCGCAAAGAGCAGCCGCTTGTCGCCTTTGGCCTGGCCTGGATCTTAATCACCTTTTCCATCAATACGGCACCCCGGACCCATGTCATTTTTGAACATAAATTGTATTTGATCTCATTCGGGTTTTTTCTGTCAGCGGTTTGCGTCCTGGCGAATATTATTAAAAACCGGAATATATTATCCGGGTTTTTGATCGTGCTTATTATGGTCTTGTCTCTCGCCAGCTATAAGCGCAATCAGGTATGGCAAAACCAGTTGACTCTCTGGAGTGATGTAATCCAAAAATCTCCTTATAAAGCAAGGCCGTACAACAGCCTTGCCGTTGCCTATGACCAGCAAGGCGATCTTAGTGATGCCCTGATCAATTTTAATAAGGCCATTGCCATAAGGCCTTTTTATGAACATGCTTATAACGGCCGCGGGAATGTTTACAGCGAACAGGGCAATTCACCCCAGGCGTTGTCGGATTACAACAGGGCCATTGCCATAAAACCGGATTACGCGGATGCTTATTATAACCGTGGTATTTTTTATGAAAAACACGGCGAGCTTACGCAGGCTTTGTCAGACTATAATAAAGCCATTGCCCTAAACCCTGACTATCCGGAAGCCTATTTCAATCGCGGGAACATCTACAAGGAAGAAAATAATTTCATCCGGGCGTTGTCTGATTACAATAAAGCTATTGAAGATAATCCTGATTATGAAAAAGCGCTGATGAACCGCGGGAATATTTATAGTATGGAAGGGGACTTCACCAAAGCCATATCAGATTACAACGAGGCCATAGGAATTTCTCCTGATTATGCGGAAGCCTATTATAACCGGGCGGTCACCTATTATCAGCTAAAAGAATACGGCAGGGCCTGGGAAGATGTGCATGAAGTGGAATCGTTGGGCATTAAAATCAATCCCAGGTTTCTTGAGATTTTGCAAAAAGTGTCGGGCCCGTAAAAAAACAAAATAACAAAGGAGGCATTTGACTATGAAGAGAATTATTAAAAAGCTTGATAAAGAATGCTGTGTCTGCGGCAAGCCGGTCTTTAGCATCCATCCGAGGCTGTCGAAGGGGTCTTGAATTATCTGCGTGCCAACGGCGACCGCTCCAAGGTCGTGCTGACCTGTGCCTTATTTAACGAGATGAAATCAGACCTTTCCATCGTTGTATCT